>CAKZUV010000044.1 GCA_937921555.1 uncultured Saprospiraceae bacterium
ATAGAAAATCAAAAACTTTACCTTATCTTTGTCCTACCAAATGAAGATACTGAATAATGAATATGACCGCATTTTGTGATTGATTTTCAACTAACTAACTTAAATTACAGTATCATGAAGCCTTTAAAAAATGCAAAAAAAACGAATTCACTTTCTTCTAATCACTTTTTAACAAAGATTAAAAGTAAAGTAGTTAAAATTCAAAACAACAAGCAATTACTCTCAACTTCTACTTTGGCTAACCGCTAAATCATTTATTTTTGAAAGAGTAACACCAAAAAATCAGGAAAATCTCGGTTTTCCACTCCCATTTTCTCTATTTTCCCAGAACATATAACATTTTTTTGATACCTCTTATTCTTTACGGGCAGTGTCCCTTGAAGCATGTCGGTGTACACGTCTTCTTTTTGGAAGTCCAGTACGTTGTATATGCCTGGCGCTTTGTCCGTAGAAGTGTACCTCACCGACGTGATAGTACATCTCGAGAGCATTAAAAAATCATTTATCCAATTCCACAACTATGCGGATTTGGAAAAAGCCAGCGTATCTTGTATACGGTGGCTTTTTTGGTTAAAACAGTTCAAAAACATACCTTTCTATTAAACATATTCGTTCTAACTCAGTACAAAAAGTGTTCATCCCGTTGTCTCTTTTTTATAAAACAGAACAGATATTCTTAAAATCACTGCCATATCGTATCTTTACGGATAATTTTGTCACTACGATTTTAAATAAACACATAGATCACGTTCTCAATACAACAATTCAGAGATTTAATCATAAAACATCACAATTAATTGAAAAAAATAGACCTGTTACTAGCCAAAAGCTTCGTCGCACCGTTTGTTGCGACCTTTTGTATCGGACTGTTTGTGCTGATTATGCAGTTCCTGTGGGTTTATATTGATGATATTATTGGAAAAGGAACGGGAATGCTGGTAATGATTGAACTCCTCGGTTACCTTTCGGTGTCTTTGATCCCGACGGCACTTCCTATTGCTATCCTGATTTCTTCGGTTATGGTCATGGGAAATATGGCCGAGCATTACGAATTAGCAGCCCTGAAGTCTGCGGGTATTCCGTTATTACGGATCATGGCACCGTTGATTGTTATCAGTTTTGGGGTGATGCTGTTGTCCTTTGTCTGTTCCAATTACGTGATTCCGATAGCCAATCTGAAATTCAAATCCCGCCTCTACGATATCAAACGCCAGAAACCAATGCTCAGCCTTGAAACAGGAGTCTTCAACGACGATTTTCGCAACATGATCATTCATATCGGTGGCAAGGATGCTGACAACCGAACGATCTACGATGTCCTGATTTACGATCATAATTCTTATAATAATAAAAAAGTCAGTGTCATTACAGCCAGCAAGGGAGAGATGTTTACCACCGCCGACAAGCAGTTTTTTGTGATGAATCTTTTTGACGGTACCCAATACAACGAAACAAAGGTCAATCCCGATGAGCAAAAGAAAAAGGATAAAACCAAAAATTATCCGTTCGTTCGTACTTCTTTTAAGGAATGGACCAAGGTATTTGACCTGAGTGAATTTGATATGCGGGAAACGGACCGGGAATTATTTTCGGGAAATTATACTATGCTGAGTGCGGCCCAGTTGCGGATTGCGATTGATTCGATTGACTCGGAACTCGACCGGCGCTGGGAAAAATACCATCACCATATTTACCGAAACTTTCACTTCCTCAAAGATAGTATCAAACCTCATATTGCCGTATCTATGAACAAAGAAACAAAAACCGTAGATAACGCGGCACCGGGTATTCAGCAAAAAATCAAGGTTTCTAAAATTCCGGCACCAGACAAAAACAATAAAAATATATCTCCGGCTAAACAGAAAAAAGTCAACAAAAAATCACCCCGGCCAACCCCTAAATACGTCAGTAATATTCCCAAACAAAAGTCGCTCGACTCCCTGGCTCAGTACGATAATTTTCTGGAATCATTTGTAAAGAAAGACAGAGATGCCATCAGCAGAAGACTCAGTTCTTCGCTACATAGTTTGTCCAACGAAAGCCAGTCCTCTAACATCAGCATTTTAAATAAAACGGAATCCAGAGTTAAACATGTATTTGAATTAAACAACAAATACAGCATGGCCGTAGTCTGTATGATTTTCCTTTTTATTGGTGCTCCAATGGGAGCTATTATCCGTAAAGGTGGATTTGGCTATCCGATTCTGGTCGCTATTTTCTTTTTTGTGTTCTTCATCATCATGGGAATTTTCTTTAAAAAAGTAGCCGAAAGTAATACCTTGCCCGCACTACTCGCAGCGTGGATGCCTTGTGCTATTTTATTTCCATTAGGATTGTTATTAACTTCACGGGCCATGAACGATTCCAAGCTCATCAACTGGGAATTGATTCGCGAACGCCTAAGCAAATTGAGCGCAAGATTCGCTACAAAATAATTAACCTTGTCTACAAACTTACGCACTACGCTAAAGGAAAATAAATTTTACGGGATTGGTTTTCTAGTCTGGTCACTGCTTGGCGCCTTACTAATTTTCTCAACTAAAAAAGGAGACATTATTCTTTTTTTCAGCGACCACCGTAGTGTTTACGGAGATTTATTTTTTCGCTACGCAACCATGGCCGGAGAGGAAATAGCTTACCTTTTAATCCTGCTTTTTTTATTAATCTACCAACGCCACGCGGCCTGGCTGGTTCCCATTACAGGCGGAATCGTCCTGCTGGTCAGTAAAGGATTAAAAGAAGTTTTTCAACAAGACCGCCCCGTCGCATGGTTTAAAAAACTGGACTTATTTGACACCTTAAATGTCATTGCGGGAGAACCCTTATTTTCCGGTGCTTCCAGTTTTCCAAGCGGACATACCATGTCGGCTTTTGCCCTTTTCGGAATATTGGCATTGCTGCTTCCGCAAAAAAAAACAGTGAGTTTACTGATTTTACTAATCGCCGTGGTGGTTGGAATTTCCAGGGTGTATCTGATCCATCATTTTTTTATTGACATCTACGCCGGGTCGGTTATCGGGACCATGCTGGCATTGATTATTTATCAGGGATGGTGCTGGAGAATTGCCCGATCTGGTCAGTGATCATTAATGAAGTATGCGAATCAAGTATTATAAATAGCAAGTCCCGAAATCAACGCACCTCCTTAAACTGACAAAAGTGCCACAACACGCCCGCCGGATCGTGCAGAAAAATTTCCCGGCCGTAAGGAAAACTTCTGATCTCTGTCATCCTGACCGTTGGAAACCGGGCAGGTAAATTCATTGCCAGTAATTCTTTTTCCCACGCTTCCACGTCGGCCACTTCCAGAAAAAGCATTGAGTTATCCACCCAGTCTTTTACGTACGCATTTTGTAAATAAAAGCCCATTGCTTCGCCCACTTGAAAGAGCGACATCGACGCATCAATCACCGTTTCGGTAAAACCTAAAGTTTGATAAAATTTTCTGGACTGGGCATAATCTTTAGCCCCAATAAAACTACGAATGGAACGGATTTGCAGAGAACGACTCATCTTTTTAGCAAAGATACTATTTATCAGTCCAAAAAGAGATCACTGGCTGGCAAAATGGGCGTAACACTTGCCCGGAAAATGGGTTTACTTTTCAATTGCCAGTAGTAAATATCATCTTTTCCCTTTCCGCCGTTGCGGCTGCTGGTAAATAATCCACCGCTGTTATCTGCGTTGATATAAAACCCAAAATCATCTCCCGGAGAGTTAAAAGGTTCTCCCAGATTTTCTTTTATCTGCCAGGTTCGCTCGCTGTCTTCGAATACTTTTTTACTACGAAAAATATCCAGACGCCCCAGTCCACCCTGATCACTGGAAGAAAAATAAAGCACTTCATCATCACTGATATAAGGAAAAACTTCATTACCCGCCGAATTGATTACAGGTCCCAAATTGACGGGTGCGGACCACGCTTCGTTCCGGAAAACAGATACGTAAATATCCATTCCGCCGAATCCTCCCGGTCGGTTGGAAGAAAAATACAGTCGGGTTCCGTCCGGAGAAATGGCCGGATGACAGGTCGAAAAATTGTCGCCGTTGAAAGGGACTTCCCGAATATTACTCCACTGATCTTCAATTTTTTCTGCCACAAAAATCTTCAACTGACGCTTTCCCCGCCGATCTTTTTCCGCACTGCTGCGCGTAAAAAACATTAAATTTCCGGAATAAGAAAAAGAAGCAGAACTCTCATGGTACTCTTCGTTAATTTTCCCCGTCAGTGGAATCGGTTCGGCCAGTCTCCCATCTGATAACCGGGAATAAAATAAAGTTGATAATTTCTTTTTCCAGGCATTCAATTTTCCGCCGCCGGCGGTGGCCGCATATTTAGAAGATCCCTGAGCCCGCGTAGAAGTAAAGATCACACCATCACCGACAAGCACCGCGTTATAGTCCAGATCAGCCGAATTAATAACTTTCAGGTTACCGATATTAATGATTCCAAAAGTAGAATATAGATCATCCGGATAACAAGTTACGCCAGGAATTTCCGGAGACAATTGCTGCCCCGTCAACAAAGTATAACAAAATAAAGCTGAGATGAAAAAAATCAAACGCATTTAGCAAAATTTGGGGATAAATAATTATACAACTTCTAAAAATAAATCCGAATCTGAGTTGTACGTCTGATTTATAATAAAGCAAATCGCATTCCATTCGCAGTAAAAAATCACAAAAGAATTTTTTTTCATAAAAAAAACCGAACAAGTAATCCTGTTCGGTTTTTTTAACTTTAAGTATTCGCCGGTTTACTTTTCCAGCAAAGCCGTCATATCCGCACCGCCAGGATTGGTAACCATAATATCGGTACGTCGGTTTTTATTGTGCATTTCCGTTGGACAATCTACGCCGTCGGGACAATCACTGGAATACGTTTCGCCGTATCCAACTACACTAATTCTTTTTGAGCGAATACCCTGTGAACTGATATAATCAGCGATTCGCCGGGCACGCTTTTCTGAAAGTTCCTGATTGAAGACAGCGTTACCAACCGCATCCGTAAAGGAAGCAACCCGAACGGTCATCCCGTCGTGTTTTTTCATCGTCTCCACCACGGAGCGCAGGTTGTCTTTATCGCTAATCGTCAAATCAGTTTTTGCCGAAGGGTAGAATACAGATTGTATGACGGGTAAACTACCCGGTCCATTTCCGCCACCTTCAAAAGTCAATTTTTTGGGTTTGGAAGTATTCGATTTCAGAATGGTTTTTTCACCCAGATTTAAAATTTTAAACTCGGTCCGGCGATTCATCTGGTGTTTGTCTTCACTACATTTCATGGTGTTTAGACATTCATTTACGGGTACAGATTCACCGTATCCTTTTGCCGTAACCCGTCGTCTTTCAATTCCCTGAGCGACAATATAATTTACCGCAGATTTTGCCCGTTCCGTCGATAACCATTTATTGTAACTATCTGAACCACGGCTATCTGTATGAGAATTTAAATCAATTTCCATTTCCGGATACTGACGTAATAAAGCAACCACTTTATCCAGCTCTACCTTTGCACTTTCTTTTAGATTATACTTATCAAATTCATAATAAATATGGTTTAACTCAATCAACTGTCCAGTTTCCAGACTGGTATTTTCCACCTTTTCACCTTTAGCGATAAAGTTATCAATATCTTCTTCGTACGCTTCCACTTTTGATGCCGGATCAATCTGAGCAATCACTTTTGTAGGCTTTTTGTTTATCCGCGTTGCATCGGCTACCTCCGTAACCGGATTCAGACGAATGACGATCACATCCTCCGTCATCTCTTCGGCTTCAAAAACTTTATCGTACTTCTCGTAGCCATTCTTTTCGGTAGCTACGTAGTAGTTACTCGTTTTATTCCAGTCGAAACGAACCATCCCGTCTTTCGCCGTGGTGTAGCGAATAATGTTGCCAGGACGGTTTGCTTCTGACAAAACGACTTCGGTCATCGGTAATTCCAGACCGGTCACCGCGTCAATTACTTTTACTTTTTTGCTGGCCAATACGGGTTCGACCGGTTTTTCTTCCATCGTCTTCCAGGCGTAGATATCATCCCGGCCATTTCCGCCTCCTCTGCCGGAGGTAAAAAATCCTTTGTCCCCACCAGCATTGCCAATAAAGCCAAAATCATCGGAAGCAGAATTAAACGGCGTTCCCAAATTGCTTACTTCCCAGTTATCGTCACCCGTCATGTGCGGGTTGACCACTTCCTGAGCCGCGAATAAATCAAGGCCACCCATATTATTATGTCCTTCGGAAGAAAAGAACAAGGTTCCGTTTCCATCCGTAAAAGGAAAAATTTCGTTTTTATCGGTATTAATATCCGGTCCCATATTTACCGGCTCAGACCACTTACCATTCTCCAGGTAGGTTACATAGATGTCCATTCCTCCAACACTACCCGGTCGGTTAGACGCAAAGTACATGGTTTTTCCATCAGCAGAAATTGATGGATGACAGGTAGAATATTTTTCTACATTAAAAGAAACCGGCTGCGGATCAGACCATGCTCCGTCCGTATATGAAGAGACATAAATCTTTAATCGCTTGGATTTCTTAGTATTGAGAATAGTTCCCTTTTGATTATTCCGGGTGAAATAAAGTTTTTGATCTTTTTCAGAAAAACTCGCAATTCCATCGTGAAATTTAGAGTTTAACGCTTTGATCCGGACGGGTTTCTTAAAACTCACTTCTCCCATTTGCTCAGAAAAGAACAAATCATTGAATTGCTTATCCGGGTTTCCAGATCCTTTGTCTCCGAAACGCAAGCGATCAGAGGTAAAAATCAAACCATTCTTAAAATAAACCGGACTAAAGTCCAGATCTGGCGAATTAATGCCTTCGGCAAGGCTAATTTTTACTTTACCAAACAATTCATTTGGTACGCCATCCGTCTGAGCTACCAGTCCACAGGAACCGGAAAGCAATGCGGCCACAAAGATCGAAGAGATATTTTTCATATATTTTACTTATAAACCTGTATTCAGTATTATATGAATTATTTCAAAATTTGTTCCAATTATCATTATTTATTATATAAATAAATATTAAATAAGATTTAATAGCGAAAAGAAAAAGAAGCGGAAGAATACCTAAAAATCACTATCTTACCTCCGAATTATTCATCAACCCGGTAAATACTATGAAAAAGTTAGCGCTGCACTGGCAGATTTTGATTGGCATGGCTCTTGGAATTGCCTTTGGTTTCGTTGCCAACAAGTTTGGCTGGAATCAATTTGTATTAGATTGGATAAAACCTTTCGGAACTATATTCATCAATTCTCTTAAACTAATTGCGGTACCGCTGATCATAGCCTCCTTAATCAAAGGTGTTTCTGACCTGAAAGATATTTCCAAACTATCACAAATGGGCGGGAGAACAATTGGCATTTATGTACTCAGTACCGTTTTTGCCGTTTCACTTGGACTGCTTATCGTAAATATCATTCAGCCTGGTAATTCTATCAATGAAGATACACGTACGGAGTTATTATCAAAATATGCGGATGATGCTGAAAAAAAGCAAAAAGCAGCAATGAATCAAAAAGAAGAAGGACCACTTCAGGCGTTAGTTGATATCGTTCCAAGTAACATATTTGCAGCAGCATCCAACAACGGAAATATGCTTCAAGTAATCTTCTTCGTAATTTTCTTTGGTATTGGTATGATATTAATTCCACAAGAAAAAGCCAAACCAGTTAAGGATTTCTTTGATGGTCTGAATGAAGTCATTCTTAAATTGATAGATTTAATCATGCTGGCTGCACCTTACGGTGTATTTGCCCTTCTGGCCGCCCTAGTGGTTGGATCACCCAGTGCTGATTTATTTGTTGCGCTGGGATATTATGCTGGCTCAGTTGTATTAGGTTTGGGTGTCCTTATTCTCGTTTTATATCCACTTATCGTAAAAACATTCACTGGAATTGGCTACGTACAGTTCTTTCAAGGTATTTTACCCGCTCAGTTATTAGCATTCTCTACCAGTTCCTCCGCGGCAACCTTACCCGTTACGATGGAACGGGTTGAAGAACATCTCGGTGTAGAAAAAGAAGTGACCAGCTTTGTACTACCGATTGGAGCAACCATCAATATGGATGGTACAAGTTTGTATCAAGCGGTAGCGGCGGTATTTATTGCACAATGTTTTGGAATGGACTTGACACTAGGTGCCCAGCTTGGAATTATCGCTACCGCGACCCTGGCTTCGATTGGTTCGGCGGCAGTTCCTGGAGCAGGAATGGTTATGCTAGTCATCGTACTGGGTCAGGCCGGAATACCCGAAGCTGGTTTAGCCTTAATTTTTGCGGTGGATCGTCCGCTTGATATGTGTCGAACGGTAGCCAACGTAACGGGCGACGCAACGGTGGCCCTCCTGGTCGGAAAAAGTGTAGGAAAAATTGGAACACCAAAGGTCAAAAATTGGGACGACAATCTGGAAGAGGCACTTTGATAGTTAGTAAATGACAAAAAAGAAAATAACACTGTTTTTTTGTGGATTGACTATCGTTTCCCTGGTGTTCTCTCCTTTCCTGCTGACGATCAGTATGATTGGATTACTGTTATCAGGATTATTGAAGGAAGATAAAGCAGGACGGATTAGATTCGGTTTCAATCAGGCGCTTGGAAAAGAGTTGGCAGACTGGAAAAAGAACGCGGCTTTTTTAGTGATCTCGTTTTATTTCCTGATTGTCCTGTTCGGTATCTGGCAGGTGGAAGGAGACTATACGTATTTGCTGGAACGATTACGGATTAAGCTTCCTTTTATTGCGCTTCCCGCTGCCTTTCTGGGAATCTCCCGGTTTGATGACCGGCAGGTAAATGGGCTTCTGTACTTTTTACTGATTTTTATTACCCTGACGGGAATCGGTATTTCTATTAATTATCTGCTGAACTACGATTTAATTAACGAGATGCTCAGCCGGGGTAAACCAATGCCTACCCCACGCAATCATATCCGGTACAGTTTGTTAGTCGGCGTATCCATTGTCGGTGGTCTTTATTTAATAAAAGAGAAATACTTTTTTAAAAACCCAAAAGAGCGTCAACTGATTATTGGTCTGACCATTTTTCTCTTTTTGTATATCCACCTCCTGAGTGTGAAAAGTGGGATTCTGTGTTTGTACGCAGCATTGGGTGTTTTATGCTTGCGCTATATTTATTTATCAAAAAAATACGTCATCGGATTTCTCCTCATCGCCGGACTGGTTAGTCTCCCGGCGATCGCTTTTGTGACGATTCCCAGTTTTCAGCAAAAGCTGACGTATATGCATTATGATCTGAAAAAGTACTTCGCCGGAGAAGGAGAACAATACTCCGATGCTGGTCGGCTGACTTCCCTCAAAGTCGGATGGGAGCTATTTCAGAATGCCCCACTATTCGGAGTCGGCGCGGGAAATATAAAAAAAGAAGTACGCCTTATTTACGAACAAAAATATCCGGATTATGTAAAACCAATTCTACCCCACGATCAGTTTCTATTCGTAATGGCAGGGAGCGGATTATTCGGATTTTTCTTTTTCCTGCTGGCTGTTTTTGTTCCGCTTTTTTATCATAAAAACTATCAGCATTTCTTCTTTTCAGGGTTATATACTATCTTCATAATAGCATTGATATTAGAGCATACACTGGAAAATGCCGAAGGAGTTGGAATTTTTTCATTTTTCATCCTTCTTTTGCTCAATTATTTACAAAGTAAATCTCCTAATTATGTCGAAAAAAGACCAATCGCTTAATCTTTACATCCACATAATTATTTATCCTGGTTAATCCATATCTTTGCAGTATCTCTTTTTTCCACCATTCTTTTCTTTTAATGCTAAAAAACCAATATTCGACATGAAGCGAATTATGACATTTCTCCTACTGGCCTTTTGTATAAGTAACTGTCAGACCCCCGAAAAAAATCTGCCAAAACCTACCGAAGGAACACAACTCCACCAAGGTACTGACGACGAGGGCAATGCCAATGCCCGCGAGGCATGGTTTGAACGCATGCACCGCCACGCTCCCGAAACTTCCTGGCAACAACTGGAATACCAGAACGCCATGACGCACCACCTCTGGAAACAACAATCCGCCAGCACACGCAGCGACGAGGAAATACTCGCGAACGGTGTCCTCACAGGCCGCTGGATCGAAAAGGGAAGTACCAATCAGGCAGGTTCCGTCTACGAAACCATCTACGACGCACAAACCGATAAAATATATACCGTTTCCGCCGGAGGTACCTTGTGGCGTGCCAATCGTAACGGCACCAACTGGGAAGTCGTCAACCAGGATTTTATTTTTAGCCGATGGCTGCTGGAAATGATCACTTTACCCGACGGTACCCAACGAATACTTGCCCTCATCAACCGCTCCCCGCATTATTCGGACGACGACGGATCCACCTGGACGGCTTCCGAAGGAATCACCGCTACCGACAACTGGGGCGGTCCTAAAAACACGGTCATTCTGAAAGAAATGGATAATCAGATTTACTGTCTGTCCAAACCTTCTTTCTTCGTAAATTATGCCCTCTACCGCTCCACCGATCACGGAGTTAGTTTTGAAAAACTGGTACAATTTCCTTTTAACTCATCCGACCGGTACGCACTCACCAAACCCGCCAATGGCACCGCGCCATACATCGTGGAAAGAAATAATGACACTTTCGCTACCTTATATAAATGGCAGACCGAGACTGAAACATTCGATACGCTCGCCATCACCGATCAAATCGATTTTGATAATCAACGGGCTAATCTCGCCGGCCATAGCAACGACACTGAAACCCGCCTCTACACTTACGGCCGGGAAAACATCGTCAAGATGAGTACCGACGAAGGACAAACCTGGTCCGAGCAAGGAAATATTCCCGACGGACCGTGGGCAGTCGGGCTTTACGTCTCTCCTTCCAATCCGGATTTCCTGATGACGGGCGGACTGAATTGCTACAAATCTTACGACGCGGGTGTTACCTGGGAACTGCAAAACGAATGGTGGGAATACTACAACGATGTTCCGGGAAAACTTCACGCGGATATGATGTCTTTTAACGAATTTACGGATGCCAGCGGAAATACTTTTCAGCTAATCAGTAACCACGGAGGACTGAGCATCTCGTACAACGATCTGGTCACCACCGAAAATATTGGTCTCTCCGGACTCAACGTCAACCAATTCTATGATGTCCGGACAGACCCGCTGAGTCCGTTTATTATTTACGCCGGGTCGCAGGATCAGGGTTTTCAGAGAGGGGTAGATTTAGTAGCGGACAATATCATCGAAATGGAACAGGTTATCTCCGGTGATTACGGACATCTGGCTTTTTCAGAAAATAATCAACGCCTCTGGACGGTCTATCCCGGCGGAGATATTTATTATTACCACCAGCCGCAAACGGGTTACAGCTCGGCCTTTTATACACTTGAATCCAACGATGAAACTGTCTGGATTACACCAACCATGGAGAGTCCCAATACGGCGGCCAACGAAATCTATCTGGCCGGTGGAAATGCCGGAGGTGGTGGTGGTTCCTACATCATAAAACTGGAACAACAGAACGGTACTATCACCGCCACCAATCTGCCTTTCAATTTTTTGCCGGAGGCAGGCGGTGAAGTTTCGGCGATGCGTTTTTCCCCTCTGAATCCAAACCACTGGTACGTCGGTACGACCAACGGAAGGTTTTTTACCTCCGAAGATGCGGGACAAACCTGGGAGCAAACCCTCAATTTTTTACCGGAAGGAAATTACTTATACGGTCAGGCAATCTTACCTTCTGCCCAAAATCCCGACCGGGTGTACTACGCAGGTAGCGGATATGATAACCCAGCCGTCTTTGTATCGAACGATAATGGAATTTCTTTTCAGAGTATGAGCAATGGACTCCCTCCCACCCTGGTGTTTGAGTTGGTGGCCAATTCGGACGAATCGCTTATTTTTGCGGCTACGGAAGCGGGCCCTTTTGTATACGTTGCAGCGAATAACGAGTGGTATGATATGCGTGGCAACAATGCTCCTACGCAAACGTTCTGGTCGGTAGAATATTTGTCTGATTCAGAAACTGTCCGGTTCGGAACGTATGGTCGGGGTATCTGGGATTTTAAAGTAGAAGAGGTAACCAGTATTTTTACGGCAGATGATCCAGTGGTAGATTTTTCTATTTTCCCCAATCCGGTTTCAGAATTGCTAACGGTCAAAATCAGTGAGACAACGGCTTCGGATTTAAAGATTCATATTTTTGACTTAACGGGAAAAACGGTCCTGTCGGAAACCCTCACTGTTGATGTCAACACCTTGTTTATAAAAGAATTTCATTTAGAGAACATTCCTGCTGGGTCCTATGTTGTAGAAGTGATTAACGGTAATCGCCGATCGACTAAAAGCGTTGTGAAGCGGTAACCAATTTTATTGAATCGCTGAGAACGTTATTTTGAACAGTTTTCAACTCAACGACCCGCCTGCCGACGCAGGAAGGCAGGTTAAACAACTCAATTATGAACACCCCTCTAAAAGGAAAAACAGCCCTTATCACGGGCGGAACAAAAGGCATCGGATATGGTATTGCCGCCGCTATGCTCAAACTTGGAATGAACGTGGCCATCACCAGCCGTAAAAAAACCTCCGCCGATCAGGCCGCCAAAAAACTGGCGAAAACCGGCTCTGGTTCCGTCATCGGAATTAAGGCGGATGTCCGGGATTTAAAATCTCAAAAAGATGCGGTCAAACAAACCGTCAAAAAATTTGGCGCACTGGATGTGTTGATTGCCAATGCCGGAGTGGGTCATTTTGATTCGATTGAAGAACTATCCGACAAACAATGGAAAGAAACAATTGATATCAACCTGACGGGCGTTTTTTACAGCGCCAAAGCCAGCGTTCCGGCTTTAAAAAAATCCAAAGGGTATTTTATTACCATTGCCAGTTTGGCGGGTACCAACTTTTTTGCGAAAGGTACCGCGTACAATGCCAGTAAATTCGGACTGGTTGGATTTACGCAGGCCATGATGCTGGACCTTCGTTCTGACGATGTAAAAGTCTCGACTATTATGCCCGGTTCGGTGGCTACTCACTTTAATGATCATACGCCCGACGCCAAGAAGGATGCCTGGAAAATCTGGCCGGAAGATATTGGCAAACTGGTGATTGATTTGCTACAAATGCACCCGCGAACTTTGCCTAGTAAGATTGAAGTACGTCCCAGTAAAACCGCTAAGTCTTGATGACTTTACAGCGAATGAATAATGAATAATGAATAATTATTGAATGAATAATGCCCTACTATCGTAAATACGATAGAGGGCATTATTAATTATTCATTATTGTCGAATCTTATTAAGTCGTGATAGAAAATTATCTTATTAAGTCGTGATAGCTTTATACGATTAAGTCGTAGTAGTTTTTAAATTTTCACAAAGGAAAATCTTTTAAGCGAAAAAGCCTTTTCTTTGTTGAAATTAA
>CAKZUV010000045.1 GCA_937921555.1 uncultured Saprospiraceae bacterium
TTAGTATTTTAATGATTAAATAAATCCTCCACCGTCAAACTTTGCTCTACAAATCCCAGACTATATTTATTCTCCTTTACGCCAAAGATCGAGATTATAGTCAGCATTAAGTATTTACGCGTATGTGTAAACTCTTGAAAAATACGGAGTCTTTCTCTCAAAGATTTTGCGTAGGCTTCAGTGATACTGATTTCTGTATTGTGAAATTTTATTTCAAAAACATTGATGACATTATCATTTCGATCGAGTAGCAAATCTATTTGTGTTCCTTTTTCTTTTCCTGTTCCTTTTTTGTAAAAAGAAGAAGTTTCAGAATAGACACCTCCAATCTCCAGCGCTTTTTTAATTTGTGGAATATGTTGAAGACATACATTCTCAAAAGCATATCCGCTCCAGATTTTATAGGATTGAGTTTGGCTATAATGTTGCCAGGTTCCGGGGCCTTCTTTTTTCCTTCCTTCAATAAACCGTAAATAGAAGAGAGAATACTCATCTGACAGGCGATATAGTTTACCTTTTTTCTTTTTTCCAAAAGCATAAAAAGAAGCGATAAATCCTGATTGTTCCAGCTCTTCTAATATCTGCGTCACATTCCCTCCATCCGCTAATTTTGCTTTAGCGACCAGATCAATTCTAGTCATTCCGTAATGCGTTTTTGCCAAAGCTCTGACAACCGCTTCGTGCCTCTCGGCATTTTCAAACAGGGATGGATACAATCTGGAAAATTCATCCTGTAAGAACCCATTTGGTGAAAAACATAATTTATCAATATTTTGTACCACACTTAATCCGGGTTCAATCTCTTTCAGGTAATGAGGAATTCCTCCGATAGCCATGTACAACTCTACCAACTGTTGAGCAGTGAAATTTACCCGCTTGGCTTTTAGGTATTCCCGGGTTTCTTTTAAGGTGAAAGGGCGCAAGAATATACGTTGTGTAATTCTGTTATGTAATCCACCTTTATGATTTACTACTCTTTTTATCATCCAGGAAGCCGCAGAACCACAGATAACCACGACGATGTTTTGCTTCACCGCCCAACTGTTCCAGAAAAAACCAAGGGCTCGTAAAAATCCGGAATTGGGAGTAGACAACCAGGATAGTTCATCCAAAAAGACCACCTTTTTTGATTTGGAATCTATTTTTTCAAGATAGGAAATTAGCAAAATAAACGCGTCCAGCCAGGAGGAAGGGGCAGGAATATCAATTGGCAAATCCATACTTCGTTTCAGTTGGAACATGAAATTCTTAATCTGTTCTTCACGAGGTGCATGCTGAATACCCGTTACCTCAAAATTTATTTTTTCTCCATAAACCTCATTAATTAAAAAGGTTTTTCCTACCCGGCGTCGACCAATAATGGCCACCATCTCCGCCTCTTCGGAGTCAAATGCTTTCTGTAAAATTCGCTGCTCCTCTACTCTTCCTATAAATTTTGTGGACATAATTTCAATATTTTGATTTCGCGGAATCTTGTAAAGATAAGCACTTTCCGCGAAATCAAAAAATTCAATTCTGCGGAAACTTTTTCTAACATGAAAACTTCTAATGAAAAGGCATTAAAATACAGCTATCCATCTCTGAATTAACAAACACAAACTTGCCGGAAATATTCAACCATTCCACTCAAATATTTTTGACTCCCGCTGCGTTTAGATTGTATGAAAAAATCCTCTTTCCTGTTCATTGGAATCATCCTGTTTTTCTGTACTGCCTGCACTCAGATAGAACAATTAAATCCACTGAAAAAACCATCAGCCTACACCGCTTATTACGAATCGTTGCAGTCCGCCGGGCTCACCAACTCAGGGATGGGCAAGGCCTGGTATCAGGCGGGTATCCGTGCGCTGAATGACAGCTTACGCGTCGCTCCTCCTTACCGGGAAACGGGTTATTTTCGCGCCGAAGCACCTACGGCACACGGTTTTTCTTTTTATCTGAAAGAAGGACAAGTTTGCGAAATTGACCTGCGGGTCCAACCCGATTCGATGCGTATTTTTCTGGAATTATTTGAAAAAGATATGTCAGCCGATACCCTTCAGTGGAATTGGTTGACAGAGATAGATCCACAAACCAATCAATTGGAATTCATCGTGGATAGAACCGGTTTTTACCAATTACGGTTGCAGGCAGAGTTGCTGGCCACAGGTGTTTACGAACTGGATATCGGCCTCAGTCCAAGCATTGGTTTTCCCGTATTGGGTGGTAAAAATCATGACATTGGCAGCTTTTGGGGCGATCCCCGGGACGGCGGAAAACGCAAACACAAAGGGGTTGATATTTTTGCAAAAAAAGGAGTGCCCGTCGTCGCTACGGGGCCAGGAACGGTCAGCCGCGTACGCACAGGTGGACTGGGCGGTAAAACGGTTTGGGTACGGGACAAAAAATTTGGCCACCAACAATATTTTGCGCATTTAGACGAGCAACTTGTTAGTGTGGGCCAGTCGGTCGCCGCCGGAGATACGCTCGGTACGGTAGGCAACACGGGAAACGCCCGGACTACTCCACCCCATCTGCATTACGGCATCTACAAACACAGCGGTGCGGTTGATCCGCTGCCTTTTATTCGTAAAGAAAAAAATAAATTCTCAGATCCAAATATTGATTTTTCCAGTCTGGGAAAACAGTATCGCGTTGGCCGGCGACCCGGCAATTTATATAAAAGTCCTTACAGAAAAGGAAAAGTGATTCAGCAACTTGCCGCACACACCCCCGTACAAATCACCGGCGGAGCGGAGGGTTATTACCGGATCGTATCTACTGGCGGACACCGTGGTTTTATTAAAAAACGGGATATTGTCAAATTGGATAAACCGATTGAATATTTTAAAGCAAAAAATAAAATGGACATTTCATTTCATCCTGACAATATAGATATTCCGGTAGAAAAAATTCAAAGTGGTGAACGGGTAGCAGTCGTAGGAAAACTAAACAACGCTCAATTAGTCCGAACAAAGAGTGGTGTGTTAGGATGGGTTGTTCCATGATAATGAAAATTCATCTGTACATCCGCACATCAAAAAATCCACTAATCCATCAACAAAGAAATCGCTTCTCTTAACATCTCCAGTTCTTCTGTCTTTCCATTGATTCTACCATCTTTTATTTCCAGACTGGTTTGATATAAAGGCAAGCTGGCTACGATATTACTGTCCAATGCTTTCAACGACCAGGTCAGAGAAGTCATCGCTTTTTTACCTCGTGGTTCGTTTGGCAGATAAGTTACGGCCAGGACCGGCTTACCAACAAGTTCTCCACTGGAAGCCAGCCATTCCAGCGCATTTTTTAAAACAGCGGGAAGATTGTGAATATATTCCGGTGTGGAAAAGATCACTCCGGTGGATTCGGTAACGGCTTTACGCCAAACATTAACGGAGGGTGGTAAGGGATTCGTATCGGCAGCGACGGTATACAAAGGTAAGCCCGTCAAGTCCTCAAAATGAATAAATTTCTTATCCGGAAAAAACGCAGGCAGGGCTTTTAGCAAAGCAGTATTAGTAGCGTTCGTGTTGGCAGAACCGGAGACGGTGAGAATAGGCATTTTGATGGATTGATAGATGTGCAGATTGGTGGATGTGTAGATCGGGAAATCAGTAGATTAACCGATTAACTGATAACTGATTAACCGATAACCAATCATCGACCACCACTCACCACTCGATACTGCGGAACTGCTTTTGCCCCAAAATCCTTCGCGAAAGAATTTTCCACAAAACTATTAAAATCAAGTAGTACCGGCCGGCCAGCGTTGCCACGAATCAGCATATCAAATAACAAAGTGTTAGCGCCCTGTTCGATTCCACGGGGAGAAACATTGGAAATGAGTCGCATTATTTTCCCATGACTAAAAATAAAAAATCCGCAGGCCAGGTATTCCTGTTTTTCGTTCATGACCCCCGACGCAAAACCATTTCCACGGTGCAGCGCGTTATACATAATCCGTTGGTAGGCGTGAAAATTATGATTGATATTCATCGTAGTATCAGAAGTATGAATTCGATAAAAATCAGCGACCTTTTCGGGTTTAAGATTAGAATTTAAAATCAGGCGGTTTTCTCTTGCCAAATCCATTTGCTGATCTACACGCGGCAGATAATTTTTTTCGAGACTTTCGTAATCTGCGTTCAGTAATAACTGATGATTATAAACTGTAGAAGATTTTATGGTTGTATCAGTTGGCCAGTTCACCCCGGCATTCAGCATAAAATTATATCGTTGGTACGAAGATGGGATCGCATCCAGAAACGCCTTGACCCGCGACATACTCAGGATATTGATCGAATAAATACCTATTTCTTTTATCGTATCGGGCGGCATCAGCGTAGATCCGTTCATAGGAAGCAACGGAAAAACAGATTCGTAATCTCCTTCCACCAACGCATCCCATTCTTTGACCGTATTGGTCAAATACCACCAGTAACCGTAAACATTTCCACGGGTAGCATAGTGAACACAAGAGTTCCACTTTGTCTTATCTAAATCTTCGTGTTTAACCAACTTTATATTCATACTTGCATTTTATATTTGATCTGATTAAATTGCGACTACCTAATACCAAATATTTACTAACCAAATTAAATTATTTTAGATTATGAAAACCTTAAGATTCAAAACTAACATTGAATCCACCCAATCAGTTGCGAATATTTCTGATTTTATTGATAATACCAATGGAATTAAGAATTGGGAAATTGATCTTCGCAGTCCGGACAAGGTACTGACGATTCGTGGGAACGTTGACCGGCCAGGTACCATTGTAAGAAAAGTCCACAAAGCGGGCTATCAACTTACACCGATGGGTTAAGTGATTCGCAATCTGATTAAATTTAGATTTGCGCTAAGGCATAAACAGGGTACGGATTACTTTGTTTATGCCTTTTTTTTAGAATTTTATCTTTCTTGGGAATTTCTTGGTTATTAGTACGTTTATTTATTAACTTTATAAACATAATTTGCTTAAATTAATACCAATGAGTACTAAACAAATCAGAGCTACCTTGCACCTGAATATAGATCAAATAGACGATCGTTTCTTGAGGGTTCTATATGTTATGACTGAAACTTATCTAAAGGAACAAGAGGATGCCTTGCTGGAATCAGAGGTTAATGCAATTCCTCCTAATGAGTCCTGGACACCCATGACCGAAGAAGAACTGTCAGCGCGATTATCAAAATCAACTGAACAAATAAAAAATGG
>CAKZUV010000046.1 GCA_937921555.1 uncultured Saprospiraceae bacterium
TGCTGGTGCAGTGAAACTTACTATTGGTAAAGCAAATACTTCTACCATATCTGTCGCCGTGTCATCACAACTGTTTCCATCCGTAAACGTGTAGGTGATTTCATGAACACCAACACCCGCCGTAGCTGGATCAAAATTATACGTACCATCTCCGTTGTCCGTAACACCCGATCCGGTGAAGGCTCCGCCAGAAGGAGTGCCACCACTTAAATTTGTTTGTGCGCCCGCATCAACGCAAAGATCTGCTGGTGCAGTGAAACTTACTATTGGTAAAGCAAATACTTCAATCATTTCACTAACTGTATTGCTACAATCATTCGCGTCTGTAAAACCATAGGTAATTGTGTGCACGCCAACGCCCGCAACGGAAGGATCAAACGTATTTCCAACTATTCCAGTTCCAGATAACGTTCCACCCGTTGGATTTTCGTTCAATCCGAATGCAGGTGTATTTTCACAAGTAGTTGCTGGCAGCGTAATACTTAACATCGGCAATGGGAATACCATTACCTCATCTGTTGCGGTATTGGTACAACCATCTCTATTAGAAATTTCATAAGAAATAATGTGAATACCACCACCAGCTACTTGCGGAGCAAATTCAAATCCCCCCATTCCATCCGACTGAACTCCGGTACCACTATAGGTTCCGCCGGACGGATTACCTGTATTCAGCGCTACCGGTAAATCATCGTCACACAAATCTTCCGGTCCGGTAAAAGTCACCGTTGGTGCCTGCAGAATAGAAACTTGCCGGCATTGAAAAGGTCTGCAGGCTGGATCTTCTGGCACCGGACTTAACGTGGCACAGATATTATATGATCCGGCAGAAAATGGATTTGTAGTAGTAATATTTAAATTATAAAAACCATCTGCTCCTCCCATAATCTCTCCACGTTCTACTAAGATAAGATTGTCTCCACCACTGTAAGGATCAGCCGGAGGTGTGCTTCCCAAAAATGAGGTAAACAGTATTCCATAATCTGTTTCCATGTTATCCAGAGAATCCATTAAGGTCATTCGGTCAATGACCAAATTAATATCTTCAAATTCACACAAAGAAGATAAATCAGCAAATAAATCAATGGAAGGGCAAGGAGATTCACAAATAGAAATTTCCGAAGAGGCCGTGGCGGAACATCCGTTTTCATCGGTAAAATTATAATTTATAGTATAGGTTCCCACTCCGGCAAGACCTGCGTCCAGCGTAGCGGTTCCATCATTGTTGTCCGTAAATCCGAAGGTAGCATCACTATCAAAGTTTCCGGTTAAAACTGGTCCTCCGATAAATACCGCATCGGCTCCTCCGGTACAACGATCTTCCGGATCATTGAGGGTGAGTGTTGGATTGGCAAAAACTTCCAGGTCATCCGTCACGGTGGTTGAACAACCATCACGGTTGGTTAAGGTATAACTGATCGTATGAACTCCTACACCTGATAAAAGCGGATTGAAAACAAATCCGCCGGCACCATCCATCTGAACACCTGTTCCGGTATAAGTTCCACCCGCAGGCGTACCTGTGTCCAGAGGAACTGTCCGTGCCCCTTCGCAGAGATCATCCGGAGCTTCAAATGTAAGCACCGGCCCCGCGAGGACCACCACCTGTTGACAATTGGAAGGCCGGCAAGCCGGGTCGGATGGCGTTGGTACCAGGACCGTACAAATTATATATGAATCAGGGATCAGATCAGATCCGCCGGTTGTACTGGCACCGTAGAGGCCATCTCCTCCTCCGGTAAGGCCTTCTCTTGGCACCGTGGCCAGAATATTCCCTCCGGTATAAGGATCAGCAGGAACGATACTTCCAGGAAAGCTAACAAAGCTTACACCGAAGTCGGTCTCTCCGTTATCCAGATCATCCATATTTGTCATACGGATAATTTCCAGGGACATTTCTTCGCCTTCACATAGGTCCGGTATATCAAGAAATATTCCTGCATCCGGACATATTTGGGCTGACATAAAAGCAGCTGTAAAAGATAAAATAATAATCATCCCAATACGATGTAAAGCGCAGGGAACTACGGTTAGCCATGAGTAACTCACGGCCAGGAGGGAAACCTTTTTCATAATTTTACTGGTTGTTTCTAACTTTTAAAAGGGAACAACGGTAATTGGGAATTGAAAGGGAAAGCCTTTAGAAAAAAGAGAAGAGGAAAGCTCAACAGATATTGCAAATATATAATATTTAAAGTTACAAAAGCAATGCCAGATTAATACTGACATTGCTCTCTATAGACTTCGAATATTTTAGGTCTAGAAAGTTTTTATTTTACGAACAACTTTATTTCCGTTTTGGTCAATCACGGCCAGGAAATAGATTCCACCGGGAATGGCTAAATCTATCTGCAGGTTATTTGCTCCGGTCACTAAGTTTCGCCTCTGGTCAATTATTCGTTCACCTAAAAGTGTAAATACCTGCAATTCTACAGGTTGAATGGTCGATGAAGTTACGTTGATATTCAGTGGTGTATTTGGTGTAACCGGATTTGGAAAAACATTTATTTTCGAAATAGTGGTTAGTTCGTTCACTGAGGTAGTAACGTTCACTGGCAGCGATAATTCTTCGCTGCAACCATTGACATCCGTAACGGTCACCTCGTAAATTCCGGGAGTTAAATTATGGATTTCTGCAATGGTTACTCCGTTATTCCACTGATAAGCATAAGGTGCTAATCCGCCGGATGTTTGTAGGATAATACCTCCCAGACCGTTTCCTTCATCTTCGTTGATCGTGGCCGCTACGCTGATCGTTTCCACTACATTCAGACGCAGCGTTGTTTCGATTTCACACCCATTATTGGATAGGATAATTCCCTGATAAGTACCGGTTTCCGCGTAGAATTGTCCGTCAAATTCGTAAGATTCTCCTTCACAAATAGTCGCATCAATCTCGGTCGTTCCCGGATAAATACTCAAAATCAAAGTGACGGTACTATCGCAGCCTTTAGCAGTAGAAAACGTATGGGTGTACACGCCGCTTTGTGTATAATTTTGATTTCCAAAAATAAAAAAGTCACCCTGACAGAGTACACCAGTTTGGGTTTCTTCAAAAACATTTTCCACTTTTAAATCTAAAAAAACAGTACTATCACAACCACTACTGGTCGGCCAGATCACTTCGTAAATTCCTTCTTCCGAGTAACTATTTCCGCCAATTTCGTAGGTATCGCCTTCGCAAATTTCTACGGTCTGACTAACTGGCTGAAAAGCATCAACAATGTTCAGGTTTACCGTTACCACGCTATCACAACCTAAGGTGGATAAAAAATTATAGCTATAAGTACCCGCACTGTTATAAGCCTGATCTCCTAAAATATAAATTTGACCATCACATAAATCCACGTCAAAATTATATTCGGAAGGCTGAACCGTCAAATCCAAATCAATATTTATGATACAATTTTCTTCTTCAATAACTTCCTGAAAAATTCCCGTCTGATCGTAAGTCCGACCCGCCAGAAACACAGATTCTCCGGCACAAACACTCGTAGTTTCATTGAAAAAATAGGTACAACTAAAAACGGCCACTGCATTATCATCCGCCGCGGTAACGTAAATAAATTTTCCATTTGCACTGATTTCGATGTGTGAAGCACCTGCTATACTATGCACGCCCATTTGGTCATTGCGCTGAATTTTTTCAAAGGTCAACGCACCGGTAGCTAAATCCCTTCGGTACGCAGCGACCGTATTTTCGGCTTTAGAAGTAAAATAAATTAAGTCTCCGGTTGGATTCAAAGTTAAGTTATCCACAGCGGCCAGGCCTTCGTATCCTCCACCACCGGCGCTGGATTCGTACAACATTTCAAAATTTAAAGCTCCGGTTGCAGTAATTTCAAACTGACTCACACTGCTATTAGCAGGATTAACAGTATAAAGATTTCCGGAATTACATTGCTCCATTTTTACGGCTGCCGGCGCGGCGATCATTTCCTGAAAATTTAAACTTCCGCTTTGTTGATTTATATTAAAAATAGCAATGGCTTCTTCGACACTTCCCAGGGCGTAAAGCTTATTGTGCTCGGTGTTCACAATTAGTGTGGTAATCCCCTCCAGTCCTTCTACCCCATTTTGACCATCAAAAACAGCTTCGACAAATTCCAGGGTTCCGTCGTTAGTATTTCTCGCAAATACACCGATCGCATTGTCCCAAAAACCCGAAACGTATATATAATTTTCATCCTCTGAAAAGACCAGACTATTCGCACCGCTGATTCCATCTACTTCAAATAATCCGTCTTTTTCTATATCTGAAAAGGTCAATAATCCTGTATTTACATCCCGCTGAAAATGAGTGATTGTGTTGTCCCAAAATCCAGTAACATAAGCATCCGTTCCGTCAGCACTGATGATCATTTCTGTAGCGCCGTTCAGACCATCCAAGCCTCCACCATCTTCCAGATAATCCACGTAAGTCAGACTACCATTTTCCGGATTACGAGCAAAAATACTTACAGCGTCTCCTTCTCTGGATGCCACATAAAAATAGTTTCCATCGGGGCTGACAACCGCAGTCTCAGCGCCGCGAAGTCCTTTAACTCCCTGTCCGCTCCCCCGTTCAACAAAACCAAACTCCAGGGTTTCTTCTGCTTGATTTCTATTAAACAACAAAAGCGCATTGCTCCCAAAATCTGCTACGTACACGTCGTCAAATTTATCACTCACGGCAATTGCCACCGGAAAATTGAGTCCCGAAATATTTTGCTCGCCGTCTGTTAATGTTTCCTGATAAGTAAGTTCTCCGGTTAAAATATTCCGGTTAAAAACTACCAATGCATCACTTTCTGTACCCGTAGCATAGACCTGCTGATCGTCCGCACTCACCGTAATCGCTACCGTACCTTGCAGACCACTCACTCCATTCTGGGATTCACTGAAACTATTGGTAAAAGTTAGATTACCTGTATTTTGATTTCTGCTGAATACATCTACACTACCTCCATCAATACTGGCGACGTAAACGTTTTTCCCATCTTTACTGATAGTTAATCCAGATGCTCCTGATAATGCCTGACCGGCGATATTTTCACTGGACAAGCTTCCTCCGTAAGTCAAATTACCTTTGTTATGGTTTCGGCTAAACCAGGTAATGGCATTCTCACCGTAACTGGTTACTAAAACGTGCCGCCCGTCAGGACTTACTTTCACGTTGACCGGAAAAGTCATGTTATTATTGCCGTTCTGATTATCACGAATCACCTCTACTTGTGTCAGACTTCCGTCCACCACATTCCGGGCAAATACACTAACGGCATTTTCCTCCTGGCCTACTACGTACAGATAATTTCCATCCGGCGTAAAATCCATCAGATAGGCCCCCTGGATTCCGTCAACATTATCGACGTTGTCCTGATATTTTTTCAGAAAAGTTAAACGGCCTGTTGCTTCGTTTTTTTCAAAACAGAGAATTGTATTTTCTTCTCTGCCAGTAGCATACACATGACGGTTATCGGGACTTACCTTTACATCGTGTGTTTCCCGTAATCCGGAGATTCCAGCTACCTCATTTTTTTGTGTTTCTATAAAAACAAGACTTCCATCTACGTTTCTTTCAAAAACAGAAATAGCATCATCATCAAAACTACTCACATAGAGAAATTGACCATCCGGGCTGACATCAACAGAAGAAGCATTATTCAGGAAGGGTTTTCCAAGATTTTCAAACACCTGACTTTCAAAATGAATTTGAGCGGATATAGATTGGGTAAAAATCAGAATAACAAAAAAAGTATATTTAAAACTTGCCATGACAATATGATAATTAGGTTAATCTTCGCGCAATCCTGTTGGTGGTGAATATTGGCGATTATTAACTGATGAAATCAGAAATGTACATGGGGGAAACTAAAAATTTTATGGTTGATAGTTTCGCGGTCGGAAAATAGTAGATTTTGGTGAGAAAAAAGAATAGAAAATTCTATTTTCGCCATTCTACTGCTTCTACTTTTGCAAATAATGTACCAGATAAAAAGGAAACGCCTCACTCTAGATGAATGAAGCGCTCCGTCATGGTTATGTTGATTTGTTGTTGTATTCTTAGAAGTCCGGGCAACGGACTTTTGTTGGTTTTCTTTTTCTCTTATTTTCCAAAATATGCACCACTGAAAGTTCTGGTCCTCCCCTTCCGTAACTTACTTTTGTCAGAGAAGATATATTCAAATCAAAGGTAAACGTAAAATAGGTCTGATTATAGTCTGCCCGAATGGCAGCTACTACCGCGTCGGTCCCTACTAAATCCACGTCAGCGTGCCAGCGTACCCAGACTCCAAAATGAATGGAAGAAGGCGATCTTGTCCGGTGACTTTTCAGTGTTTTAAATTTCCAGAAACTACCAAAGGTTATTTCCCGGTGTGGTCCCTGATCCTGAAAAATGAAACTGGGTTTCAGATAAGATCTTTTCCCTATTCTGAAATCTCCACCTCCATGTATTAACCATCTGCGGTATAATTTTTCTCCGTTGAGAAAAGAGTTTCTTTGAAAAAAACCTACTTTAGGTTGGTTAACATGAAATAACGTTGCACCTACATAAAATGAATTATCCCGGTCAAGTGCATAAAACCAGGATAGACCGGCATTGATATCCCAATAAAAAATCTTATCATTTGTTCCTGCGTCAACGATTGGCTCGGAGTCGTTCGCAACTATCTTAGTGTAGTCAACACTATTGGTTACAAATGCATTTTGAATACCGAATGATACATAATTTGATCCACTTCCGTCGAGTGACTTCAGCATCGAAAGAGACAAAGCCGCAGAACTCGTTCTGAATCCAAGATCTCCGGCAACGTCAGTATAGAACTGTAATCCTCCTCCGACAAGATCAGCATTTCTCATTGTAAATAATTTTCGATCTACTGATGCAACAATTGTTTTGTAACCGTTTGTCACACCTGTCCACTGCGTACGTGCGTTGGCAATCAGTCGGGTATCTCCCGTAAAAAGTCCATTTAGTGATGGATTCAGAACGGTCGGCGAGGCGTGGATATGCGAAAGGTGAATATCCTGGGCTTTGACGCCCAAGCAGCTAAAGACAAACAGTATAATTATACTCTTTTGGTAAAGTAATCTCATGGGTTAGTTAATTTCAGTTTGATTATAATCGAAAACTTATACGCAATGACGGTTAAGCCAGGGCATACTGATTTTCTTTTTTCGTGCTTTAGAAGAACCGGGGGAAATTAAGTAACGGGGAGATAAATAAAGCGGGAGATAAATTGAAGGGGAATAGCTGAATAAAATATACTTATGATCAGCCAGAAAGGTAATTTTTTCAAACCAAAAAAAGATGGTTAAATCTTACAGTTATTAAAAGTCAATTTCCGTGCCATTCGTGCGGGTGGTTGTCACATTTTCAAAAAAAAAAGTGCCAGACAATAAACGATAAGTGTTATTGCCTGGCGCGAAATATATGTGTAATTCTTATTAGTTCAAAGAACTTATTTCAAAATCGTAATATTACCCGTCCGGGTAAATTCCTGTTCGTTCAGACATCTTCCTTCCAAATAGTAAATATATACACCTGGATTCAGCGGTTGCCCTTTGTGTCTTCCATCCCATTTGATGTTGATATCATTGGATTCGAAAACCAATTCTCCCCAACGGTTATAAACTCTGACCAGATCAATTCCGGCAATTCCTTCCGCTCTGATCTCAAACTCGTCGTTTGCTCCGTCACCGTTTGGTGAAATCATATTTGGTACTTCAAATTCTCCAATTGTACAATCACTGTCTACCCTAACGTTAACGGACGCTTCGTTACCACAACCCAGTTCATCGTTAATACGAGCATAGTAAGTGGTACCTTCTTCCGGCGAAACGGTAATCTCGCGGCAATCTCCACAGATTTCATTTCCAGCCATATCATACCAGCCAATAATGGCCAGTGGATCGGTAGTCGTTGCAATCAACGTTGTTTCTTCTCCTTTTAAGATCGTTACATCCGGATAAGGAGACACGCTGATTTGTGGCGACTCGTTAACATAAACAGTTACTTCAATACTCGTATCTCCTCCCAAACAAGAAGGGGAAGTGACGGTATAAGTCGTCGTTTGCAATGGAGAAGCAACCGGGTCATGACAAGTCGAACAACTCAGTCCAATACTCGGCTCCCAAATCAATTCGTCCGCTCCGTTGACAAATAACTCGATCGATTCACCCCGACAGATAAACTGATCTTCGGCGCTTAGAATCGTTGCGGTATCCACCGTCAGATTAGTCGTAACAATACTGTCACATCCATAAATGCTGGAGAAGTTATCAACGTAAGTTCCTGCCTGATTTTGGTAGGCTCCTGCGAGGAATACACTATCCGTACTACAAATCGTGATGTCAAAAGTATCAGCGTATGTCTCCCGAATAATCAACGTGGTAGTAATTACACTATCACAGCCGCTTATCGTTTGTAAAGAGTCTACGAAGACACCTGCCTCGTATTGGAAAGCTCCTCCCAGATAAATACTGTCTCCTGCACAAATGTCCGTTGTGACAACCGGTGCGTAAACCGGATTGACAATCAATTCTGTGAGGACAATACTATCACAACCGTTGACAGTTTGCAGTATATCGCGGTATATCCCGGGTTCTGTTTGTTCAGCCCCACCCGCAAAGTGCGTTTCTCCCTCACAGATATTCTGAGTAACTGCAAGATCGAAAGTAGGCAATACATTCAGGGTAGTCACAATGACACTATCACAGTTATGAACTGTAGCGAGCGTATCGTAATAAACACCTGATGTATTCTGATCAGCTCCGCCGGCGAAATAGAATTCATTATCACAAATATCTACTTCCACCGGTGTCTCATAAACTGGATTGACCGTCAGGATAGTAATTATATATTGAGGACATCCACCTGTTCCAATCAATGTATCATAGTAGATACCTGTTTCATCTACCAGATTCCCGTCAATATTATAAGTTTCTCCTTCACAAATACTTGCGTTAACCGTTGTACTGAAAGTTTGTACAACCACCAGATCTGTTACAATTGTACTATCACAACCAAACTGAGAAACAAAATTATCCGTATAAACTCCAGAATCTGTTTGCCACTCACCTGCCAGGAAGAGTGAATCTCCTTCACAGATTACAATCTGTGGTTCGTCGTAGTAAACCGGATGTACTATTAATCCAATGCTGTTTGAAATAACACTACATAATGGCTCTTGAATATCGCTCGGATCATTCGCAACTCTCAAACGGTAGTCTCCTATGTCGGTCATAGTAGTACTAAAAGTATAGGTAGCGTCCGTCGCTCCCGGAATATTAGTCCAGGTAACTCCATTATCACTACTGAATTGCCACTGATAACTTGGCGTTGGATACTCCGTTATTTCAGAAGAACTTAAGGTAACCTCATCTGATTCACAAGCTTCGCTACCCGTCGATGAAACAATCACCACATCCGGTCCACATCCCTGGAGGGTTATCACTTGACTGGCAGTAGCGGTATTTCCACAGGCATCCGTCGCTGTCCACGTTCTGGTCAGTATTTGAATATCAACACACTCACCGTCTGCTTGTGATTCGGATAAACTTAATGTTATATCTTCAGACTCAGAACAAGCGTCTGTGAATTCTGGCGAAACAACTGGTGGTAAAGCATCACAATCCACCGTCATATCGGCTGGCACACTCGTAAATACAGGCGCTTCCGTATCTGGTAATACATTGAAGGTCATGGTTGTCTCACTGAAATTACCACAAACATCCGTCGCGGTCCAGCGGTACGTAATAAAATATCCGGCACACTGATCTTCCGTGTAAGGATCAATCGAGTGGGTAACCACATTATTTCCACAGGCATCCGTTGCTGTCAGAATTTCAGGAACTGGTAGTTCGTCGTGACAACTAATCGGATCTATACCCATCGGTTGTGCATCGAATACCGGCGCTTCCGTATCTGGTAAGACGTTAAAACTCGTAGTTACCTCGCTGGTGTTTCCACAAGCATCCGAAGCCACCCAACGGTAAGTGATCTGATAACCACCACACTGATCAACTGTATAAGGATCAATATTCGGTGTTACCGTGACATTATTACAATCGTCCGTTACCGTCAGCGTTTCCAGCGCGGGCAACTCATCGTGACAACTGATATCAGCCAAGGCTGTTGGTTGCGTATCAAATATCGGTGCTTCCGTATCCGGCAGCACGTTAAAGCTCGTAGATACTTCACTTGAATTTCCACAAACATCGGTCGCAATCCAGCGATATGTAACTTCATATCCGCCACAAAGATCTTCGGTATAAGGATCAATGTTCGGAGTTACCGTTACGTTACTACAGTTATCGGTTACCGTCAACGTCTCGATCGCAGGGAAAACATCGTCACAATTAATATCGGCAATCGGTGTTGGTTGTGTATTGAAAACTGGTGCTTCCGTATCGGGTAACACATTAAAGGTTTGCGTTTCCGTGGTCGCATTGCCACAATTATCTGTCGCTACCCAACGGTACGTAATCGCGTAGCCACCACAGATATCTACCGTATATGGATCAACCGTTGGTTCAATTGTAATCGTACTGCAATCATCCGTCGCCGTCAATACTTCTTGTACGGGTAACGCATCATCACAATTAATATCAACAATCGCGGCCGGACTTGCGTCAAACACTGGTGCTTCCGTATCTGGTAACACATTAAAGGTTTGTGTTTCTGTCGTCGCATTGCCACAAGCATCCGTCGCTACCCAACGGTACGTAATCGCATAGCCGCCACAAACATCTACTGTGAACGGATCAACCGTTGGTTCAATCGTTATCGTACTGCAATCATCCGTCGCCGTCAACACTTCTTGTACAGGTAACGCATCATCACAATTAATATCTGCAATTGCTACAGGACTTGCGTCAAATACGGGCGCTTCCGTATCAGGTAACACATTAAAGGTTTGTGTTTCCGTAGTCGCATTGCCACATGCATCCGTCGCTACCCAACGGTACGTAATTGCGTAGCCGCCACAAATATCTACTGTATATGGATCAACCGTTGGCTCAATCGTTATCGTACTGCAATCATCCGTCGCCGTCAATACTTCCTGTACGGGTAACGCATCATCACAATTAATATTGGCAATCGCTACGGGACTTGCGTCAAACACTGGCGCTTCCGTATCTGGTAACACATTAAACGTTTGCGTTTCCGTGGTCGCATTTCCACAGTTATCCGTCGCTACCCAACGGTACGTAATTGCGTAGCCGCCACAAATATCTACCGTATATGGATCAACCGTTGGCTCAATCGTAATCGTACTGCAATCATCCGTCGCCGTCAATACTTCTTGTACTGGTAACGCATCATCACAATTAATATCAACAATCGCGGCCGGACTTGCGTCAAACACTGGTGATTCCGTATCTGGTAGCACCTCAAATGTTCTGAAAACGATTGTCTCATTTCCACAATCATCCGTCGCTACCCAACGGTACGTAATTGCATAGCCACCACAAATATCAACTGTGAACGGATCTACACTCGCCGTCACGGTAGTAGTACTACAATCATCCGTCGCCGTCAACACTTCCTGAACCGGATAACTATCATCACAATTTATACTTGCAATGATTCCTGGCTGTATATTAAATAGCGGTGCTTCCGTATCTGGTAATACATTAAACGTTTGCGTTTCTGTCGTCGCATTTCCACAATTATCTGTCGCTGTCCAACGGTACGTAATCGAGTAGCCGCCACAAACATCAACTGTATATGGATCAACTGTTGCTTCAACCGTAATCATACTACAATCGTCCGTCGCGGTCAATACTTCTTGGACTGGTAATGCATCGTCACAATTAATATCTGCAATTGTTACCGGACTTGCGTCAAATACTGGCGCTTCCGTATCAGGTAACACGTTGAATGTTCTAAAAACTATTGTTTCATTTCCACAATCATCCGTAGCTACCCAACGGTACGTTATTGCGTAACCGCCACATATATCCACAGTGTACGGATCTATACTCGGTACTACATTTACACTTGCACACGCATCACTCGCCGTCAACGTCTCCTGGACTGGTAACACATCGTCACAACTGATATCCGCAATCGTTGCAGGTTGGGCATCAAACACAGGCATCTCCGTATCCGGTTCTACCGCAAAACTTTGAGTCGTCTCCGTCGTATTGCCACACGCATCCGTCGCCGTCCAGCGGTACGTAATCGTATAGCCACCACAATTATCTTCTGTAAAGGTATCTACACTCGGGGTAACCGTGGTCGTCCCACAAGCATCCGTCGCCGTTAATATTTCCTGAACTGGCAATCCATCCTGACAATTGATATTCGCAATCGTCGCAGGTTGGGCGTCAAACACAGGGCCTTCGCTATCCGGTAATACATTAAACGTTTGGGTTGTAACCGTCGTGTTTCCACATACGTCCGTCGCCGTCCAGCGATATGTAATCGCATAGCCGCCACACTGGTCTTCTGTAAATGCATCTACACTCGCCGTTACATTTGTCGTCCCACAGGCATCGCTCGCCGTCAGCGTCTCCTGGATCGGTAACACATCATTACAACTGATATCCGAAATGGTCGCAGGCTGTGCGTCAAACACCGGACCTTCGCTATCTGGTAACACATTAAATGTCTGGGTCGCAACAGTCGTGTTCCCACATACATCCGTCGCCGTCCAGCGGTACGTAATCGCGTAACCGCCACACTGGTCTTCTGTAAAGGCATCCACACTCGCCGTTACATTCGTCGTTCCACAGGCATCACTAGCCGTCAACGTCTCCTGGATCGGTAACACATCATTACAACTTACATCCGCAATGGTCGCAGGCTGTGCATCGAACACAGGGCCTTCACTATCCGGTAACACATTAAATGTCTGCGTCGTAACCGTCGTGTTCCCACATACATCCGTCGCCGTCCAGCGGTACGT
>CAKZUV010000047.1 GCA_937921555.1 uncultured Saprospiraceae bacterium
CCGATTTATGGCTGGCCCTTTTGATCCAATATTTCGTTAAAAAGCCTCGCCGATGCTATGGCATCGTCTACGTTTTTTGCCTCATCTTGAACCAAAATTCCCTTGCCAAAATGCGGAACTTATTATTCGACCATTACTAAACTACTTTAATTGCTTATACTGTAAAGAGTACTTTATAGGTTTTAACGCTGCATTAGGATCAAAAAAGGGGTGAAATATTAGTGTAAAATCTTAAAAACCATTTCTTTCAATAGCGCACCGTGATCGGTCGAATGATTGTGAACACCTTTGGCCCGGAGGTCATATTCACTTAAAATACCGATGACCTGTTTTGTTTTGGGAAAAGGAAACTGCCGGGCAGCAGCTTTATATTCTTTGATAAAATAAGCAGAACCAATTCCGCAGGTTTTTTGAATTTCAAGGTCAGAGGCTCCACGCAAATGATGCAGCAAATAGAGTTTACTGAAATAACTGTAAAGTGCCGGAATCACCATCATGAGCGGATGCTGTTTTGGATTCGCAATAAAATAATTGACGATCCGGTTGGCCTTCAGTACTTGACGCAATCCGAGCGCCTTTTGTAATTCGAAAACATTATAATCTTTGCTGATTCCAATATTATCCTGAATGTGCTGAACGGACACTTTGGTCCCTTTGGGTACGTTGATGGCCAGTTTATCAAGCTCATTGGCCACCTTGGAAAGGTCCGTCCCCAGATATTCGGCCGTCAGCTGAGCAGCATTGGCGCTGATATCAAGTTTTTTCTTTTTTAAATAACGGGTAATCCAGTCGGGCATCTGATTATCATAAACTGGTTTGATTTCCAGCATGACCGAATGCTTTTTGACCAGTTTGCCAAACTTGGTACGGCCGTCAAATTTTTTATGTTTATAACAAATCACCAGCAGCGTGGTTGGAACCGGGTTTTCAAGATAAGCAGCCAACTGAGACAGCGTTTTCATCTCCTGGGCTTCTTTTAAAATCACCACCTGCCGCTCGGCCATCATCGGATAACGGGAAATAATATCCCGCAGAGTATGATACTCGGTATCTTTTCCGTAGAGAATCGTCTGATTGAAGGAACGCTCCGCTTCCGTAAGGACATTGCGTTCAATGTAATCAGAAATCTGATCAATAAAATAAGATTCTTTTCCGTGCAGGAAATAGACGGGCTGGAAGTTACGAGCCTTGAGCGAATCCATTATCTGATCGGAGGTCATGTCGGAAAATTAGGTTTGGTGAAGTATCACAAATTTACTACTTTTTCAGGAAGAGAGATTAACTGCGCTGGACCAATATTACGGTTTTAATAAAAATAGCTGGGCCAGTTTCAACTGCGCCTGAGCTCTGCGCAAATTCTGCCGGGGTCCGTTGATTTTATAATAAACATCTCCGCACAGATAGTCGGTCAGAAAACGGACGCCCATGATATAGGCCAGCGTCGGAGCGGCCAGCGGCAGGGTCTCCAACTCAAAAGGGGTCAGCCAGTCTTCCGTTACCGACAGATATCCCCGGTGAAAAGCATCATAACGATCCCAGTCTACGGTGACCCGCTCCACCGCATCTTCGGGCGCAGTTACGGCGGCAGTTCGCAATCCGTCTCCGTAGTCAAAATGGACACAACCGGGCATCACCGTATCCAGATCGATAACTACTTTTGCCTGGTGGCTTTCGTCAAATAATACATTGTTAAATTTTGTATCGTTATGACTAATCCGCCGGGGAATCATTTCCATATCCAGCCAGGCATCCAGCAACGTCATCTTGGGAATCAGTTTTTTCACCAGCGAAATTTCCCGTCCAACGGCTTCGACCCGATCCGCAGAATCCGTCTGAATAGCAGCCTGTAATTGTTCCAGACGCCAGGTGACCCGGTGAAAATCAGGCAGCACCGCCGTTATCTGATCAACCGGCAGTTCCCGCACATTTGTGGCAAACTGACCAAAAGCCTGTCCGGCACTTTCAATCTGAACCAGAGCAACCGCCGGATCTGCGTCCGGTAAATCATAAGCCACCAGGTCAGAAAAAAATGGATACATCCGCCAGTAATCTCCCGCCGAATCTTTGAAAAAAGCGGTTCCATCACGCGCAGGAATAACGCTCAACTGCCGGGTACCGGGTGCGCTGGATTTGAGAAATTCGGTGGTAGTCCGGATATTTTGCATCAATACCACAGGGTCCGGAAAAACGGTTTTATTTATTTTCTGCAACAAAAAACCGGACTGGCCGGATTCTGTACTTTCAATCCGGTACGTATCGTGAATATGTCCGTTGCCAAAAGGACGAATCACGTATTTCCGGTTATTCTCTAAAAACTGACCAACGATATTTTCCAGCATAGCTTTGTTCTACAACAGTGTTATTTTATTTTTTGCGTCGTTAATCGTAGGCGAATTAAAATAGACGACTTCCCCTTTGTCTTCCCCATAAGACCAAACCTCAATCCCCTGCCATTGTTCGCCACAATCATTTTCCAGCGTCGCACCATCCAGAATTAATTTTCCTTTCGGATAGACAATTATTTTTGCCAGTTTGGGTAAAGAAAGACGGCACCGCAGCGTAAGCGTTGCGCCATCCATCACGACGAGATGACCTTCAATATCTTTGGACCCATTCCATTCGTGATCCTGTTTTATTTCGATGGTTTTGTTTTTGTCAAACTCGCACCACGTCTTTTTCAGGCAACCTCTGACTTTTCGGTTTTTATTGGACATGGTCCAGTGTGCGGTCCCGATCTGACACGGCGTGACCGCCTGGGCTACCGGAATATAATCCATCATATTATTGGAAATGGCTTTTCCGTCACATGGCGGTTTACCGGTAATCCCCCAGCAATTTGCGTGGGACGGCGTATCATCGCAACCGTCATTTTTTCGCCAGGAATGGGCCATTCCCAGACAGTGTCCGATTTCATGATTGAGGGTACGTTGCTGGGCGTACCGGCCGTAGATTAATTTTCTACCATTTGCGGTAATCGTGGTATCTCTGGTATTCTGATACACCGCCGTTAGTTTTAGCCAGTCACCGAAGGCAATCCCACGCCCGGTCACCTGGAAGGTAGGTGATTTTAAACTGTCCAGATGAGGTTCCATCAAAAAGATATTCAGGACTTCTCCTTTCTTTTTACCATATTTTTCAAATACTTCCCGGCTGCCATGATTGCGGTCTTTTGATTTGGTGCCGTTCATGTGATACAGGTCGTCGTCCCGGTGAAAATAAATACCGTGGCCATCAGGAGTAGCAGGATCTACGGCCATCGCGTAAGCGTAGCGCAGGGGAAGTTGCGGCGTATTATTCCCGACGGGTAAACTCATTTTCAGATTATCTTTCAAATACTGATTACAGTGGTAAATAAACTGATGGGCAAATTTGTATCCATCGGTTTCATCAAAATTATTTTTCACTTTTTCGGACAACATATAATGAATATTCACCCATATTATTTTTTCCGGGGTATGGTCCAGAAATTCCGGGTCGGGCACGTAATTCATCCGGTCATTGCAGGGAGAGGCACCACGGGTAGTCGCGTATTCGGCGGGCAAATCCGCCGGAAGAACGGGTGCTACCTTGTTTACGTAATCTTTTTTCAGTTGACTGGAACAGGAACTGGCCGTAAGATAACCAACAACCACAAAGAGTAGAAAAAGACGGAAGGAAGTGTACATAATATTTATTTTAAAAAGGTGATTTCTTTTATAAAATTTTTTAAATTTGTTGGAATACTGAAAAGCGTGAAATATTTTGGGTTTTTAGTATTGAAAACACCTGGTTTACTGATTTAGACTCAAATTTACGGGAAAGGAACGATTTACCAGTTAAGTTATCGTAAAGTTGTTTAAAAACTTTATTCACAGAAAAAAATAATTATATAATGAGATTACTACTCGTATTGATGTTAAGCACTTTATTTCTTGCAGGTTGCCAGACGGACAGTACCAAATCACCCGCAGCAGAAAAGATGGATGCGGCAACCCTAAGTGAAAAAATCGGAACTTCCCGCAGTCAGATTTATAATGAAAAGGACAATAAGTTTGACCGGGAAAAAGCGATGGAATATATCGGTTACTGTCAGGCGTACGCCAAGGTAGCGCCTCAGGATCCGGATGCTGCGAAGTATCTTTTTCAGGCGGCAGAAACGGCCCGTTCTATTAAAAAATACGATCTGGCGATGAATATTTACGACCAGATTTACAGTGATTTCAGCAGTTATCCAAAAGCACCGCAGGCGATGTTTTTGAAGGCATTTACCCTGGATAGTGAGATGGGAAAATTTGATCAGGCGAGAGCAATTTATCAGGGTTTTCTGGAAAAGCACCCAACGGACGAATTTGCCGATGATACTAAATTCTTACTGGAAAATCTCGGAAAGTCCGACGAGGAGATCATTAAGCAGTTTGAAGAGCAGCAGGCTAAAATGAAGGAACAGCAGTAGGGTTGCTGTAAGGAGAAACGCAGGAAAGCGTTAATTACAAGCCGCAAATCTGTTGTCAGATTCGAAAAATAAACCAGAAAGGTAGAATGATGGAGTTCGGAAAGCGGTCTCTTTAGACGATATGCACGTATTTTTTGTCGAAGGGATTTAAGGGAGTCCCGATGACATCGGCTTCCGCTTCTACCCGATATTCAGACTGAATGCCACTGATCCATTTAGCGGTTTTGACCAGTTTACCCAGCACGAAATTTTTGTCTTCCAGGGTATCCATTTCCGACTTGACCAGTTCAAACGGCAGTTTAAATTCTACTTCGATAATCTCTCCGGCAGGTATCTGAATTTTTTTGCTGATATCGATCTCTCCCAGTTCATATTCGTCGGTTACCTTTTCGTTTTTACGACCCCGTGTGTATCTTTCCACTAATTTTATCTTCAGGCGGGAAACCGTTTGTTCGTGCATCGAGTAAAATTGAATTTTCCCGACCAGCTTACCAGCAGATAAATCCACTTCTTCCGGCAGGATCAACTCCAGCTTGACTCCTTCAATACCCAGCCATTTTTTTACTTTTTTTAACATCTGTTGCTTTTGGTTGTAATCTCTAAACGCACAGGCTTTAAAATAAGTTTATCGGGAAGGAAAAATTACGCAGTTATTTTGCAAACCGGTAATGCCAGCTATCCTTCAAAGGAACCATCCACCGCGTTTGTAATTCCCCCTTATTCTTCACCAAATTATCAAAAAACAGGGTTTCTTCCGAAATAACTCCCTCGGCGAGCTTTTCCGGCAATTCCGTTTTATGAACTATTTTGACAGTTTCTCCCTCAAAATACGCAAAGTCCAGACGGCCAAACAGATCTGTCTGGAAAGCACGCCCCAGTTCCTGTACGAATTTTACCGAAGCATCAATACTGCATCCACTGGCGCCATTTCCCTGAATATCATCCACCATCAGAACGACAAAACGCCGGTGCAGTACTTCTCCGTGCGCAATCAACTGCCGCTGGTGACTTACCCATTTTTCGGAAAACTGGGTCAGATGGGAATTAATGGTGGCTACCTCCGCGTCGGAAAATTCACGCGCACTCTGGTAAATCCAGATGCGGCTCTGATCGGAGAAGGTATGTTTTTGAGCGTTCATTTTTTTTGGTTGAATTACTGCGCGGTTGAGGCACTGCGCTGGTTATATTATTGCTATTAAAAAAATTAGCTAATGATTTAATTTACTCCTTGAGTCAAAGTGCAATTACCGTCTAAGCGCTTGTGCAAAAATCAACATTGAAAATTCAGTATCCGATATTCTTATCCTACTCCCAGCCTTTATTATTCACGATCAGTTCTGCCAGGTCATACACCATCACTTCTTCCTGCTTTTCTTTGGCTTTCATACCGTCGGATAACATGGTCAAGCAAAAGGGACAGTTGGCCGCCACGATGGTCGCTCCCGTTGCCAGGGCTTCCTCGGTACGTTCGATGTTGATTCGCTTGTCGCCCGGTTCGTCCTCTTTAAACATCTGGGCGCCACCGGCGCCGCAACAGAGGCCATTGGTTTTGCACCGTTTCATTTCGACGAGTTCGTTGTCCAGTTGTTCCAGCAGATTCCGGGGGGCTTCGTATACGTCGTTGGCGCGTCCCAGATAACAACTATCGTGGTAGGTTATTTTTTTGCCAGCAAAGGCACCACCGTCAATTTTCAGTTTACCCGAATCAATCAATTCCTGCAAAAACTGTGTATGGTGGACCACTTGATAGTTTCCTCCCAGCGCCGGATATTCATTTTTCAAAATATTAAAACAATGTGGACACGTCGTAACAATTCTTTTTACTTCGTATAAGTTCAGTGTTTCAATATTTTGTAAAGCTGTCATCTGAAAAACGAATTCGTTGCCGGCTCTCCGGGCGGGATCCCCCGTACAGCTTTCTTCCTTTCCCAGAATAGCGTAGTCTGTTCCCGTCTCATTAAGAATTTTACAAAAGGCCCGTGTTACTTTCTGGGCACGTGCGTCAAAACTACCGGCACAGCCTACCCAAAAAAGGATTTCCGGTTTTTTTCCGGCAGCGACCACATCGGCCATACGGGGTACATTAAGTGAAGACATTGATTTTATTTTGATTTTATAAACTTGCCGTTGGCAATTGTTTTTTCATTATGGATAATCCGGTAAAAATACATATTGTTTCCCGCCAGTCCGGCAATATCCAGTTCGGTTTTTGATTGTATCAGCTTTCCGGTTTTCACCAATTTTCCGGTAACGGAATATATTTCTACCAGAGATCGTTCTGCGGGAATAATTAATCCCAGATCTATCTGAATGATCGTGGTGGCCGGATTGGGAAAAACACGTACCGACCGGATATTTTCTTCGTCAACCGAAGTTAACAACCATTCGTTAAACATATTTTGCAGCTCGTCAATCGGTTCTACCCCAAAAGCAGTAAACGGTACATTTAAATCAAGATACAGATCATCCTCCGAATCATCGGGTCGTGCTACCCGGACAAAAGCGGACAACGAAGAAACCCCTTCGTTCAGACAACGGGAATCGGCGCCCGGCACGTTAGCTCCTTGCAAGGAACTCATCAGCCGTTCGGCGAGTGTGCCCGTAGACCGCAAAAACCTGGCTTCCATCGAATCCAGTATTTCGGGTCCGATCAGAATATTACCCTGAATGGCATAGTTGGAGCCTACGCGCTGGCCTTTGTGATCCAAACAATTCAATCCGGTAAAAGCCCTGGCCCGGCCCACGCCATTGTCATCAAAATCCACCACGCCGTATTGTCGCTGGGAGTTGTTGCCCTGCACGTCGTTGATCGCCAGCCACGTGATAATCTCCTCCGGACTATCTCCCGCTTCCATTCGCAACCGCGCATTGTTCTGATTTCCCGCCAGGTAAAAAGACTGGGTATGAATGGCACCCCGTCCCGGTAGAATATCGGAAATAATAAACGCTCCTCCCGACCCCGGAAACTGGTTATCATCCAGACAGGAAGCACCCGCTGAACCAATCTCTCCGGTGGCCTCATCTACCGCTACAATTGAAAATGTATCCTGAGCAAGTACCGACATTATTGTCAGAAGAGAACATAGTACAGGCAGTATTATTTTTTTCATTGTTAGTTGGTTAATTAGTTATTGGTTATTGGTGAGCCTGCTCTAAAAACTAGGAAAACAGAAAAATTGAGACACATTTAATAAAAATAATATTCATATTTGATTTACGATAATAGATTTACACGTTAAAGAATCTCTGCGTTCTCTGCTCCTCTGCGCGAAAATCACTTTTTAGAATGGGCTCATTGTTTAATCGGTAAGCGTACTCTAAAAACCAGGAAAACGGAAATTCTTAATCATATTTGATAAAAACAAACTATATATTCGATTCACGATAAAAGATATACACGCCAGAAGAGACATTATTAATTTTTCATTAACCCATTGTTAATTAATATCCACTACCCTTCTAATTAGCCCATGCGTCCCGGTCATCCGGCACCTGCCAGACAGCTCCACCATTTTCAATACTTGTAAACATCGGTACCCAATCGGATGGTCCGGCGGATTCGGTCAGGATTTCGTAGCGGCGTAATTTTAAAATAATATCCAGTGGATTGATCAGTATCGGACAAGCTTCAACGCAGGCGTTACAAGTTGTGCAGGCGTGTAATTCTTCTTTTGAAACATAATCAAATAATGATTTTCCGTCGTCAAAATTAGCTTTGGTCAACGTTTTTTCGCTGGCGCGTAATTCTTCTTTTATAAACTCTACCGATCCGGTGTCCAGTTTTTTACCGATCTCTTCGGCCCGGTCCCGCGTATCCATCATGATCTTACGGGGAGACAATTTTTTCCCGGTGATATTGGCCGGACAGACTGCGGTACAGCGGCCACATTCGGTGCAGGAGTACGCGGCTAATACATCTCGCCATTCCAGGTCGGTCACGTCTTTGGCACCGAATTCGGGAATCTCCTCGTCCATCGGCATTTCCTCGGCGCCTTCTGGTCCGAGTCCCATCATGGATTTCACTTCGTTCATAATTTCGGGCATATTATCCATTGCTCCTTTCGGCTGTAGTTTGGCAAAATAGACATTCGGAAAAGCGAGAAAAATATGCAGGTGTTTGGAATGTGGCAGATAGTTTAAGAAGGCAAAAACGACGATAATGTGCAGCCACCAGCCAAAACGTTCGATGCCGACCAGGGTGCTTTGTTCCATACCACCAAAGATTGCGGGTCCCATCCAGGAACTCAGTGCGGTAGCTCCCGTGGAAGTATAATGTTGAGGGTCTACCTGCTGTAAAACGGCGTCGGCACCATTCATACAAAAAATACCGAGCAACAGTAACAACTCACCGTAGAGGATCAGGTTACCATCCAATTTTGGCCAACCGTTCATTTCCGGTTTTTGGAAACGTGGAATTTTCAGCAAATTTCTGCGCGCCAGAAATACGAGGGTTCCCACGAAAGCACCGAGCGATAACAACTCAATGGAACTGATCAGAAAAGTGTAAATTCCACCTAGTAACGGGGCAAAGAAACGGTGTACCCCGAAGATTCCGTCGATAAAAATTTCAATCAGTTCTATTTGTGTAAACAAAAAAGCAACGTAAATAAACAGGTGAAAAATAGCGGGAATCCACCGCTTGAACATTTTTTTCTGACCAAAAGCAATCAGCAGCACATTTTTCCAGCGCTTCCCTGGATTGGCTTCCATCGGGGTATCTTTACCAAGCATTATATTTCGCCGAATCTTCAGAAATTGACGACCCCCCCAGGAAAATGCAACAATGGCTACGAGCGCAAAAAGTATTTGTTGAATCATACGGATATTTCTTAATTTCGGCTAAAGTAAGAATTGCTAGCCATTATCAAAAGTTTTTATATGGCGAAATCTTTTTTTTTTACGAACTTGTCACTGTTTATATTTTATCTACATTAGCAAATCAAAAAAACGAATTGCTCGCTACGCTTATGAAAATACTCGACGCACGAAAAATCAGTCAAAAGGTCAATCGGTTGGCTATTGAAATTTTAGAAAATAATTACAATGAGTCCGGAATTATCCTGGCAGGTATCAACAATAACGGTAACCGGTTCGCGGATTTGCTGGAAGCAGGTATCGCCAAAAGGTCTCCGATAAAAATTACCAGGGCAACCATTCAGCTGAGTCCGGCGGCACCACTTTCGGCGCCCATTACCATCAGTCTGACGCCTGCCCAGATTCGTAACAAAGTCGTCATTATTGTCGATGACGTGGCCAATACGGGGCGCACCATTTTTTATGCTTTTGAACCGCTGATGCGCGTGCTGCCCAAAAAAGTGGAAGTAGCCGTTCTGGTTGATCGAAAACACAAGTCGTTTCCCATCAAGGTAGATTACGTAGGTCTGTCTCTGGCAACCACCCTGAAAGAAAACATTCAGGTCAATCTCAAGCACCAAAGTTCACAATCTGTTTTACTTTCTGAATAAAAAATGGGCTGATTTTTTAAACATCAACCCCTTTTAACCTTTAGGGGTTAAACTTGGTCAGCCGTCAATACAAATTTTCCGTGACTTAGTCGTATTGTTTACCAAACATTTGCTTCTTTTTTTCACAAAAACAGTATAAAACCCAGCTATTTTATTAAATTTACCAATAAATTAGCGAATTTTCACTAAGATATGTTAACTTATTAAATATCAACAACTTACGCCCTCCCTCAAAACCAAATCAGTTAACCATCTATTTTTTCAGACCTCAATTTTGGTTGAAAAACCAGCGAAATAAGGGCCAATTACGTTTGTAATGAAGCGTTGTAAAGCCGGAAAATGAACTTATCCAGTGTTTTTTATATCGTTTTTTATTCCCATTTAACCTTAACTAAATAAATTTTTATGCTAAAAAGACTACTCCCTGCCCTCATTTTCTTTTTGATTGTAAGTAGTGTATCGGCTCAGCTTACCTTTAAAGGAACCTTAAAGGACGAAAGTACCGGTGAAGAACTCATCGGCGCCAACGTAATCATCAAGGGAACGACCACCGGAACGGTAACCGATTGGGATGGATCATTTAGCTTTCAAGCCAGCAATGCCACTTATCCGGTTACACTAGTGCTTTCATATATCGGTTACGAAGACAAAGAAGTCGTCGTGAACAGTGCCGATCAAAACCTGGATTTAAAATTAGGCGAAGGGGCCATCACTACGACGGAAGTAGTCGTAAAGGGACAAAGGGTCTCCGACAAACAAAAAGCCGCTCCCCTCACCGTAGAAAGTATGGACTTGCTGGCGATCAAAGAAACACCCGCAGAAAACTTTTACGACGGTCTTGGTTCCCTGAAAGGAGTCGACCTGACCGCCGCCAGTCTTGGATTTAAGGTAATCAACACCAGAGGATTTAACTCAACTTCACCCGTCCGGTCGCTCCAGACCATTGACGGAGTGGATAATCAGGCGCCGGGTCTGAACTTTTCGCTGGGTAATTTTCTCGGTTCTTCGGAACTGGACGTACTTAAAGTGGATCTGATTCAGGGAGCTGCCTCGGCCTACTACGGACCCAATGCCTTTAACGGCGTAATTGCCATGGAGACCAAGAATCCATTTTTTCAGCGTGGACTGGCCGCTTCGATCAAAGCCGGAGAAAGAAATCTTGTTTCGGGTGCCGTCCGGTACGCCGATCACGTACTGAACAAAGAAGGCAAACCGTGGATGGCTTTTAAGCTCAACTTGTTTGCTTTACGGGCGGACGACTGGGAAGCCAACAATGATGAGGCAGTCGATGGAACAGAATCGCCACGGGGTAATCCGGGTGGCTGGGATAGAGTGAATAGCTATGGAGATGAATTCTTTGCAGGTGGAGACTTTTCTGATCCCACCAACCGGCTGCAAAGAACCGCTGAGCTTGGAATTTTTCACCGGCCAGGATACGACGAAGTAGATTTAGTGGACTATGATACCGAAAACCTGAAAGGAAATGTAGCGCTCCATTTCCGGACCAATCCCGAAAAAGAATACGAATCTCCGGAATTAATTTTTTCTTCTAGTGTTGGAACGGGAACGACCGTTTATCAGGGAGACAATCGTTTTAGTTTACGGAACCTGAGATTTTTTCAGAATAGAATCGAGTTCCGTAAAAAAGATAAATTCTTTATTCGTGCTTATTCAACCAATGAGAATGCGGGTGATTCTTACGATCCTTTTTTTACAGCATTACGGTTGCAGGAAAGCGCGAAATCAAATTCTGACTGGTATAAGGATTATAATAACTTCTGGACTAACAATATCTACAGCCGCTTAGTAGAAGCCGGATATCCGGAACCAATGGTTGATCCGGTTACCTTTACGTTAACTTTTGATGAAGCAGCCGCCGATCAGTTTGTGGCTCAAAATCAAGCCTTGTTGAGTGGCTTTCACGAAGAAGCCCGGAATTTTGCCAATCAGGCTAATCCTACACTCCCGGACAGCCGGGACTTTTTTGCTCCTGGAACAGATCGTTATCAGCAAGCCTTCGACAGTATTACCAGTCTGAAAAATAACGAAGGAGGAACCAGATTTTTTGACGAATCTGCTCTTTATCACATTGCGGGAGAGTATAAATTTTCTACCGATTTTTTTGACGAAATTACGGTGGGAGCCAGTGGAAGATTGTACAGACCAGTATCTGATGGAACCGTATTTAAAGATACAGCAGGCGTAACCATTACGAATCACGAAGCGGGCGGTTACCTTGGAGTACAGAAAAAATATGGCCGGGAATATATTCTCTCCGCTACCATGCGAGTAGATAAAAACCAAAATTTTAATTACCTCGTGACCCCGGCCCTATCCTTTGTCTGGTCTCCTAATCCGAATGATTATCTCAGGTTTTCCTTTTCCGGAGGTATCCGAAATCCTACGCTTTCAGATCAATATCTGAATCTCAATGTTGGGCGTGCGACTTTATTAGGAAATCTGGATGGCTTTCAAAATCTAATCACCGTAGAATCTTTTACAGATTTCCTGGGGTCACTGGAGCAGGATGATTTAGTCAGATTCGACGTCGATCCCATTCAGCCGGAAAAAGTTAAAACCTTTGAGCTGGGTTACCGTACAACGCTGTTTGATGCACTCTACATGGATGCCAGTTATTATTTTAGTATTTATGATGATTTTATCGGATTTAATTTAGGTTTACAATCAGACTTCGTCAATAATTTCCCTACTAATACCGAGGCTTTTCGGGTTGCTGCCAATTCCCAGAATACGGTGACCACCCAGGGATTTGCTATTGGTCTTAATTATTATTTTGCGAAATATTACGGACTAAGTGGAAATTATTCGTGGAACCGACTTAATAAAACCTTTGAAGATGATCCGATTATTCCGGCGTTTAATACCCCCGAGCATAAATTTAATCTAGGGATTTCGGGAAGAAATTTACCCCTTAATCTGGGATTTGTCCGATTAGATAATACGGGATTTAGTCTGAACTATAAGTGGATTGAAGGTTTCTTATTTGAAGGATCTCCACAATTTACCGGATTTATTGACACTTATTCCTTACTGGATGTACAGTGGAATGTTACTTTTGAAAAAATAAATACAACCTTTAAAATTGGTGCTTCAAATATTCTGGACAACCGAGCTTCACAAACCTACGGTGGCCCGGAGATCGGTCGTCTTGCGTATATATCGGCCACCTATGATTTTGTAAAAAAGCAATAAACTAATTTACTAATTATAAAGACTTGTTCAATGCCGTGATGATGATGATCTAACGTACTATCTATCCGGCGTTGAACAATTTTTAACAAATCACTTCTTAACACAAATCAAGATTTATGAAAAATTTTACACTTTTACTTTTTTTATCCATCCTTACCATCCAGCTTGGATTTAGTCAGGAAGGACGTTTTATTGATGACGTTTTTACGGACGTAGACGTTCAGGAAAATGTTATCTACGGTGCCAATGCTACTATTCTGCCCAGATTAGCTGGATTGACCGACGAAGCAGTTCTTCGTCCACTCAACGCTGACGTTTACACCCCTTCAGGCGATACTGAGACGGAGCGACCTTTAATTATTTTACTCCATACCGGAAACTTTTTACCTCCAACCAGTAACGGTGGTTGTGGTGGAACGGTAAAGGACAACGACATGGTTAACTTTGCTAACCGCCTGGCGAGAAAAGGCTACGTAGTAGCAGTAGCGGATTACCGAATTGGCTGGAATCCTGTTGATCCCGATCAGAGTATCCGTACCTTTTTCCTGATCAACGCTGCTTTCCGTGGTGTCCAGGATTCTCGTACCGCAGTACGTTATTTCAAAAGAACGGTAGCTGAAAACGGCAACCCTTTTGGCGTAGATCCTAACAAAATTGCGATCTGGGGTTTTGGAACCGGTGGTTATATCGCCTACGGAAGTTCGTTCCTGGATGAAGTAACGGATACGTTTGTTCCCAAGTTTTTCCTGAATGCCACAACACCTATGATTATCGAAGGTATCAATGGTAACGTAGATGGAACAACAGTAGGTATTGTACCTGAAGGTTACCCCGGTTTCCCAGCGGGTGATACGTTGAATTACCCTAACCACGTCGGTTTTTCTTCTGAGTTCCAGTTAGGAATTGCTGCGGGTGGTGCCAACGGTGAAAACTCCTGGATTGACGAAAATGATACTCCTTTTATTGGATTTCAAGTAGAAACAGATCCTTTTGCTCCTTGTGAAACTGCCGTATTGACCGTACCTCCTCCGGTTAACTTACCAATCGTAGAAGTTTCTGGTAGCTGTGTTACAATTCCTTTGGTAAACGATGCTGGTTTAAATGATGTTTTTGATGTTAACTTCATCGATGACGTTAGTGCAGCTTCTGGCGATGTAGTAGGATTCTACCGGTTTACTTCTAATGATCCGGCAGAATCTGCTCCCTGGAATTTCCACCTGGTTGCGGAGCCTTACGGTGTTGCAGGTTCTGATTGTCCCACCGACGCAGTTTCTGCTCAGATGGTAGCAGATACTATGATGGCTTTTGCTACGCCAAGAATTTGTCTTGCTTTAGGGTTGGGTTGTGACCTGACGGCAGTTTCTACCAACAACTTAGAGGCGGCTCAGGTTGGTCTGGAAATTATGCCTAATCCTGCTTCTATCGACGTTCGTTTCGAAGCGGCAGAAAATATTCAGAGCATTTACGTGTATGACCTGACGGGTCGTCTGGTAAAAGCACACACGGATATCAACGCTTTACAGTTTACAATGCAGCGCAATAATCTGGCGAACGGTCTTTACGTCGCACAGGTAAGATTTGAAAATGGTTTTGTTTCACAAAAACTTTCTTTCAACTAGTCTGTTGTAATACTTTGTCTCAGATTTGTCTAAGACAATTTGAGGTTGGCCCCTCAACAAAAACGTCTTTCCGCTTTTACGCGGAAAGGCGTTTTTTTATTGATGTTGTTTAAAGAACTTGTCTAAACTTCCATTAATTGGCTGCAATTGGCAAATTTTATTCCGAATTTCGTTAAAAAGCCTCGCCGATGCTAAGGCATCGCCTATGTTTTTTGCCTTATTCAAAACAAAATCTTCTCAATTTCGCACAATCATGAAAATTTGGACAAGCTCTAAGAACTTTTCCGATTTTCTAACTTAATTTTATTTTTTCGACTAACTTCGCGTCCTGAAGCGCAAATGGCTATTTTCAAAAAAAATTATTTCAAAAGACAAACTATCACCTTATGAATCTTGATTTAAAAAATAAAAAAGTATTACTCCGGGTTGATTTCAACGTTCCGCTCAACGACAAATATCAGGTAACGGATGATACCCGAATTCAGGGTGCCTTGCCCACCATCAAACATATTTTAAAAGAAGGGGGTGCGGCCATTATCATGTCTCATCTGGGACGACCACAAAAAAAGAAAAAAGAAGATGGCAGTATTGATGTAGAAAAATTTACCCTGAAACACATCGTTCCGTTTTTGTCCAAACAACTGAAAGGCGTAAAAGTCATGTTCTGTCCGGTCACCGTCGGCAAGGAAGCCAAAGAAATGGTCAAAGCCTTAAAATCAGGTCAGGTACTCGTTTTGGAAAATACGCGTTTTAACCCCGGAGAAGAAAAAGGGGACAAAGAACTGGCGAAAAAAATGGCCAAACTTGGAGATGTGTACGTAAACGACGCCTTCGGAACGGCACACCGGGAACACGCCTCTACCGCTACAGTCGCTCAATTTTTCACACCAAAGAAAAAATCTTTTGGCTTTTTGATGGACGCAGAAATTGCCAATGCCACTAAGGTTCTTAATAATCCGGATCGCCCCCTGACCGCCATTGTCGGTGGCGCCAAAGTTTCTGATAAAATTTTATTGTTGGAAAAATTAATTGACTTTGCGGATAACGTAATCGTCGGTGGTGGGATGGCATACACATTTTTAAAAGCACAAGGTGGCAACGTTGGTAATTCGCTGGTAGAAGACGATCGCCTGAAACTCGCCAATAAATTATTGGCCAAAGCCAAAAAGAAAAAAGTAAACATCTACTTACCCAAAGATTCTATGGCGGCGGATGATTTTTCTGCTAAAGCTAAAAAGGCAGTTAAATACAGCAAACGAATTCCAAAAGGCTGGATGGGACTCGACATCGGTGAGAAAGCACAAAAAGAATTTACCGACGTTATCCTGAAATCCAAAACCATTCTATGGAACGGTCCCATGGGCGTTTTCGAAATGAAACCGTTTGCCAAAGGCACCAAAACCATTGCCAAAGCTGTCGCCAAAGCCACCAAAAAAGGAGCGTTCTCCCTCGTCGGTGGTGGGGACTCAGTGGCCGCCGTTAACCAAATGGGACTGGACGATCAGGTCAGCTATGTCTCTACGGGTGGTGGCGCCATGCTGGAGTTTCTGGAAGGAAAGGAATTGCCGGGTATTAAGGCGATGAAGGGGTAGGCGCGGTGCGTGTGGGTTGAGGCGCTGCGCTTGTTGAGACGCTGCAACGCGCGAAAGCGCATTCAACATTTCAACGCGCAAAGCGCATTCAACACCTCAACGCGCGAAGCGCATTCAACGTTTCACCGCGCGAGGCGCATTCAGCCTAAAAGCCACGCTGCGCACCACTTGCACAGCGTGGCCTTTTTCGTCTGTGCCATCCAGCAGCATTTCCTGAGTACGGGGATCATCGAAGACCATCTTTAAATTTCGGATGGGTGCCACGGGTATGCCTTTTGCTTCACAAGCCCGAAGAAAATCGGTCGCCAGCATTTGAGCAGCGGCGGTATTTAATTCCAGCATTAGTGCCTGGCGGTGCGTCAGGCGGGCAGCATTGTTATTGAATCTGGGATCTTTTTTTAAGTTATCTAAATCCAGTACATTCAGCAGTTTTTCAAACTGACCTTCCGTCCCTGTGGATAAAATAATTTCAACCTTATCTTTTGTTAACAATATGTCGCCGTAGGGAGCAATGTTGGGATGCTGGCTGCCCATGCGCTGGGGAAGATGTCCGGCGTTGAGCCAGTTACTGGCCTGATTGACGAGGGACGCTACTCCACTGTCGTACAGTGTGGCTTGCACCTCGCTTCCCTGTCCGGTACGTTCGCGGTGTAACAATGCGACGAGAATTCCTTCTTTGAGTTGGTGCGCAGTCAGGACGTCCATCAGGGCGACGGGAAGTTTGACGGGACCGCGACCAGTTTCTCCGTTCATGGACAACCAACCCGTTTCGGCCTGCATCAATACGTCAAATCCAGGGCGATGATCACCGGGGCCGTAGGCAGAAATATTGGCAAAAATGATGGATTCATTGACAGAACGAATAGCGGTGTAGTCGAGTCCCATTTTTTTTGCTGAGTCGGTTTTAAAGTTAGAAATAACAATATCTGCCGTGGTCAGATGAGTCGTCAGAAGTTCATAATCCTGTTGATTATTTAAATCCAACAATATACTTTTCTTTCCCCAATTTATGCTGTGATAATAAGCAGAATCTTTGGCGGCGGGATCTTCGGAAGGCATTTTCCATTTACGGGTTACGTCGCCGTTGGTGGTTTTATTTTCTATTTTAAGAACGGTGGCCCCGAGTTCAGCGAAGAACATTCCGACCGACGGTCCGGCGAGAACAGAAGCGAGTTCGATAATTTTCAGGTCTTTAAAAAAAGAGGAAAGGTTCATGTATTACATTTTATTTGAGCAGAGGGCTGTCAAATTCAGTTTGTTTGATAAGAAGACTATTTAGAAATTTCCCAAAATAGAAAAAGCCACCGCAATCATCAGATTACCGTGGCTTCTTCGTTAATTTTTAAAACTTATCTTTTCTTTTTCTTAGGTTTTCCTTTATCGTCGAGGAATTTACCCTCTTTCATTTGACCCAGATAAGTAACATCTCTCATTCGCTGATATTGCTCCATTAGATGATCAATTTCTTTTTTAGTTTCGCGGTGGATTTTGATCCCTCGTCCGTGACTTCCGCCACTCAACTCAATGTAAAATCCGTCTTTCAATTTTGGTGGTTTCAATGATGGTCTTGCCATAATCGTACAAAATTTTTTTCGGCGGTCATGAAGAATTCATCACGCCTTCTGTTAAAAAATAATGCAAGCTTTCTTGCATTGTGCGGAAAAAACGCCTGAAATGACCTTAATCCCGAACTAATCGAAGATACACTTTATTCGCCGTATTATCAAGATTTTGCTGACAAAATCCCTTTATTTAAGTAATTTTTAATAAATATGACTTATTTTTATGAAGATACCCGCAAAACGCTGATTTTTTTCACAAAGAAACAATTACTCATGAACATTCTTATCCGCTCTTTCCAGAATTTGTCAATTACGCTGCTGTTTCTCTTTCTCAGTGCCACGCTGCTCCCCGCCCAGGTCGTGACCGTCGATCCTGCGCTCCCCTCTCAGGTGGATGATGTTACCATTACTTTCGATGCCAGCGAAGGCAACGGGGCGCTGGCCGGGGTGTCGGGTAACGTCTATGCCCACACGGGCGTAATCACTAATTTCAGCTCTAACGGAAACGACTGGCAGCATGTCCAGGGTAACTGGGGAACGGACGACAACAACGTACGCATGACGGCTATCGGTAATAACAAATACACCATCAGTTATAATATCAACGATTTTTACGGAATCAGCAGCGGGGAAATAGTAGAACAAATGGCTTTTGTCTTTAGAAATACGGATGGCTCCGTTGTTGGCAGAGCGGCCAGTGGTGCTGATATTTTTACGCCCGTTTATCCCGAAGGTACGGTACTCGCCGCGGGCTTTAATACTCCGGCGGCCAGTAATCTCGTCGTCGCTCAGGGAGACCAGATTCCGGTGGAAGGTTTCTGTACTCCGCTGGCCGGTATGACACTGACCGACAACGGAACGTTGATCGCGATCGCCTCGGGGACGTCTATTAACCACACCATCACCGCCAACCAACTGGGATTACACGAGGTAGTGCTGACCGCCACCCAGGGTGGCGCATCTGCTGCGGCCAGTTTTGAGTACACCGTCGTTCCTCCCACCACCATAGAAAATCCTCCCGCCGGCACCGAACTTGGTGTCAATGTACTGGATGACAATACCGTCCGCCTGGCGCTCTACGCTCCCAATAAATCCACCGTTTTTGTCCTCGGAAGTTTTAATGATTTTAATACGGAGGCCACTTATCAGATGAAGCGAAGTGTAGACGGAACAACTTACTGGCTGGACATTGCCGGACTCGATCCCGACCAACCATATCCTTATCAGTATCTGGTGGATGGAAATATAAAAATTGCAGATCCGTACACGCCTTATGTACTCGATCCGGCCAACGATAATTTTATTCCTGCGGTCACCTATCCTGACCTGCTGGAATACCCACAAAACGGTTCCGGTATTTTATCGGTTCTGCAAACCCGTCCGCCGGAGTACGACTGGCAGGTAGATAATTTTGAAAATCCAGCGGTGGAAGAACTGGTCATTTACGAACTATTGGTACGGGATTTTCTGGAGCGGCACGACTATCAGACCCTGATTGATACGCTTGCTTATCTGGGCCGTCTGGGAATTAATGCGATTGAGCTGATGCCCGTCAACGAGTTTGAAGGAAACCTGAGTTGGGGATATAATCCCAGTTTTCATTTTGCGGTGGACAAATATTATGGTCCGGTCAACGAATTAAAGAGATTTGTGGACGAAGCACACAGTCGGGGAATTGCCGTTATTCTGGACGTTGTATTTAACCACGCTTTTAGTCAAAGTCCGCTGGCGCAATTGTACTGGGATCCGGTAGCTTTTAAGCCGACCGCCGAAAATCCCTGGCTGAATCCCGACGCCCGGCATCCGTTCAACGTCGGATATGATTTTAACCACGAAAGCGATGCCACGGATTACTACGTCAACCGGACGCTCACGCATTTTCTGGAAGAATTCAGAATGGACGGTTTCAGATTTGATTTATCGAAAGGTTTTACGCAAATTAATTCCGGTGGCGATGTGGATCTCTGGGGACAATACGATGCTTCCCGGATTGCGATCCTGAAAGACTACGCCGATGTAATCTGGAATATCAATCCCGATGCTTACGCCATCATGGAACATTTCGCAGTCAACAGCGAAGAAAAAGAACTGGCCGATTATGGGATGTTGTTTTGGAATAATATGAACTTCCAATACAACGAAGCAACGATGGGTTATAACAATGATCTCACGGGAGCGGATTATCAGGCGCGGGACTGGACCAGTCCAAACCTGATTACGTTTATGGAAAGCCACGATGAGGAACGCCTGATGTACAAAAATTTAGAATTTGGAAATGCTACGAGCACCTATAATGTACAGGAAATTTCGACGGCACTCGACCGGGTGGAACTGGCCTCCGTATTTTTTTATACGATTCCGGGCCCCAAAATGCTTTGGCAGTTCGGAGAACTGGGCTACGACTTTTCGATTAATTATTGCCCCGACGGGACCATTAATGAAAACTGCCGGGTAGATAATAAACCAATTCGCTGGGATTATTTGGGAGATGCCGACCGACGGGATCTTTTCAATGTAACCCGCCAGTTGATTTATTTAAAAACAACTTACGATGTATTTAACACCACGGATTATCAGGGGACTTTGGACAATCCTGATTTCAAAACTTTTCATCTGAACGGCGATGATTTTGACGTGACGGCCCTCGGAAATTTTTCGGTACAGGCCGGTAATATTACGCCCGGTTTTCCCAATGCGGGAGTTTGGCACGAATACTTTACGCAGGATAGCCTGGTGGTGACCAATACCACGGCGCCCATCAATTTACAACCGGGCGAATACCGGCTTTACACCAGTACCCGACTTGAAAAACTGGAAGATGTGATGGTCAATACGAATGACTTTTCCACAGCTGCAATCAACTTATCGATCTTTCCAAATCCCGGAAACAGCGCGTTGAATATTCATTACGAATTGAAAAATAGTGCCCCGGTCCATATCGAAGTAGTCGATTTGCTGGGGAGATCGCAAGGTATGATTGTTCAGAATATCCAAAATTCGGGCGTGCATCGTCATCATTGGGAACATACACTGAGAGCGGGGATATACTTTTTAAATTTTTCAATTAATGGAAAAAAGTATAGTCAACGGGTCGTGATTAATTAACCCGACGAACTATTTTACCCTTATTTTAAGACGATATTACCCATGGTTGATAACGAGATAGAAATATAAATCTTCTATCTTTGCCTGTGTACTTTAACCAATGGTATTATGAATTTCAACATCAGGATTTTTCTATTTTTCGTTTTGATTAGTTTAAATCAAAACAAGTTATCGGCGCAGCATCTTCCGGAAATTCTTTCGGATAAAAAAGTAATGAGCGAAAATTACTTGCCCGATTTTAGTTACGCGGGTTATCATAATGGTGAAAAAGAGATTCCACTGGTTACGGATAAAATAGTGATGGCCACCGACTTTGGGGTGGTCGCAGATGACGGTCTCGACGATACAAAAAACCTGCAAAAAGCCATTGCGTCCGTGCAGGAAACAACTGGAAGCGTTGTTTTGCAGTTGCCCGCCGGAAGAATTATTCTGAGTGACATTATTTATTTAGAACGAAGCCATTTCGTTTTAAGAGGCGCTGGTTCTGGTAAAAGCGGAACAGAAATTTACTTTCCAAGACCGCTGATGTATACCAAAGACCCGGAAGATTTAAAGGAGTTAAGAGCATATTTACTAAAATTTAACAAACGACAACGAGAGAAAGAAAACAACATTGATTTACCTTTTTCGCAATACGCGTGGTCGGGCGGATTTATCTGGACGCGCGTTCCCGGCGTACGCGTAAAATCTTATTTAAAAGAATACGAACAACCTTATACCGTTTTGGCAACGGTCAACAATGGTAAAAAAGGAACGCTCCACGTCGAAGCAGGCAATACCAATAAGTTAAAAGCAGGAGACGTCGTACTATTACAACTCTTTAACAAAGACGGGGAAAAAGGACAGATTATTTCAGACCTATATCAGGATACCAATGTAAAAACAGGATCGCACCACTGGATGTTTCCCGACCTTCCGCTGGTCAACCAGCAACTGACCATCCATTCGATTAATGACAATACCGTTACGTTCAAATCTCCTTTAACCATTGACATCAAAGAAAGTTATAAAGCCCAACTGGTCGCGTGGGAACACCTGGAGGAAGTTGGCATTGAGCATTTAAAGTTGACCTTTCCCGCAAGTCCCAGAGTAGCGCACCACGTCGAACCTGGCAATAATGGTATTTATCTGACGCGGGTTTTCAATAGCTGGGTGAGAGATGTGGTGATTGAAAACGCGGACAGTGGCGTTCTCACCGAAGAAATTTCTAACGTGACCATCAAAGATATTACCACCCAGGGGACCAATCACGCGCATTATACGGTCGCGATGGCTGGCGTTCATAATGTACTGGCCGAAAATATTAAAGTGTTTAACAAAGCAGTGCACCCACTGAGCTTTAACACTTTTTCTACAAAAAATGTCTATTTGGATTGTGAAGTCTTCGTCGATCCAATTCTCGATCAACATTCGGGTGCCAACCACCAAAATTTATTTGATAAAATCAGCGTGCATCTAACTCCCGAAAAAGATAGTCGCAGCGCGCCCCTCTTTGCCGGTGGCGGTGCTTCTTACTGGAAACCTTCCCACGGTGCGTTCAGTACTTTTTGGAATATCAAAGTGACGATCCTGGGTGGACTGGATAGCGTAGAACCCGTTTTGTTGAATGGCATGAAAGACGGACCACTGGCCAGAGTCGTTGGGGTGCACGGTAATCATCCGCTCAAAGTAACGTACGGTCCGGATGCTTATTTGGAAATGATCAATCAGGAAATTAAAAAAGTGCCTTCACTTTACCGATACCAGATGGAGCAGCGTTTGGTAAATAAGTGAGAATAGGTGAAACTGTTTATTAAGAATGCGAATCAGGAGTTAAATTTCTAATCTATAATAGAAAGGTCTCTGAAAGATGCTTCTTGCCGCTTGCTTCTAGCTATTTGCTATTTGCTCCCTTCAATCGCAATGAAAGAGCGCAAATAGCAAATGGCCAAAAGCAAATAGCAAATAGCAAATAGCAAAAACACCCATATTAATTAGAAGGATATTGTAAATCTATGCTATTCTAATGCTTTTCAACTCCTGATTCGCATCATCTACAATTCCCCTGCTTTCCGCCGGTCCATTTCTTTTTTAACCAGTCCGTACTCCCGGCTCATATCACCAACCACGGCGGTATTCTCCTGTGCCCGTCGCACAAGATAAGGAAAGACATCCTCGACCAGACCGTAAGGTACATATTTTGAAGCCAGGTATCCAGCGTGCGCCAGATTGAAAGTCAGGTGGTCACTCATTCCGTACAGCTGACAAAACAAGGTGTGGGGATGATCTCTTGGAATACCTTTTTCTTCCATCAGTCTGGCCATCAACAAACAACTCTCCTGATTATGAGTGGCGTTGCAAACCGCGATTTTTTCGTAGTTGTCCAGACAAAATCGCAATGCCATGTTATAACCGTCATCCGTCGCCGCTTTATCTACCTGAATAGGAGATTTGTATCCCATTTCCTGCGCACGATCCCGTTCTTTATCCATATAAGCACCACGGACCAGTTTGGCACCGAGCATAAAATGCTGGTCTTCCGCGTAAGAAAAATTATCTATCAAAAACTGAAGCCGGTCGTGGCGGTACATCTGATACGTATTGTAGACCACTACCCTTTCCTGGTTATAACGGCGCATCATTAACAGTACGAGGTGATCGATTGTATTCTGAATCCAGCTTTCCTCGGCGTCAAAAAATACACTCACGCCCTGTTCGGTGGATACGTGACAGATTGAATCTATTCTTTTTAACAAATTACGGTATTCCCGCCGGGTTTCTTTGTTAAGCGATTCACCGTTTTGGATACTTACCAGGAGTCCATGCCGGGTCAGGCTGCTGATTTTCACGACGACTACCGGAGTACTCTCGTTGGTCGCCGCAAATTCAATTGCCCGGATAAATTCGTTCATCGACTGGTTGTAGCCTTTCTCCGTATCCCGGCCTTCGGCACCGTAGTCCAGAATCGTTAATACGTTGGATTCGTAGAGTTTATTGATAACGGGAGTTGTGTTGAGCAGGGTGGTTCCTCCCACAAACTGATCAAAGATAGTTGCTTTGGCAATCCATTTTACGAAGGGTAATTTCCATTTCATGGCAGTCAGTCCGAGTGGAGCACTCAAATCTACCAGCCATTTTTTATTCATGGTACCAAACAAGCGCGCGGCTTTTTTTAACGCCGCGTCGGATTTTGCCGCAAAGGCGATCTCCGTATTGCTGAAATCCGGTAGTCCGGCCCCGTTATTATCTGCCTTTTTTACCATTTAAAATAGTGTTAAAGAGGATTTTCTTTTATAAGAAGTCACTCGGTCGTATTCCATATTTCCCAGGCTTTTTCTGCCTGTAAAGATAACATCTTTAATCCATTGTTGGTTTTTGCACCGACCCGATTTCCCCGCGCTAAAAAAGCGGTTTCTTCTGGATTATAAACCAAATCATACAGATAATGTTCTTTCGTCAGCGCCTTATAGGGCAAATCAGGTAAAGTGGTTACGTCCGGAAAGGTACCCAAAGGCGTGGTATTTATAATCAACAAATGGTCATTAATCGTTTTTTCCGTAAGATCCCGGTAGGTAATCCGGTCGGCACCGGGCGTGCGGGAGACCATTGAGAATTCGATTTTTTCCTTTTTCAAAATGTAAGTAATAGCTTTGGCGGCTCCTCCCGTTCCCAGGACCAAAGCACGGGCCGGTAGTTTTTCGCCCGCCGGCACCATTTCCAAAAGAGATTTTTGAAAACCATAATGATCCGTGTTATGACCGATACGTTTTCCGTTGACAAAACGAATCGTATTAACGGCACCAATCTCCCTGGCGTCCGGGTGTATTTCATCCAGAAAGTCAAATACTTGTTCTTTGTAGGGAATCGTTACGTTCAGGCCTTTTAAATTGGGATACTGACCGATAAGTGTTTCGATATCCGCAATTTCCGGGATGGGAAATAATTCGTAAAAACTGTCGGTTCGCTTTTCTTTGGTAAATTTTTCTCCAAAATATTTTTTAGAAAAAGAATAAGAAAGATACGCGCCAATAAGTCCGTAGAGATGTTTATAATTTTTTAAATCCATCATAATTTTTTCATGGCAATTTTAAAGTTGTTTATAACTTCAAAGAAATCATCATAATTAAGTAACGATCAGTCTCTCGTAATCACCCATGATCTCCTACTCTTTACTTCCCATTTTTTCTAATAAAAAAACAGATAAAAATCCAACAATCATCAGGACCACAACTGCCAGAATCAGCGTGTCATCTCCCTGATAATTTGCGGGCCAGACATTTTCTTCCATCAATATTTTTTTCGGAGTAACTCCGTCGTCTTTTAAAATAATTGCGCCACTACTATCACGTAGCCATTCGACGGGATTGCGCCACGGCCAGATTTTATTAAGCGATCCGAGCATAAACCCCGTCAGGGTAGCCAGGGTAAGATTGCGGTAAAATTTAAAAGTCCACGACAACAAGCGGGAGACGGTCATCAGTCCCGTCAGACAACCCAGTGCAAAAACAACCATGATGAGCAATTTATCAAGCGCCAGCGTGGAGAGGGCCGGTTTGAGGGTTTCCGTAATGATATAGCTGTACATCCCCATAATTAGTAGGATAAAGCTTCCGGAAATGCCCGGCAGAATCAGCGCAGAAATAGCGATAGCACCGGAAAAAAAGACAAAAATCAACGATTCTGATCCCTCTGCCGGAGCAATCGTCGTGATCCCAAAAGCAACGATCGCCCCCAGAATCATCAGGGCTATTTCACCCGGTCCCCAACGGGTAATCTGCCGTCCGATATAAATGGCCGAGGCGATAATGAGTCCAAAGAAAAATGCCCAGACGGCCGGTGGATAATTTTCTAATAAATAGGATATCGCAAAAACACCGAAGACCACCCCCAGTACCATACCACCGAGTAACCGCAACAGGAAAGGCCCGTTGATTTCCGACCAGACACCTTTGACGCCGGATGCTTTAAAAACCGGAAGCAGTCCCGGCCCAAAAGCCTTGATGGTATTGAGCAGTTTTTCGTAAATGCCCGTAATAAAGGCAATCGTTCCGCCGGAGACTCCGGGAATCACCTCAGCGGTTCCCATGGCCATCCCTTTAATCATTGTACTAACTGTATCTTTCATGGTCGCAAATTTAAGTAATTTTAAAATGGGATTTACACCAATCAGCGGTTGAAAATAAGAGCGTAAAAGAGAAATATTATTTTCAAATTGGGTTTGGGATATGTTGATTATGGAAATTTTACTATTTTTTAAATCATAAAAAAAATAATGCGACCTCTCTGAGGTCGGCTGTGGAACGCTGGTTGCCTTGGCTAACATAATTTGACCGCGCTGCGGTCATTCTTATGCTCGAAGCTATGATCTCAAATTCTGATGTTCATTTTATATCCTCAGATTGATTAAAAATCGAAAAACGGACTTTGTTCGTCGATCTTTTTAAGGTGGAGGCCCGAAATTTTCTATCTTTATAGTGAGACCGTTTGAATTTTTTTTATAAAAAAATTATCCATTATGTATACTTATAAAATTGTAGAAATAAAGCACTCGATGTGGACCGGTAAACCGGTAGAAAATTTTGAGGATATTATTCATGATTATGCGTTGCAGGGATGGCGTTTTGTGCAGATTGCACAGGATTATGGAGCGATGTGGTACAAGGGAAGAATCTACACTAAACTGATATTTGAACGTCCCGTCGGGCAGGATGCTGCTCGTACTCAAAATTCTTACAACGATTCGGAACTCATTTGATCACGCTGGAGTTATTAGGCTATCTTTGCCAGGCATTACGGAAAAATTCCCCGGACTGAAATTCCGTAGAGTGTGTCTGCATAACCGGCTTTGATTGGGATAAAATGGGTAAAGTAAAATACCCCGCGTTGTCAAACAATCCAGCTATAAATGATCGTCTATGCTCCGAAACTTCTACACCCGTTATCGCGATGCTTTTGCGGGACTCTCCCCCGTCATCTGGTTACTCTCTGTCGTTACGCTCATCAACCGCGCAGGTACGATGGTCATTCCTTTTATGACCATTTATCTGACCAACGAACTTGATTTTTCCGAGGTACAGACCGGATATATCATGGCCTGTTTCGGGCTGGGTTCCGTGGCGGGTTCTTATCTGGGTGGAAAACTGACGGAGCTAATCGGATATTTTCAGACCATGTTCTGGTCTTTTTTTCTGGGCGGATTTATGTTTTTTTTGTTGATGTACCAGCAGGATTTTACATCGGTGGCCATCGTCATTTTTCTTTTGAGTTTAATCAATGACCTGTTCCGGCCGGCGTTGTTTTCTGCGGTGGCGATTTTCAGTCCCGAAAAAGACCGTACCCGTTCTATCTCCCTGATTCGGCTGGCGATTAATCTTGGTTTCGGAGTTGGCCCCGCATTTGGCGGATTGATTGCCGAAAGCATTGGCTTTTCCTGGCTGTTTGTGGTAGACGCCTTTACCTGTATTTTTGCGGCGCTCTTTGTCTGGTGGAAAATACCCCGCAACGTACAGCCGCAACATCAGGAGACGGAAAAACCTCAGATTCCGGCTTCTATTTTTCAGGACCGGATTTATCTGGTTTTTTTGTTTTTAACAACTTTGATAGCCATTATTTTTATGCAACTCATTTTTGTGATTCCGGTGTATTACAAAGACGTACTGTATTTTAGCGAAGCAAACGTGGGTTATCTCATGGCGCTGAATGGGTTGTTGATCGCCGTGGTGGAAATGCCGTTGGTCCACCATTGTGATAACCGAAAAACCAATTTATTCTGGGTGATGGTTGGAACGGGAATGGTGAGTCTCTCCTATTTATTTCTGGTGGTCCCGGACAGTCGGTTTGTCTGGTATCTGATGCCGGTTCTTTTTATGATTACCATTAGTATTGGAGAAATTTTCATGTTTCCCTTTACAAATAGTTTTGCCTTCAGCCGCTCGACGGATGAAAACCGGGGAAGTTATATGGGTTATTATTCGATGAGTTTTTCCATTTCACTGGTCGTTGCTCCAGTCATCGGATTTCAGGTTGCGGCGTTGTTTGGGTTTGAAATGCTATTCTACTTTTTAGCAATCGCCGGTTTGTTAATTGTCGTGGGATTTGGTTATTTGCAGCGTAAAGTGCTGACCGCACCATCGGGAGATACAAAAACTTCCGGCCAAACCGTACATGTATGATTTTACTTTTTCCACAATGGCAGGGTGCCAATCGTCGTGATCCGATTGTCCGTGGTACGGATACGCTGAATAATTATTACGGCGAACAGATCACCCACCGGATTATTACCGAAAAGCACACCATGGTGACGAATAATCCGATTAAAAACTATTCTGCTATTTATAATCAAACCCTGCGGTGCCGGGAATTATTAAAAAGAGAACAACCCAAAAAATTATACACCATCGGCGGAGATTGCGGGGTGGAACTGATGCCCGTATCCTACTTAAACGAGCGATACGAAAATCTGGGTATCATCTGGTTTGACGCACACGCCGATGCGAATACGCCCGCCTCTTCCGTCAGTAAAAATTTTCACGGGATGCCGTTGCGGCAATTATGCGGAGACGGAGATGACCGACTGGGTCAGCTTACTTTTTCGACGGTAAAACCGGAACAAATTTTATATCTGGGTCTCAGAGATGTGGATATTCCTGAAAAAGAATGGATCAGCAAAAAAGATATTTTCGTCTCACCGGAAGCAGACATAGCGGCCATCACAGCGACGCTGCGAAAACGAAAAGTCCGGCATTTATACATTCATTTCGACGTGGACGCGCTGGACAAAACGGCATACCATCATTCCCTCTTACCAATTGCCGGAGGCATAAACATTCCACATGCTTACAAAGTAATTAAAAGTTTAGAAAAAGAATTTAACGTGGTAGGTACGTCTTTGACGGAAGTAGTTGCGGCCAGTCAAAAGGAATTGAAACCGATAAATGCTATTTTAGAGATATTGGTGGCTGTGCTGAATCTTTAGAAAAGAAGGTAATACGTCGTAGTATTTTTCAGGCAACAGATTGGCTCAGTTTTTCCAGTTCCGTTTCGATAATTTTCATGTCTGCTACTGCCTGATTTTTAAACCGTTCAAAATATTCCGGAATATTGGCAATATTGGTGGCGTCGTACGAATCGCGTTCCAGGATCATTGCCAATTCACATAAAGCAGGTAACCCAACAATACTAATGGTAGATTTTATTCGATGAATTTCAAAATAGAAGCCTTTGTAATTTTTATCGTGCAGGCATCGTTCTAATTTTCCCAAAGTAATGGGAATCTGGGATTTAAAGATCCCAAGCATCTCTTTTATAATTGATAAGTTTTCACCAAAATGTCCGTAAAGTGAAGAAAAATATTCCAGTTTATCCATTTGCTCTGGTACGGAATAGGTAGGTTCCCGTCTTTCATGCTTACTATCTGTGGCCTTTTTCATTTTAAAAAACTTTTTTGCGTGTAAAGTATTAGCGGGGTTATCTTTGATCAACAGAATATCATCCTGCCACACGGCGGGAATTTTTAGTATTTCCGTTGTTTCCACCACTATCTCTGCCACTGATTGGCCTGAAAGTGTAGTTTGTTCTCATGCTTTTTTCAAAGAAATAAACCATTTTTTCTTAAATACATGAGTCTACAAAGGGGAAATTATGCTAATGTATCAGCCAAAAACCGTGCTAAGTTCTCAGACCATTGAACATACACTACCTTTTGTATGTTTTTAATTCTTGTTTCCTTCTTGAACCTATTGAAAATTTTTCAAAAATTTAATATTCAGCATGCGCAAATTTATACTTATCACTATTTTATTAATCCTATTGGTTAGTGCCGGTTTCGGCCAGCGGCCAGGCGGAAAACGAGGACCAAGACCAACGGCTACGATCACCGGAACGATAGTAGATAACGATACTCAAACACCATTGGAATTTGCCACCATTACCCTTTTTTCCCTTCGGGACAGTTCGGTCGCCGGTGGTATCATTACGGACGATGCGGGAAAATTTCTGTTAGAAACAAAAGCAGGACGCTATTTTGCAAAAATTGAATTTATCGGATACCAGCCTTACACCATCGATCAAATTAAATTGGGTCGTGACAATCTGAATGCGGACCTGGGCATTATCCAGCTATCCGGGGACGCAGAGATGCTCGAAGAAGTGGAAGTAGTAGGTGAAAAAAGTACATTTACGATGTCGCTGGACAAGCGGGTTTTTAACGTTGGAAAAGATTTGACCAGTACGGGTGCCAACGCGGCAGAAATCCTTGACAATGTTCCTTCGGTGACCGTAGACGTAGAAGGAAACGTAGAATTGCGGGGAAGTGGGAATGTACGGGTGCTAATCAACGGAAAGCCTTCCGGAATCATCGGAGTGGGTGATACCCGTGGCCTGCGTAATCTCGCGGGCGGAGTAATTGACCGCATTGAAGTAATTACCAATCCTTCGGCCCGGTACGACGCAGAAGGTATGGCCGGAATTATCAATATCATCTTAAAGGAAGAGCGTGCTGGTGGATTGAACGGTAGCTTTGATTTTAATCTTGGTTATCCGGAATTATACGGAACAGCCATCAACTTAAACTACCGGAAAAACAAACTTAACTTTTTCACTACTTACGGTCTGCGGTACAACGAAAGTCCGGGAGGTGGTACATTATTTCAAAAATTTACGCAGGATGGTACTACCTTTATTACCGATCAGACCCGGAGATTTGACCGTAGCGGGCTTTCGCATAATTTCCGTTTTGGCTCAGATTATTTTTTTACAGAAAAGAGTATTCTTACCCTGGCTTTCAACTATAACATTAGTGACCAAAAGAATAACAATGGAGTTGTTTACCGGGATTTCATCGGTAGTCTGGATAATGCGATTGGAATTAATGACCGGGACGAAATCGAGGGAGAAGAAGATGAACGCCTGGAATATGAAATAACGTTCCGGAAAGATTTTGCCCGGAAAGGCCAGCGATTTACCGTCAATTTTAATTACCAGGATAATAATGAAACGGAAAGTTCTGACTTCGTGGAACGGTTGCTTAATCCGGACGGAAGTTTGAAAGGTGAACCGGATATTATTCAATTCAGTGAAAATGCCGAAGGAGAAAAACGGGCGATTTTATCGGCAGATTATATTCATCCTTTTGGGAAAGATGGAAAATTTGAAGTGGGACTCAGAACTTCCAACCGGGAGATTAAAAATGATTTTTTGGTGCAGCAGGAAACAGCGGATGGATTAGAAGTGGTCAATGGATTATCAAATAATTTCATTTACGAGGAAGGAGTATATGCGCTCTACGCCATTTATGGAAATAAGGCAGGCAAGTTTTCTTATCAGGTGGGGGTCAGAAATGAGTATTCCGACGTGCTCACACTGCTGTTAAATACGGGACAGGAAAATGACAGGGATTATAACAATTTATTTCCGAGTGGATTTCTGGGCTATCAGTTGTCTGAAACTGCGAGCGTACAGGCTAGTTACAGCCGGAGAATACGACGGCCCCGGTTCTGGGATTTAAATCCATTTTTCACGTTCAGTGATTCCCGTAATTTCTTTAGTGGAAACCCGGATCTTGATCCCGAATATACGGACGCCTACGAAATTGGATTTATGAAACAGTTCAATAAAGGTTCTATTTCTTCCTCTGTTTATTATCGCCATACCACGGACGTGATTACGCGCGTTGTAACGGCAGATACGCTGGGCAATACGCTTCGCCGCCCCGAAAACCTGGCCACCGAAGACAACTATGGGCTGGAAGTAAATGGATCCTACGAACCCATTAAAGCCATCCGGATCAATGCGAACGTAAACTTGTTCCGTTCTGTTACCGAAGGTACGAGTAATGGACTGGATCTATCCGCAGATGCCTTTTCAATGCGCGGTCGTTTATCTTCTAAAATAACTTTTTCGAAGGATTTTGACGGGCAGTTTACCTATAATTTCCGGGGGCCGCGTAATACGCCTCAGGGACGCAATCTGGCGATTCACAGTCTGAATATTGGTTTGGCAAAGGATATTTTTAAAGGCAATGGCACGCTTTCGCTGAGTGTCCGGGACGTTTTTAATTCGCGGAAAAGACGGTCTATTATCGGTGAACCCGATTCAGACTTTTTCCAGGAATCTGAATTTCAGTGGCGGGAGCGGCAAACTACTTTGTCGTTGAATTACCGGTTGAATCAAAAGAAGAAAAGAGGGGGTAATCGTGGAGGCCGTTCCGGCGGAGAAGAAGGTGGTGAGTTTTAAAGAGGTCGGACTCCAAACTTCTGCAATTACGGGAACTCTTTTTCTAAATTGTGAAAAGTCTATAAATCAATATGACACTTTTTTTCCAGAGCTATAAGTCAGCCAACAGCATTCAGGTGCAGAAGCACTACGGCCAAACGTGCAGCTTTCGGGATTTGAAGTCGATAGAAAATTTACAGCTGCTCAGGAAAGGAAAACCCAGGATACCATCGATGTTGGTAGAATTATGGTTGATCGCCGTGAAATCGGTGAGGACATACTCCATTTGGCGATAAGCCGCCCGTGCTACTTTGGTCAGCTCGACTTTTATGATATGAGCTGAGTTATTATCCTCCCCTACTCCGTGTATCTTTGAAAAAGGCTGTGGCTCGGAAGCTACGCTGGCGATCCGGGAAGAAAGGCGGTCATCCAGCAAATTTATTTCAGCGCCGGTATCCAGTCCCAATCTCAATTTTTCTTTTCCAATCACGGCCTCGATCACCGGCAGGTGGTCTTCAAAATATAATGGAAAACTGACTAATGGCTGCGACTTAACGGCTGGTTCGGTATCCAGTCTTCTGATCTGAATAGCCTGCGAGCTATAATCCAGCAATAGTTCAAAGTCCTTAATCAATTCGTATCCAATCAAGCCGCTGATTTTTCGTTTGGTTAGCGACTCCAGGTGAGATAAATCCATAGAAATGGCTGCCAGTTCCGTATAATTAATACCCGCCCAGCGAAAATTTTCGACGGTGAGCGCGTAAGCATCGGCCGTCCCATTAATGCCGGATATTTTCTCTTTCCGTCCTTTTTTTTGAAAATTATTGAGTACCAATCCGGGCGCCCCTGAGTCGAGTATAAAAGTCTGCAAAGTATTATTTAAAACTGCTTCTACCAGTATGATTCCTCCATCCAGTTCAAATTTCACCTCTTTGATTCCTGAAAAATTGTGAGATACTACGTTATCATCCGGCTCGGCTCCACCAACGTAAGCAACCCGTTCCTGTCCGGCCAGTGATCCGGTCAGTGCCACAAAAAAGAGCATAAAAAGGTAAAATCGGTTAAACATACAATATAATGTTTAGCTAATATTAAGCCAATGTTAATTAAAAGTAAACAATATTTTGCAAATACGCAATAAACAGGTAACAATAACTTAACATTGGGATAAAAATTCTTTTCATCCCCTTTTTCATAAGGAAAATCTATAACCTCCCCTTTGGGCATAGATTATGCTGGTTTATATCAAAATGATATGAGATGTCAATAAGCAGAATGATTATATACAGTAGTAGTCTTGTAGCGGTAATTGCCGGAGTGGCGGGTATTATTGCTTATGAAAATTTTTCTCAGTTGGAGGAATCCATTATAAAAGTAGAAAACTGGCAAGGACATCTGGAGCAACTTCGGGCTACTATTCTAATTACCTGCTTTTCTATCTTTCTGATCGCCCTGGTCTGTGGACAATTTATAGCCAGGTTTTTAGATAAGACAGTTAGGAACCTATCCCTGCTGGCGAATGGTATTGAAGACGAGACAAGTAGCATAGCCCCGGTAAAAGAAAAGAATTTTGATGGATTGGCCAATGCGCTGCGTCAATCCCGGATTATCTCCCGTCAGAAAAAGCAGATGGAAAATCTGAATCAGGAATTACAACTAAAAAATGATTCGCTGGATAGTCTGGTGTATCGGGTTTCTCATGAACTGAAAGCTCCAATTATCAATATTCAGTCTTTGTTGAAAATTATCAAAAGGAGAGCCAGTGTTGATGATCTGCTGACAGGACAGTCACTCAGTATGGCCGAAAAGGCCACGGAAACACTGCAAGCGACCATCGTGGATTTACTGGAGGTAGCCCGGATAGAGAAGCGCCTGAAAGAAGAGAACGAATGGTTATCTATTTCTGAAATTCTTTCAGAGATTCTTTCAGACAATCAGGAACAGATCAAACAACGGGAGACGATGTTTGATATTGATTTAGGAGCTGCTGATCAACTTTATTTTTCAAGAAATAATTTATCCAGTATTCTAGCCAACCTGATCACCAACGCAATTAAATATGCTTCTCCCGACCGTGATTCTATGGTTAAAATTCGTACCCACAAGGAAGGAAATACGACGGTGCTCACCATTGAGGATAACGGAATAGGAATGGACCTTAAAAAGCATCACGACAATTTATTCCAGATGTTTAAACGATTTCACGACCACGTGGAAGGTACGGGTGTGGGTATGTATATTGTAAAAAAACTTTTAGATGAAAACAACGGGTCGGTCACTTTGGAAAGTGAAGTAAACGCAGGTACCAAACTGACGCTGTACTTTCAACAGCCCTCCTATACTCCTTCAACGACAACATCCATCGGCCTGTCCCAGTCAGTTTAATAAAGCAAATGGGATTTGTTAACAAAAGGAAAAAAAAAATCAGCCCGTTTTTACAGGCTGATTTTTTTTTGAAAGCTCAATAGCTTTTATCAAACTTTCGTATTGTCTTTTTCCAGTTTTTCTTCCCAGTACATATCGATTACCTTCATGAGTTGATCTTTTTCCAGCGGTTTGCTCATGTAGCTGTCGAGGTTGATGAATTTGGAAGCCTTCACCTGGTCTTTTTCGTGTAGCGAAGTCGTCAACATCGCCGTTATGACGGATGCTTTTTTTGATTCTGGTAATAATTCGTAGGCCTCTAAAAACTCAAACCCATTCATCACCGGCATATTTATATCAAGCAAAATCATACTCGGCGGTTGTTGACCAAAATCATCATTCTGCTCCAGAAAGTCCAGCGCTTCCTGGCCGTTCGCAGCAGTGTAAATTTGATCGGTCACATCCCATTCCGTTAAAAACAATTTGTGAACAAAATTAATTGTAGGGTCATCATCCACTAATAATACAGACTTAAATTTTTTCATTGGAGTTGTTTATACATATAAAATTATTGGAGAATCTATATTGATCCACCCTAAATACGCCTAAAACAATGCCAAAATCAAAAATATCTCATTTTATTTAATATATATTACAATGCTGACTATTCTCCCCATTTCTTGCCCGAAAATCAACAAAAATCAAACAACATACACCTCAATCTAAAAATCATTAAAATAACGTCGTGCCCTTCTGCCCACATTATCCGGAGCGGCCCGGGAATCTATGTTTGCCCCCTGAATCGTTCCACTACCATCATCCCGGTACAGTTCTATCTCCCACTGTGGATTAAATAATTCTCCCCTGGCGGTAGAATGCAGCAGCTGAAACTGGCCTACTGCCAAAGTAGGGTTATAAAATAAAAATCTGATGTTCTGCTGTCCTGTGGTGGGAAAATGATTGTAAGACCATATTTCATAGGGAGGTGCAGAAGGTTCGTCCTCCACGGTCGTAATATCATCCGGACGCCCGTATTTCAAAAAAACGTACCCCCGATCACTCTCAAAACCAGCCCCCAGTCCCGAATAAAATTGCTTATCTACCGCCCGGGCAACTTCCATATAAGCGTCGTAAACTACCTTTGGATTCTGCTCATTCTGATCCGACCAGTAAGCGTACAGATATTGTTTTTGCTGCTCATAAGTTCCCTTCCGGAGAAGCTCATTGACATAAGGAGCCTGATTACCACCAAGGACCGGTACAATGGCTTTCAGAGAATAATACACTTGCTGGGTATCCAGTTTTTCCACAAATTTGCCTTCCAGTTTTACCGGATCTCTCAGGATCACCTGAGAAACGTTCGGATTACTCCGCTGAAACAAAACGGACCTGGCCGCCAATACTTCTTTTGATTTATTTTGAATTTCTACTACTAACCGGTAATTTCCGGAAGGCAAATCCTTGATATCTGCTTGCATAAGTACCGGTAAAACTGCCGTTGGTTTCCGGCGGACCGTCCGCTGCAACATCGTTTTCTTTCTACCATTCGTATAAATTAGCTCTACCCGGTAGTGGAAAGCGAAATCCTGTCCGATATGCCGGTCCGTACCGTATAATTCGTTGTAGAAATAAAGCGTCTTTGTTTCTTTGGTATAAAACTGATACGGCAAAGTTTCCAGAAAATATCCTCCTTTCGTCAATGGTCCATTCGTACTGTCCCGGTAAATACTGGCAATCAGTTGAATATCAGAAATATTCAAACTGTCGGGTGAACAATCAACGGATACCTTTTTTTTGACAATTACCGGAGCCAGCGACTGATGGATATCTCTGACCTGTACTTCCAGTTCGTAATCCCCCTTATCTACGGCAAATCTTTTTAAATCTACAAAACTTACGGGATCAATCGTTTCGGGACTATTGAGCATATATTTCTCAAAGTTAACGATGTGCGTATCCTGCCGTAGCAACATCAGTACTTCCACGGAGGCTTGTTGTTGAAGAGAATCGGAATTAACGGGGTCAAAACGAACGCTGCTCCCCAGTACGAAAAGATGAACTTCCAGGTAACTTTGATCAGTATTTTGGAAAACCAGTGGCGTAATGCTTAAATTTTGGGCATTCAGAAAAGTAGAAAAGCAGATCGCCAGGATCAGATAAAAATTTTTCATGGTTACAAATTTAACTGCCGTCTCGACGATCTCTAACTTTCCTCCGTATCCTCATTCAGTGGCGGTTCTTCCTTCGTCTTCAGGACTAATTTAAAAAGATATCCTTCCATTTTTGTGCGCAGCACTATTCCGGTTTCCGTCAAAGACTGAATCAGATAAGGCTGCTCGGGCGTACTGAGTGCAACGAGTGTATCGCCCCGCATCTGGTAGGGCACGGTTCGTTCTTCCAGAGATAAATTAAAATTGGAGATTAATTTTTTGTCTTCTGTAAAGGTAAAATAAATTCCTTCCAGGGTCGCAGTATTTCTACCATTTCGCTCTGCATGCGACACTTCCCAGGTACCGGAAAGCTTTTCCATTGGCACGGTGGTCGGAGGTAGTGGTGGTGGCTTGGGGTCACTGGTACAACCGCCGGCGATCATTCCGATTAAGCATAACAACAAACCTATCTTTTTTAATACAATCATTATTCGTAAATACTTTTTTATTTTCTGTAAAGATAAATATTTATATAAACATCAGACTTTATTCCAGCAGTTACTGTTAGCAGCTTGTCTAAGTTGAAACATCTGCCTCCAGTTCCAGCACAGTAATCTCCGGCAAAATCCCTACCCTGCCCGGATATCCCAGAAAGCCAAAACCCCGGTTGACGTATAAATACTGATTGGCCTGTTGGTACAGCCCCGCCCAGTATTTATAAAAATATTGCACTGGACTCCATTTCCAGTTAAAAATTTCAACACCAAATTGCCCTCCGTGGGTATGACCACTCAGGGTCAGCTCGATACCGGGATATTCGGTGATAATTTCCGCAGACCAATGACTGGGATCGTGGGACAAACATACCCGAAGGTCCGCTCCGTGAGTCCCCAAACTAGCCTTTTTGAGATCTCCGTATCTGGAAAACCGTCGGTTGGCCGAAAAATTTTCTACCCCGATAATCGCTACCTCAGCACCCCGGATATTGATGATTTCGTTTTCATTATTTAATAAATTCCAGCCAAGTGCCTGATGTGCGGCTTCCAGTGCGGACCGGTTTTCGGATTTAGCTGCGGCGCTCGGCCAGCGGGCATAATCTCCGTAGTCGTGGTTGCCCATGATCGAATATACGCCATATTTTGCTTTTATTTTTGAAAAAACGGATACAAATGGTTCTACTTCCCGGGCCACGGTATTCACCAGATCTCCGGTAAAAAAGAATAAATCGGGTGCCTCAGCTATAATTTTTTTGACACCCACCTTCACCGGTTCAATGGCCGTAAAACTTCCCGCGTGAATATCCGAAATCTGAACGATCTTCAGACCATTAAGCTGGGCCGGTAAACCCGGAATTTTTACTTTTTCACGAAAAATCCGATAGCGATATTTATTGCGCAGCATTCCGTAGGTAAGCAGCACGACGGGAATGATTCCAATGAGTACTGAAATAAAAACAATTGCCTCGGGCCGGGTACCAGCCGTAAAATTATCACTGATAAAATATCCAATCCAGCCAATTACCAGCCAAATCAAGCTCCCCAGCAAAAGACTGATTACCGTAAGTATTTTCCCCAGATATAAAATAAGTGCAAAGCTGCCAGCCGTTCGCCAGTGGTGAGACAATGGTTTTTCCTTTCGGGCAATATTGTAAAAACAGACGATTAATAAAAACAGGAGCAGGGGAATCAACCAATAGGTAACTAAAAATACCGTCACGCTCACCGAATTACTGGTAGAAAACAACGAAAGAATTTCCCGGAAAATGTAGAAATCCAGTAAAAAAATAATCCCCATCAATAACAATATTCGCATATTTTCTCTATTTCACACACTACTGGACATTTCTCCCATTTTCTACCTCCCTGCCTCTTAAAGGAGTAGCTCCAAACCCGCAAATGTCCAGTAGTGTGTCTATTTCATTAAAAACAAACATAGTCCGCATCGGAATTTTGTTGGTAACTTTGCGGGACGGGATGGATGGTTTTATTCCATTTATATACACTTTTATAGAACACCCCCGACCGGGTGCATGTTTAGATTTACAATAACTGAAAAAATAATATTTTAAACATACGCTGAAAGAATTTAGCGCTTGTCCAAATCTTTATTTGTCTATGAGAATTTCTGCCTTTATCTTTTTCATTGTTTCTTTAGGATTATTTGTCACTTGTCAAACCAGTAATTATCTGCCGGTTGATTATCATAAAAAAACTTTTACCGAGGCAGATACCCTGCGGGGCCAGCTTTCTCCGGCAAGAACCTGCTATGATGTCCGTTTTTATGATCTCAAAGTAGCGGTCGATCCTGCGGATAGAACGATCTCAGGGGAGGTAGATATTGTTTTTGAGGCCATCCGGGACTTTAAATTATTGCAAATAGACCTGTTCGAAAATCTCCAAATCGACAGTATTATTTACCACGGCAATCCGGTTAACTATCATCGTCAGTATAATGCGGTTTTTGTGCAGTTTCCAACAATCAAAAAAGGAGCGACGGATCAGTTTACCGTATATTATCAGGGTGCTCCGGTGGTTTCCAGAAATCCTCCCTGGTCGGGCGGTTTTGTCTGGACCAAAGATAGGCGGGGAACTGACTGGATAACGGTCGCCTGCGAAGGAGACGGGGCCAGTTTGTGGTGGCCCAATAAAGATCATCTTTCGGACGAACCGGACAGTATGATGATCCGCATCACCGTTCCCGAGCCACTTTTTTGCGTAGCCAATGGCAACCTGAAGGGTATTTATCCGGTAGATGGCAAGCGCCGTCGCTTTGACTGGCAGGTTTCTTATCCGATTAATAATTACAATGTGACGGTCAATATCGGGGATTATGTGCACTTTTCGGAAACCTACCAGGCGGAAGACCAGACGACTATGCCACTGGATTATTATGTGCTTTCTTATAATCTGGATATTGCCAAAGATCATTTTCAGCAAGTACCGGGTATCCTGAAATGTTTTGAAGATTTACTGGGAAAATATCCTTTCTGGGAAGACGGTTACGGGTTGGTGGAAACGCCGTACCTGGGTATGGAACACCAGGGCGCGATTGCTTACGGCAACCAGTATATGCGCGGCTACCAAGGAGGTATGATTCCTGCGGATATGGACTGGGATTATATCATCGTACACGAATCGGGACACGAATATTTTGGGAATAGCCTCAGTTGTAATGACCACGCAGAAATGTGGATTCACGAATCCTTCACGACTTATCTGGAGGCACTTTACGTGGAATGTACGACGGGTTACGAGGATTATTTGCGGTATCTGCAGGTATTCCGCAGCAGGCAATATATCAAAAACAGGATGCCCATTGTGGGTCCGCTGGAGGTCAACTACACAGATTTCGGGTCCAGTGATCATTATTTTAAAGGTTCGTGGGTGCTGCATACGATTCGCCACGCCATTGGCGACGACGAACTTTGGTTTCGGCTTTTCCACGATTTTTACCAGTATTTTTCGATAAATCACACAGATACAGAAACGGTGATTGCCTGGTTTGACAAGCGAACGGATTTGAAGCTGACTCCTGTTTTCCGGCAGTATCTTTATCATCCAGCCATTCCCAAATTGGTGTATTCGCTGGCAACAAAAGGCGATGAAGTAATTATGACGCACCAGTGGATTACGGATGAAACGGATTTTGAAATGCCTTTGCTGGTGGGAAATCCCAATAATTACCAGCGTATCACC
>CAKZUV010000048.1 GCA_937921555.1 uncultured Saprospiraceae bacterium
TGATTCGACGAATCCCCGCGCCTGATAATTCTTACAACCAACAATTTTTTTATATTTGTTGTACATTAACACTAAAATACTATGTCAAATTATAATTCTAACCGGGGTTCTGTCAAAGGAGGCAACGGCTTTATGGCCAAGGTAGGCATCTTTGTTTTACTTGGAGCGGGACTTTTGTGGCTTTTCAATACCTTTACGGGGCAAAATTTATCTTTGGAAGATGCCATAGAAAATGTGACCAAACCTTCCCAAAACCATCCTAATGATAGGGGCGGGCCAAGTGGTCCCGGTGAACCGGCGGATGTCTCGGAAGTACCAAACGCCGTACTGCCAACGACCAACCTCGGAAAACTGGTTAAACACAGTTATTATGCGCTTTCTTACGTGGAAGAACACGAACAGCCGGAGTGGGTTGCTTACGAACTGACCAGAGAAAATTTATATCCAAATGCCAAGCGGAAGGATAATTTTCGTCCGGACCCGCGCGTGGCGAAAGGATCGGCTTCTAAACGGGATTACCGGGGGAGTGGTTACGACCGGGGACATTTGGTGCCGGCGGGAGATATGACTTTCAGCGCCAGGGCAATGTCCGAAACGTTTTATTTATCTAACATGAGCCCGCAAGTTCGTAACTTTAACGGTGGAATCTGGCGGGAACTGGAAGAATCGGTACGTTATTGGACTAAAAAATGGGGACGGCTTTACGTCGTAACCGGACCGGTATTGACCGAGGGTATCCGGGAAAAGATTGGTGGAAACGGCGTTTCGGTGCCCGATCAGTATTATAAGGTTTTACTGGACCTCGACAAACCGGAAATTAAAGCCATCGGTTTTTTGCTTCCTAACGAAGTCAGTAATGAACCCTTAAACGCTTATGCGGTTCCGATTGACGAAATTGAGGCACTGACGGGACTGGATTTTTTCAGCGAAATTATTGATGATCCCAGACTGGAGAAAAAGCTTGAAAGTAACTATAATATCCGGCAGTGGAGTTTTAGTAAAAGAGCGTTCAATCAGCGCGTCGACAAATGGAACAAACGTTAAAGATCCTGTACATTGGATCACCCAATAAACAAACTTAAATAAGAGCTGGTCTCAATTTCGCACCATCATGAAAATTTAGACAAGCTCTAAGCTCAACAAACAAATAGATTAAAATATGTCAAAGCAAGCAGAATTTTTAAAAAATATTCAGGACGGATATACCTTCAAAGGTCGTTTTATTAATTTAGGTGGCGCCATGCTGGACGGTGAAGTTGTACCCGAAGCGATGGTTCGTTTACCGTTGAAAATGATGAACCGGCACGGACTGATTGCCGGAGCGACCGGATCGGGTAAAACAAAGACTTTACAAATACTGGCAGAGCAACTTTCTGCGCAGGGAGTTCCCGTTTTACTGATGGATGTGAAAGGGGATTTGAGTGGCATTGCGGTTCCTTCCGAGGGACATCCTAAAATTGACGAACGGCATACGAAGATTGGAATCCCCTTTGAGGCGGGAGATAGTCCGGTGGAATTTTTGACCTTGTCGGAAGAAAAAGGCGCGCGGTTGCGGGCGACGGTTACGGAATTCGGGCCTACTTTATTTTCAAAAATATTAGAATTAAACAATACGCAGAGTGGAATTGTATCTATTTTGTTTAAGTATTGTGATGATAACGAACTGGCACTGCTGGATCTGGATGATTTTAAAAAGGTGTTACAGTTTGCTACGGGTGACGGACGCAAAGAACTCGAGGCCGAATACGGTCGGATTTCTACGGTTTCTGCCGGATCTATTTTAAGAAAAATTGTGGAATTGGAACAACAGGGGGCGGATGTGTTTTTCGGAGAGACTTCTTTTGATGTCCAGGACTTGCTTCGTACCCGCGAAGGAAAAGGGATTGTTTCTATTCTGCGACTTACGGATATTCAGGACAAGCCAAAATTATTTTCAACTTTTATGCTGCAGATGCTGGCCGAAGTATACGCTACTTTTCCGGAAGAAGGCGACAGCGACAAACCAAAGCTGGTAATTTTTATCGACGAAGCCCATTTGGTGTTTGACGAGGCAAGTAAAGCGTTGCAGGATCAGATTGAGTCGATTGTGAAATTGATTCGTTCCAAAGGCGTAGGGCTGTATTTTGTGACCCAAAACCCAACCGATATTCCGGATGAGGTGTTGAGTCAGCTGGGATTAAAAATGCAGCACGCATTGCGGGCATTTACCGCCAAGGATCGAAAAGCCATCAAACTGGCGGCGCAAAATTATCCGGATTCCGACTATTATGATACGGCTACTTTGCTGACCGAGCTGGGAATCGGAGAGGCACTCGTGACGACGCTCAACGAAAAGGGTATTCCAACGCCACTGGCGCACACGATGTTACGGGCACCACAGAGCCGGATGGATGTGCTGGATAAGAACGAAATTGCCTCGGTACTGGACCAGTCGGAGATTATTGAAAAATACAATGAGGTGATCAACCGGGAGAGTGCTTATGAAATTCTTTCCGGAAAGATGGCGGAGGCGGAAGAGGAAAAACACAAGGAAGAAATGTCCGAGCAAAAGCGTAAGGCCAAGAAGGGACGGGCGGAAAAATCTACCATTGAGAAAGTTGTTTCTAATACTACAACTCGGCAGATCGGACGAACTGTCGCCAGAGAACTGACCCGTGGATTGCTGGGGGTATTGGGGATTAAAACAACTACGAGGAGAAGAAGCCGGAAGAAGACGGGATGGTTTTAGATTAGAAGAATGTTGAATATTGAATCTCGAATATTCAATATTGATTGGTCGGTATCACATCTAGAATCTGATGATGATCTATTGATAAAATAATTTAGACGAAGGTCAGAACGTTCCATTCCGAATATTCTGATCTTCTTTGTTTTTACACCTGAATAACTTAAAAACGCGGTATTTATCGTATTTTTGTTAAAAAAAATATATATGGCAACGACCAGTGATATAGATAAAAAAGAGCCTTTTCAGTTTAAGCAATTTACCGTTAATCAGCAGGATTGTACGATGAAAGTAGGGACCGACGGGGTTTTGTTAGGCGCCTGGGCGGATGTTTCGGATGCTGAAAAGGTACTGGATATCGGAACCGGAACGGGGCTGATTGCCCTGATGATGGCGCAACGCTTGCCGGAAGCGGAAATTCACGCGGTGGAGATCAGCGAGGAAGCCTGTAAGCTGGCCAGAGAAAATTTTGCCGGAACGGACTGGTCGGAGCGGATGAAAGTATTTAATTCGCCCGTACAGGATTTTGCCAAGTTTACCGATCACCGCTACGATCTGATTGTCAGTAATCCACCTTTTTTCAGCGGTGGTACCTTTTCCAGTAACGAAGATAAAAACCTGATGCGCCATACCGTTCGGTTACCCAACGGAGACCTGCTGAACTCGGTTCGCCGGCTCTTGAATAAATCGGGTCGTTTCGTCATGATTTTGCCTTACATCGAAGGATTGCGCTTCGAGGAGATGGCGCGGCAATATCATTTTTACGTGACTAAGAAAACGAGTGTCCTGCCGACGGAAGGAAAACAGGTAGAACGTCTGCTACTGGAATTTGCGTACGAAGAGGAGCCACTGGAAGAAAAAACGCTGGTGATTGAAACGGATAAGCGGCATGTTTATACGGAGGATTACGTGGCGTTGACGAAGGATTTTTATTTGAAGATGTAAAAGACTGAATGAGAGGAAAGAGGGGGATGGGGATGTGATGTGAGAAGGAACTCGTTGGAAAAGTGGATGGGTTAGAGTTATGTACAAGTAGAAAGAAGGTCAACGGAACTTATTAAATTTGCAGAATGGAAATACAACTTTTAGGACAAGGATATGAAAAAGAATCAGAAAATTCCGTAGGAAACCATCTTATCAAATTACTTTTAGATAAAGAATTCCGATCTTTTACAGCAATATCTGCATTTATTAGCCAAGCTGGAATAACAGGATTATCAACTCATTTTGAAAAAGCAAAACGTCATCTTGACGTTATTACAATTATAACTGGGGTCGATCAAAAAGGAACATCTAAAGAGGCACTAGAAGCATTAATTAAATTAGATGTCAACGCTTATGTTTTTTATCAACCTTCCGTCACGATTTTCCACCCAAAGATTTACCTATTTGAAGGAATCAAAAAATCTGTATTGATAATTGGTTCTTCAAATTTAACTGCGCAAGGTCTATTCAGTAACATCGAAGCATCCTTGCGTTTAAATGTTAATAATGAGGAGGATAACGAAATAATTACCCAACTCAAAAGTTACTACAAAGGGTTATTTGACTTATCTGAACCAAATTTAAAGAAACTCAATAAAAAATTAATCAAGGGATTAGTAAAAGCGGAGGTAGTACCAACAGAAGAAGAAAGAAAAGCAATTCAGGATAAAGCAAAAAAAGTCGGTAATAAGGAAAGCCAAAAGCTCATATATCAAATATTTCCCAAAAGAGAAATTGCAAAAATACCTATATCTTTTAGGAAACCCAGAAAAGGTTCAAAAAAGAAGAAAACTAAAAAACAAAGATCAACAGTAAAAAAAGCAAAAACAGCTTTTGATAAAGCTTCTTTATTATGGGAAAGTGGTGAACTTACAGAAAGAGATTTAAATATTCCAACTGGAGGGAATACTAATCCAACTGGCTCAATGCTCTTCAAGAAAGGAAAAAATGAAGATATTGATCACAGACATTTTTTCCGAGATGAGATTTTCAATTCTTTAAATTGGCAGAATGACCCAAAGAAACGTCTTTCACATTTAGAAAGAGCAACTGCAATTTTTACGATAATTGTAGAAGGAAAAGAAAAAGGGACTTTTGAATTAAAGCTTTCACATAATTCAAGAACTAATACTACGACATACAAACAAAAGAACTCCATGACCTCAATCAGTTGGGGAGAAGCTAAGGCACTTATTGCCAAAAAAGGACTTATTGGCAAATCAGTTAAACTTTACTATCAATCTGAAACAGATGATCAGTTTGTTTTAGTTTTTGAATAATTTTTTAACATAAACCGATAATTTTTCTCAATTTAAGCAATAAGGCCATAATTTTCTTATATTTGGACAAAATTAGTCCAAAATATGTTTTCTAAATCATTTGGTGAAATAATAAAATCTTTTCGAGAACAAAAGAACTTGCCACTTCGTGTTGTAGCAAAAGAGGTCGGTATTGATACTTCCACTCTAGGCAAAATAGAAAAGAATGAAAGAAACCCTTCCGAAGATTTAATTCGTAAGTTTTCCATTTATTTTAAAATTGACGAAAAGAACTTACTTATTGCTTCCAAAAGTGACAATGTAGCATATAAACTAATGGAAGATGATAATGCGATTGAAATATTAAAAGCAGCAGAAGAAAAGGTAAAATATATTACAAAAAACAAAAACGAGGAATCATGAAATTAATGTCAGAAGCTTCTGCTGAAAAATTAAGAGGTGGTTTTTACACTCCTGAACCTATTGCCTCATTCGTTCTTAAATGGGGAATAAATGGGAGTAAGAATTATAACATTCTTGAACCAAGTTGTGGTGATGGAGTATTTTTAGAACAAATCAAGAAAAATAAGTTAAAATACGAATCAGTTACTGCAATTGAATTAGATAAAGTTGAAGCAGAAAAAGCTAAAAGCATTCAACTGAAAAATTATAGAGTAATTAATAAAGATTTTCATACTTATTGCAATGAAACTAAAGATAGTTATGATTTAATTATTGGTAACCCTCCATATATTCGATACCAATTTTTTGATAAATATCAACAAGTTGAAGCGGCCGACATTTTTACAAAGGCAGGGTTAAAATATTCTAAACTTACAAATGCTTGGGTTTCTTTTGTGGTTGGTAGTTCCTTGTTACTTAAAGAATCAGGTAAAATTGGATTTGTTTTACCAGCAGAAATTCTGCAGGTATCTTATGCTCAACAATTGAGAAAGTTTATTGCTTCTTTTTACAACAAAATAAATATCATTTCATTCAAAAAATTAGTCTTTCCAAATATTCAGCAAGAGGTGGTTTTGTTACTTTGCGAAAAGAATAATTCGGGAAAACATAATATTGAGCATATTGAATTGAATAATGCAAGCGAATTAGAAAGATTGGATATTGAAAGATTAAAAAGTCCTAAAAAGCAGATTGATTTTAACTCAAATAAGTGGACTTTTTATTTCCTTGATCAAGAAGAGATAGATTTTCTAGAGACAATTGCAGAAAGAAGAAAAATACCTACAATAAAAAAATATGCTAAAGTAGAAGTTGGAATAACAACAGGGTCTAATTCTTTTTTTACTGTTCCCTTAACTACGGTTAAAGAATACAATCTTTCAAATTATGCTAAACCAATGGTTGGAAGAAGTGTACAGGTTAAAAGTGTTATATTTAACGAGGAAGATTGGAAGGAGAATAAAAATTCAAAAGCAAGGGCACATCTTTTAGTCTTTCCTAAGAAAGATAAGGATCGTCAGAAAAATGGTGCTGCAAAATATATTGAGCAAGGTGAAGAACTTAAAATTCACCAAGGCTATAAAACTTCAATCCGTGATTTCTGGTATGTAGTACCGTCTTTAAAAATTTCTGATGCCCTATTTATTAGAAGAAATAATCTATATCCAAGATTAATTATTAATGAAGCCAATGCCTATACCACAGATACAATGCACCGAGTTTTTTTATATCCAACTACAGATATTCAAGCATTTACGGCGAGTTACTATAATTCATTGTCTTTAGCATTTACAGAAGTTTGTGGAAGAAGTCATGGAGGAGGTGTTTTGGAATTAATGCCGAATGAAACTGAAAGAGTGCTTTTACCCTACCGTATCGAGAACAGAGAGTTACTCACTAAAATTGATGAACTGATTCGGTCTAAAACAAATATTGAAGAAGTACTGGCAATTACGAATAAGGTTATTTTAAAGAAGCATTTCAAGCTGACGAATAAGGAAATCGATCTTGCTCATAACATCTGGAAAAAATTATCGTCAAGAAGATTAAATAGGGGGAAATAAAACTGGATAGAAACAAATATCCATTCCCAAAAAAAGAAACCTCCCAGCGTTCCCTGGGAGGTTTCTTTTTTACTAAAATACTCAAACATTAACAGGCCGCGACCTGACAATCCTGCGGGCGGCGTCGAGGATACGCGTATCCTGGAGTTCGACGAAGCCACCGTCGGGACCGGGGTGAATGTGATTGCCGATAATCTGGTTATCGGCGTTGTACTTTTTGGCGCCAAAATAATTCCTTACCGTTTGTTCGTCCAGCTCTAATTCCCGGGCGATACGACGTACGCTACCCGTAGGCAGGCTGTGTTTTAAGTTGCGAAGTTCCTTAAAAGTGATGTTCATAATGAGGAGTAATTTTGATTGGTTAAAAAATAGTATCGAGGTATATGCGATTACCGCACAGATTTGCCAGATTATTTAATGTTCGGTTAATTTATGAAAAAACGTACTATTGTCAAAGTGAAAAATCAGATTATTTTATTTTTATTTCTTTTCAGTTGATGTAAGCCATATTTTATTTTGTGCGTTTTGATGGCGTAAATATATGAAATATTTTTAATGTTATATTTCTAATCTAAAATATTTTCAAAAAAAATACCGGAACACAGTGTCGTGTTCCGGTATGGATGTTTTGAAATCGTTGGCGTTTTGCTTAAGCAGTTCCGCCGTTCAGTTTATCCTGCCAGGCGGAGAGCTCGCTCCATTTGCCGTGTGCGGCCATTTTAGCCTGTTCGGACCAAGTACTTGGATCGTGCATTTTATAGCGTGAGCCAGCGTTGGCGAGGATGGTTTTGATTTGATCGGTAGGTGTTTCGGAAAGCTGTTTCCAGGTATTGATACCTGCTTCGTAGAGCAGTTGTTCAATTTTAGGACCGATACCTTCGACTACTTTCAGGTTATCAGGTTCGGTGGTAATTACCTCGCTGAGTTCCTCTATCTGTGTGTCTTCTTTTTCGATGCGGGTAGTGATACCATTAGAAGAATGATTTTTAATCACCTTTCGTCCGGTCACTTCGCGGATCACCTCTACGGGTTTGATGGTCTGTGTGTTGGTGTTGGTAGAAACGGCTACTTCGCGGATTACTTCTACCTCGCGGATCACTTCCACCTCCTTGATGACCTGCACGGGCACCTCACGGATTACCTCTATTTCTTTAATCACCTCTACCTCTTTAATCACTTCTACGGGCACTTCCTTAATTACCTCCACTTCCTGAATGACCTGCACGGGCACTTCGCGGATCACTTCTATTTCTTTGATGACCTGCACGGGCACCTCTTTCACCACGTCCCGGACAACCTCTACCTCTTTGATGACTTCTACGGGGACTTCCTTAATGACTTCCACTTCGTTGATCACCTGTACCTCTTTGATCACTTCTACGGGAATTTCCTTCACCACCTCAATCTCTTTGATGACCTGAACGGGGACTTCCTTGATTACGTCCACATATTTGATGACTTCGACCTCTTTGATGACCTGAACGGGCACCTCTTTGATTACTTCTACTTCTTTGATAACCTCCACTTCTTTTATCATTTCTACGGGCACTTCTTTTACCACTTCAATTTCTTTAACTACCTCAACTTCTTTAATCACTTCAAAAGGTACTTCTTTAATGACTTCCACTTCGTTGATGACTTCGACCTCTTTAATTACTTCAACGGGTACTTTTACCTCTTTGATTACCTCTACGTTCTTTACTACTTCGACCTCTTTGATGACTTCAACCTCAACCTCTTTGATGACTTCGACCTCGTTGATCACCTCTACTTCTTTAATCACTTCCACCTCTTTGATGACTTCCACTTCCTTGATCATTTCTACGGGAATCTCTTTAATCACCTCTACTTCTTTGATAATTTCGACTTCCTTCGTCACGGGCACATCGCGGGTTAGTTCGACGGTTTTCATCACTTCCACTTCTTTCACCACTTCCACCGGTACCTCTTTGATGACCTCTACGATTTCTTTTACTTCGACGATTCTATCTACCATTACTTCCTTAATCACCTCAATTTCCTTGATGACTTCGACCTCTTTGATGACCTGCACGGGCACTTCGCGGATGACTTCTACCTCTTTGATGACCTCAACGGTCGTCTCAACGGGCACTTCCTTGATGATTTCTACCGTTTTGACGTTGTCAATCTCTTTAAACAATTCGACGGGCACCTCTCGGATCACCTCCACCTCTTTGATGACGTCCTGATTTTTGATAATTACTTTATCCCGGAAAACCTCCACTTCCTTGATAACTTCCACTTCTTTGATCACTTCTACGGGTACTTCCTTAATCACCTCTACATTTTTGATGACTTCAACGGGTACTTCTACCTCTTTGATGACTTCCACTTCCTTGATCACCTCTACCTCTTTCACCTCGCTGGCGGCCTGACGGGCCAGTCTCAAATCAGTTTCAGTCTGGGCGAATCTAGTTTTCAGGGAATTATAATCCGTTTCTATACTGGTTTTAGCCTTCAGGTTGGTATCCATTTCCATTTGTAAAGCGGAAAATTTCTTATTGGATTCCGATTCCAGTTCCGAATAGCGGCTGGACATCATATAATTTCTGATCCAGTAGCCTAGCAGCCAGGAGAAAGCCATCGCCAGGGCAGCCAGTAACCAGCAGCCTCCGGTGGATAAAAGTAAGATTGAATTCGATAACATAGTCTAGTTATTTGTTATATATGTGATTAAATATTGCTAAAATCTTAGACCGGACCATCGTCCAGGAGAACTCTGGCAACGGGTGTTACGAATACCTGGCAGGATTAAAATCCAGCAGATGTAACAGCCTGTGCCGCGTTCTGACTACCTGAAGCACTATATCTTTTTAGAATATGCGCTAGCGGAAAGCCGTCTGCAGTAACGATTTGGAAAAATTAAAGTCCTGGAAATTGTGTGTAGATCGAATTAAAAAGATTCTCTTCTGACAGTTAAAGGGATTTAAGTTTTCTCTCAATTTTTAAAAATAGTATGTTGATGTATCAATAAGCGAAGGTAAGATAAACTTTTCTTTTATTAAAAAGAAATCTATTTTTTAATAGAAAAATATTTTTTACCAAAAGTAAATATTCTGATTTTATTTCAATATAATTTAGAAAATTATTTTTCCAGATTTCGCACTTTTCGTTAAAAGCCGTACCTTTACAAGCATCATAAATCGTCTTAACGGTTTTATGACGTAGTTTTACCCAAAAAGTCATGTACATATTTATAAATTTTACAAATTCGGAAGCATACTGGAAAAAAGTTACCCGTTATTTTAGTCATTTACTATTTTGATTCATGACTTTTCTGGTATAAATCCTAAAAACAAACATTTGCGATGAGACCACTATTATTTGTAATATCCTTTTTCTGGATTCTTGGAGGTTCCTTCTTTCTGTCTAAACTATTTTGTCCTGCGGCTGCCGCCGGCGCTGCTGCTACGACCAGCAATCTTAGTCTGATTGACGGAGATTTCAAAGCGACCTCTACCGGAAATTATAACTTTCCGAAAAGCACCGCTGCCATTGCGATCACGGATCACGCCAGAGATAATTATTTTAAAAAAACAGCTAATTACCTGATGGATCATCCGGAAAAGACGCTCGCACTGACGGGTGTTTATGCGATCGATGAATCCAACAAAACAGATTATGCCAACCTGGGAATTGCCCGCGCCGAAGCGGTAAAAGAGGTATTGGTTTCGGATGGTGCGAGCACAGAACAGATTTCTACCACCGGAATGGAAGCATCTGATCTGGGATTTATTGATAAAAAATTGTACAATTCGGTAAAGTTTGATCTCTCTACCAATGACATGGGCGCTGCCGCAGCATCCACCCTCAACTTTGACGACTCCAAAACCGTTTATTTCAACGGAGATGAAGCTGGATTCCCCGAGGATGATCCGAAATTACTGGACATCATTGATTATCTGGCTTCCTATATGACAACTAATCCGGACGCAATTATTATCGTCAGTGGTTATACGGATAATCAGGGCAGATCTTCTGAAAAAATGAAAATTGCTAAACAAAGAGCGGAAAGAATCCGTAGAATCATTCGAGATTCCAACGGAGGTAAATTCTTCCCATCCAAGCAGGTAATCGCAAAAGCAGTGGGACCGCAGGATCCGCAGGCTGACAACGAAACCGCCGAAGGGATGGCCATTAACAACCGCGTGACGATTGTGGTAGAATAATCACTTTCAGGTTATTAAAATTTTGCTATTATACCATAGCAGAAAATGCACGAAAAGTTTATTTCGTGCATTTTTTGTTTAAAATGATTCAAGATACCCGTTTTTTATAAACGACTAAACGACTAAACGATTAAACAAATAAACAACTCAACAACTAAACATTTCAACAAAAAAATGAATTTCAAAAACCAGGTAGTCATCATCACCGGAGCCTCCGCCGGAATTGGTAAAGCAACGGCGGAAGAATTTGCAACCCGGGGAGCCAGTCTTATCCTGGCAGACCGTAACGAGGCCGCCGGAAAAACGCTCACCGGGAAATTGGTGGAGCAAGGTGCGGATGCGCATTTTCATCCAGTAGATGTGTCAAATCTGGCTTCCGTGAAAACGCTTTTTGATTTCTGTATGAAAAAATACAACCGACTGGATCACCTGATCAATAATGCCGGCATTGCCAATGAGCTTGGTTTTTTCGAGGCGATCACCGACGAAGACTGGCATAAAGTCATCGCCGTTAACCAAACAGGCGTCTTCTACGGAATGCGGGCCGCGCTGAAAATCATGCGGGAACAGGGTAGTGGTTCGATTGTCAACACGGCTTCTGCCGCCGGGATTGGTGCGGCTCCGCGTATGGGCGCCTACGCTGCCTCCAAACACGCCGTCGTCGGAATGACCAAAACAGCGGCCCACGAATACGGAAAATTCAACGTCCGGATCAACGCTGTCTGTCCCTCGATCATTGACACTGAAATGGGGACTGGTGGTCTGGCCGGAGATCCAAAATTATTTAAGATGATGGAAATGGCTGTCCCGATGAAGCGGTTCGGAAAAGCGAGTGAAGTGGCCAAGACGATTTGCTGGTTGTGCAGCGACGAGGCAAGTTATCTGAATGGAGTAGCCTTGTCGGTCGATGGGGGATTGAAGGCGTAGGGACCTATTGAACGCTAAACTCCTTCTTCTTACAACGTCGTAAATACAATTCATGAATTGTCTCTTTGCCAATAATAAAATCAACAAACACTAACTTTGCCAACAAAAACAAATAAACCAAGAATTAACTGTTATAAATGCATGAGACCTTCGGAATCCTGTATTTGTAAATACATTCATCCTTTGCGGACCAAGACCCGTTTTATCATTCTGATGCACCCAAAAGAGTATAAAAGACAAAGAAACGGAACGGGACAGATGACCCGGTTGCAGCTTGAAAATTCGGAGATTCTGGTGGGAATAGATTTTACCCATCATAAGCGAGTAAACGAAATACTAAATAAAAAAGAACATTGTTCTTTCCTATTGTATCCGGGAAAAAATAGTTTTAACTTATCGGTAAGCGAAAGTTCCGAAACAAATATATTTATGGGGGATACGCCATACCTGTTTCTGCTCGATGGTACCTGGCCCTGTGCCCGTAAAATGCTTAAATTGAGTAAGAATTTACAACAATTAAAAAGAGTAAGTTTTGATAATAAAATTACCTCAAAGTTTGTTTTTAAACAGCAGCCGGACGCCCTTTGTCTCAGTACGATTGAATCCGTTTACACGGTTTTAAATTTATTAAAGCAAAGTAATTTTGAACACGCTGATACAAAAGATTTCCTGCTTCCTTTTGAAAAAATGATCGAATACCAGCTCGATTATATCCTGAATCCAGACAACGAAAACTATAATCCTACGGCGAACAAAACGTTGCTTCCCAAGAACAAATACAAGATAAATCCGCAAAGGAGTGTTATTTTTGAAGGAGAGGGTAGTTAGAGATTTACATTCTAAAGAGACACTAATCCGTACACGCCACCCGTCCGTTCACTCGGTGCGTTCCCTCTTCGCACGCAGCCCTACTTTGAGTCGGTATCCGTCAGTCATGCACATCAAAATTGTTTAATTGTTTAATCGTTGATTTGTTTAATCGTTTAATCGTTGACAGATATCTTTTTTTAATGAAAATCAATAAATCCGCACATCCACGAATCTACACATCCACCAATGCGCCCTCCCCTCCGCTTACGCGGTTCCTTCCCTCGTCGCGCTGTCGCACGCCGCCCTCCTTCGTCGGGATCGGTCAGTCATCAATAAATCCGCACATCCTCCAGCCGAATCCGACCTTCATAAAGGGCCTTTCCGACAATGGCTCCGTGGCAACCAACCTCCGCTAAACGCTCCAGATCAGCCAGATCGGATACGCCACCGCTGGCAATTATTTCTAAATCAGCAAAGCGATCGATCAGCTCTTTGTATAAATCAGTTGCCGCTCCTTCCAGCATTCCGTCTTTGGCAATATCCGTACAAATAACCCGCTGAATTCCTTTTGTTTGGTAGTCCGCCACAAAATCAAATAAGTCTAAATCACTGGTTTCCTCCCAACCGTGTACTGCAATTTTACGGTCTTTGACATCAGCCCCCAAAATTATTTTATCACCACCATATTTATTGATCCAGTTGGTAAAAATAGCTGCTCCCTTTACGGCAATGGTTCCACCGGTAATCTGATGCGCTCCGCTCTCAAAAGCAATATGAACATCCTGGTCAGACTTGAGGCCTCCCCCAAAATCAATCGTCAGCGACGTTTTGCTGGCGATTGTTTCCAGGACTTTATAGTTGACAATATGCCGGGCTCTGGCGCCGTCCAGATCCACTAGGTGCAGGTGCGTGATACCCGCGCCCTCGAATGCTTTTGCCACTTCGAGTGGATGCTCATTGTATACTTTTTTCTGATTGTAGTCACCTTGCGTAAGGCGAACACATTTGCCATCAATAATATCAATCGCTGGAATAATAAGCATCTTATAAATTTATAAATTCTTTTAAAATAAGCTCGCCCACGTCACCTGATTTTTCGGGATGAAACTGGGTAGCATAAAAATTATCTTTCTGCAAAGCGGCACTGAACGGTAGAATATAATCGCAGGTTGCTGTGGTATAATCTCCTTTTTCAACGTAATAGCTGTGCACAAAATAAGCGTAATCACCGGGTTGATTTTTTTTAAATAATGGCGTACTTTTTTCAAACATTATTTTGTTCCAACCAACGTGTGGAATTTTTTGATCCGTCGCACTAGCTATAAATTTTTTCACCTTCAGTGGAATAATATTAAGACAATCAGTGTTTCCTTCTTCGGAATATTCACAAAGCAATTGCATACCCAGACAGATTCCGAGTGTCGGTTGTTTTAATCCGCGAATAGTTTCTGCCAGTCCGGTTTTACGTAAATAAGCCATCGTATTTTTTGCTTCCCCGACTCCGGGAAAAATAACTTTATCCGCTGATTTTATTTTATCAGGATCACTGCTCAACTCCGCCACGACCCCAATTCGCTCCAGGGCAAAAAGAACCGATCTTACGTTTCCGGCATTGTAGTCAATAATTACAATTTTCATATTGTTGTTTTTAGGTGACTAACGGTCATCAATCATGTTATTCAGGTAACAAAAAAACGCTCTTTTAATGACTTTAAAATTTTGTCAGATCAAGTTTATTTATGTTTATTCTACTCAAAAAAATAATGCGATCCCGCTGGGATCATTCCGAGTACAAATTTAAAACTGAACAAAATATTTTTATAAAATAAATTGAATGATCCTTAATCAACAGTTCTTTTACAGAATCCCTTTCGTTGATGGCAATCGCATATTTTCAATATCCCGTTTTACGGCAATTTTAACAGATTTGGCGAAAGCCTTAAAAATAGCTTCAATCTTATGATGCTCGTTGGTTCCTTCTGCTTTTATATTTAAATTAGCCAGCGCCGTATCGGAAAAAGATTTGAAAAAATGATAAAACATCTCCGTAGGCATATCTCCGATTTTTTCTCTTTTAAAATCTGCCTCCCACATCAGCCACGGCCTACCGCCAAAATCCAGCGCCACTTGTGCCAGACAATCGTCCATCGGCAACGAAAACCCATAACGCTCAATTCCCATCTTGTCACCCAGCGCTTGCCGGTACGCACTGCCCAGGGCCAGCGCCGTATCTTCGATGGTGTGGTGTTCATCAATGTGTAAATCTCCTGCTACTTTTACGGATAAATCACAACCAGAGTGCCGTGCTAACTGATCGAGCATGTGATCAAAAAAGCCTAGTCCGGTTTCATTTTTTGCCTGGCCGGTTCCATCCAGATTCAGTTCAATTTGAATATCCGTTTCTTTGGTTTTCCTTTGAATGGAAGCGGTACGGGCCGGTAGTTTCAGAAACTGATAAATGGCTTCCCAGCTTTGTGTCGTCAAGGCGATCACTTTCTCTAAATCTTGTTTTTTAGTAGACAGTTCCTCGTCTCCGAGCCCGGTTTCCTGCGAAATAAAAATTCCTTTTGCCCCCAGATTTTTAGCAAGCTCCATGTCAGTCAATCGGTCTCCCAAAACGAAAGAATTTGCCAGGTCGTAATCTCCTTCGAGGTATTCGGTCAGCAGGCCCGTTCTTGGTTTACGGGTAGGGGCCATGTCCGCCGGAAAACTCCGGTCGATGTGCACTGCCGCGAAGTCGATTCCTTCATTTGTAAATGCCTGAAGCATTTTGTTATGAGCAGGCCAGAAGGTATCTTCCGGAAAACTATCCGTTCCGAGTCCATCCTGATTGGTGACCATGACAAGTTCGTAATCAAGTTCTTTTACGATCCGGGAAAGGTACTGAAATACACCGGGATAAAATTCCAGTTTCTCCAGAGAATCCAGTTGATAATCTACGGGTGGTTCGATGACCAGGGTACCGTCGCGGTCAATAAATAATACTTTTTTCATATCGGGGAATCAGTTTTAAAGTTTTTTAAGACCGTGATGAGTCGTTCGTTTTCGGCGGCTGTACCTACCGTAAAACGCAGGCAACCAGCGCATCCGGTTACGGTGGAACGGTCGCGGGCGATGATGTTGTTTTTTAATAGAAAATTATAAACCGCTCGTGGTTCTTCCATTTGTACCAGCAGAAAATTAGCGTCGGAAGGATAGACTTTTTTTACAAAATTTAAGTCGTTCAGTGCCTTTTTCAGCATTGCTCTTTGCTCTAAAACAGACTGGACATTTACCGTTTTTTCGGTTACATTATTCAGTGCGTTCAAGGCTGCAGTCTGCGTCAGTTGATTGATGTTATAGGGAGGTTTCACCTTGTTTAAAAGTTGGATAATTTCCGGATGAGCGAAAGCCATCCCCAGACGGATGCCGGCTAAACCCCAGGCTTTTGAAAAAGTTTGTAAAACAATCAGTCGGGGATATTTTTCCAATAACTTGGTACAACTATCTTGCTCCGAAAAATCAATGTAAGCTTCGTCTACTACCAGCATCCCCGGAAAATGATCCAGTAATCGGGTGATTTGCGCCAGCGGAATATCATTCCCGGTTGGATTATTCGGACTGCAGATAAAAAGAATTTTGGAACGCTCGTCCACACGTTCAAGTACTTTATTTGTATCTATTTTAAAATCAACAGTCAAAGGAACGGTAACTATCTTTACATCCGATAGCGCCGCCGAAACTTTATACATTCCGTAGGTAGGTGGCAAGGTAATAATCTCATCTTTGCCGGGTTCGCAAAATATTCTGATCAGTAAATCAATCGCCTCGTCGCTCCCGTTCCCTAAAAAAATCTGGTCCGGATTCACCTGTTTTTCAATGGCAATCTTTTCTTTTAATTTCTTCTGCAACGGATCCGGATAACGATTAAGTCCATTATCAAACGGATTCTCGTTGGCATCCAGAAATACTTCCGCCACTCCGGTAAATTCACTTCTGGCCGACGCATAAGCTGTCATCGCCAGGATATTTTTTCTAACCATTTTTTTAATCAAATCCATCTCGGAAGTTTAGTTTTGAATTGTCTTTATACAAGTACGGGGCATTATTCATTACTAATCCACCTCAGCCGTACACTCACCGCCTCCTTATGTGCCTGCAACTGTTCCGCTTCTGCCATCAGTTCCACCGTTTCGCCAATGTTTTGTAAACCCGCCGCACTCAGTTTCTGAAACGTAATTTTTTTAACAAAAGCATCTAAATTCAATCCGCTGTAACTGCGCGCATAGCCGTTGGTCGGTAACGTATGATTCGTACCACTCGCATAATCGCCCACAGATTCCGGCGTATAATTTCCCATAAAAACAGAGCCGGCGTTGGTCACCCTTTCGGCGAAAGCCTCTACCGCATCGACGGCAAGAATTAAATGTTCGGGTGCGTACTGGTTGACAATGCTCAGGCCGGCATCACGATCTTTTAAAACTAAAACCGGACTGTTTTCAAGTGCCTTTTTTGCGATCTCCCGGCGCGGTAATTTTGTTAATTGCATTTCGATTTCCGCCAAAACTTTTTTTGCAAAATCCAAATCAAAAGCGATCAGGACCACCTGACTATCCACACCGTGTTCGGCCTGAGACAGAAGATCCGATGCAACGAAATCAGCCTTCGCGGTATGATCCGCTACGACCATCAATTCCGACGGTCCGGCTGGCATATCAATCGCCGTTCCCTGCTGACTGACCAGTTGTTTTGCTGCTGTAACATACTGATTGCCGGGACCATAAATTTTATAAACTGCCGGAATGGTAGCCGTTCCGTAGGCCATCGCCGCGATCGCCTGGGCACCGCCTACTTTGAAAATTCGGGTAATGCCACAGAGGTTGGCCGTATATAAAATCACCGGATTGATGGATCCGTCTTTTTGTGGTGGTGTGCAAAGAATCATCTCTTTACAACCCGCAATTTGTGCTGGCACCGCCATCATCAGCACGGAAGAAAAAAGCGGTGCGGTACCACCGGGAATGTAAAATCCCACTTTTTCGATGCCAATACTTTTTTGCCAGCATTCGATACCGGACATGGTTTCAACCCGGGGCGAATCGCTTTGCTGACTCTGATGAAAAACGGCGATATTTGACTTGGCGGTCTGAATCGCTTTTTTTAATTCCGGAGCAACCAGATTTCCGGCGGCGATAATTTCCGCTTCGCTGACTTTAAAATCAGTGATCGTTACCTGATCAAATTTTTGAGTGAAATCTTTTAGTGCGCTGTCTCCTTCTTCCTTCACCTTCTTTAAAACCATTCCCACGGTAGACTCCAGATTTTGGGCTTCGTGAACGGGGCGTTGCAGGATTTTTTGCGAAAGTAACGTATCAGGATTTTGATAAATTTTCATACTCTTAGTTTTATAGAATCATCTTTTGAATTGGAATAACCAGGATGCCTTCCGCGCCGTGATTCTTTAGTTTTCCAATAATGTCCCAGAATTTTTGCTCATTAATAACCGTATGCACAGAACTCCAGCCCTCCGTGGCCAGCGGCATGACGGTCGGACTTTTCATACCCGGTAAAAGCTGGATAATTTCCTTGATTTTATCATTGGGTGCATTCATCAGCAGGTACTTGTTGTTTTTTGCCTCCAGGACTGATTCCAGTCTGAAGATCAATTGCTGGTAAGTCGCTTCCAGTTCGGCGGGGATGGTTCCGGCTACCAGGCAAGCCTGAGATTTAAAAAGCACTTCTTTTTCTTCCAGATTATTTTTAAACAGCGTGCTGCCGCTGCTAACCAGATCACAGACTGCGTCGGCGAGACCGATACCCGGTGCAATTTCTACCGATCCGGAAATTTCGTGGATATCAGCCGCCAGGTTATTTTCTTTTAAAAAGCCTTTCAGTGCGACCGGATAAGAGGTAGCGATTCGTTTTCCATTGAGCCATGTCGGTCCGGTATAATTGACTTCTTTCGGTACGGCCACGGAAAGCCGGCATTTAGAGAAACCCAGCGGAAGTACTTTTTGAATATCTTTTTGTTTTTCTACCAGTAAGTTTTCACCCACAATACCAAGATGTGCTACGTTGTCCTGTACATATTGCGGAATATCGGAATTACGGAGGTAGAGCACATCCAGTGGAAAATTGCGGGCCTGTGCCTTTAACTGGTCTTTGCCGTTATCGATGGAGATGCCGCATTCTTTGAGCATCCGGAGAGAGTCTTCCTGTAATCTGCCGGATTTTTGAATGGCTATTTTTAAGCGGGGTTGGCGCATGATTTTTTATTTTTGAAAAAATTGGATCGTATAAATAGAAAAAGCGGTTTATCAGATAACTGATAAACCGCTTTAGTTAATAATCGTTTAATTTTCAACAAGGCATCATCTATCTGTCTGAGTGATAGTTAAGAAATGATGGTGATGAAAAATACTTGCGTACATAAACGAGAAAAATTTTGTGGTGCCTCCAGGAATCGAACCAGGGACACATGGATTTTCAGTCCATTGCTCTACCAACTGAGCTAAGGCACCTTTTAAAGAAGCGATTGCAAATCTATATTGTTTTTAGCTAATCCACAAGTTTATCGGACACTTCTTGAATTTTTTTTTTAAATTTCACCTTTAAATCAAAATAATGGGACTACCTCTTTCTAAAATATTAGCTATTCCGGGCATAATTGGCTTTGCGATTTTTTTGTACATCACTTGTTTCCGGGATGAGTTGTACGCCATGCACATGGTCCCTTTTATCCTTTATCTGGTGGGTATTTACTTTTTGCAACCCGCAATTGACTGGTGGTGGTATCAGAAATACCCCCCGGATGTAGAAGCCCCCCTCCGTAAAATCTTCGAACAACGGCTGCTATACTACCAACGGCTTTCGGAAAAAAACAAGCAGAAATTCAGAACCAGGGTCGCATTATACATCGAAGCCAACGATTTCAGACCTCAGGTAATGGAAGATATTCCGGAAGATGTCAAAGGTATCGTCGCTGCTAATATCGTTCAATTGACGTTTGGACAAAAGGATTATTTGCTGAATATGTTTGAACGCATTGTGATTTATCCCGGAACTTTTCCTACTATCCAATATCCAAAAAGCTTCCACTCGTCGGAAATTTTTGCCGAAGATGGTGTTTTGCTCTTTGCCATGGACCACCTGATGCCCGGTACGCTGCATTCGGATCAATATTTCAATATCGGACTCTACGAATACGCGAAGGTCTTCCGGCTGAGTAATCCGCAGAGAACTTATCCGGAACTATCAGAAGAACTTTGGGCTGATTTTGAAAAAATAAGCCGTTTTCCACGAAAAAAAGTAGAAGGATTTGTAGGATTGGAAAATCTGGATGTCTGGGCGGTTAGCGTAGTTTTTTTCTTTTCCTTTCCGGAAAAATTTAAGACACAACTTCCTGACCTTTATCAGACCCACAGTAATTTATTCAATCAACATCCGGCTAAAACAGAAAATCCCGTCATTGCATCCTACGAGGAAAAACGTAAGTAACTGGGGTGTTTATTTTTACACTGAGTGACTAATTCATCATCACCGGCGCCATCATATTGAATTGTGGAACCTCCACTTTAAATTTTGCGTCGTCCGTGATTCTGTTCATCGTATAATATCCGCGCATCGTTCCAATGCCACTTTGTAACGGACACCAGGAAAGATAGCTATGGCTTTCGCCGGGTTTTAATACGGGCTGTTCACCGATGACCCCGTCTCCTTCCACTTCGCGGCGAATAGCACAAGCATCGAAAATATACCAGTGCCTTTTCAGTAACTGAACGGTATGCTGACTCTGATTTTCAATCACGACCTGATACGAAAATGCGAATTGCTGCTTGGCGGGGTTAGACTGTTCTTCCTGATAAGTACAATCCACCGATATTTTGATGCCCTTTGTTATTTTGACCTCCATATTTTATCTTTATCAGTTAGACGCAAATAAAACAAATACGTTTAACCGTGTTAATTATTGACGTTTATATAACGTTCAAATTCACCAAATGGTTCCTTTAGAAGTCAAAACTTTTTGTTGTTATAGCATAAATACACCGGGAACTTACCTGCTGACATTCTGGTTCTATTTTCGTAAATTTGTATATAACGTTTTAATAAAAATATCGAATAATGTTTCCAAAGTATGATGTGATTGTGGTAGGTGCGGGCCATGCGGGTTGTGAAGCAGCCGTAGCGGCAGCCAATCTTGGCTCAAAAGTCCTGCTGGCCACCATGAATATGAACACGATCGCACAGATGTCGTGCAACCCCGCGATGGGTGGCGTAGCCAAAGGACAGATCGTCCGGGAAGTAGATGCGATGGGTGGATATTCCGGCATTGTGACGGATCATACAATGATTCAATTCAGAATGCTCAACAAATCGAAAGGACCGGCGATGTGGAGTCCACGCGCTCAAAGCGACCGGATGCGATTTGCGGAAAAATGGCGGCTGATGCTCGAAGCGCATCCAAACATTGACTTCTGGCAGGAAATGGTAACGGGACTCGTGGTAAAAGACGGAATAGCCGTAGGTGTGAGAACCGGAATTGGTCTGGAAATAGAAAGTAAGTCGGTCGTACTAACCAATGGTACTTTTCTGAACGGTTTGATTCATATTGGTGATAAACAATTTGGCGGAGGCCGGGCGGGAGAAAGAGCCGCTACGGGTATCACCGCTCAGTTGGTTGAACTCGGATTCGAATCGGGTCGGATGAAGACCGGAACACCTCCACGTATTGATGGCCGTTCGCTCGACTGGGACCGGATGGAGACGCAACCCGGAGATGAAACTCCGGGTAGATTTTCCTATACGGACACGCCCGCACTGGAAAATCAACGTCCTTGTCACATCACGTACACGAACAAAAAAGTACACGATATTTTACGGACAGGTTTTGACCGTTCGCCCATGTTCAACGGCCGGATTCAGGGCGTCGGACCGCGGTACTGTCCATCCATCGAAGATAAGATTGATCGCTTTGCTGACAAGGACCGGCACCAGTTATTCGTAGAACCGGAGGGTTGGAACACCATAGAAATTTATGTAAATGGATTTTCTTCTTCTTTACCCGAGGACGTACAATACAAAGCCATGCGGCAGATTGAAGGTTTCGAAAATGCCAAGATGTTCCGTCCCGGTTATGCGATTGAATACGATTATTTTCCACCGACACAATTGAAAATAAATTTAGAAACCCGGAAAGTAAAAAATCTGTTTTTTGCGGGACAGATCAATGGAACGACCGGATACGAAGAGGCGGCTTGCCAGGGATTGATGGCAGGGATGAATGCTCATCTGGCTATCAATGAAGAAGAGCCTTTGATCCTCAAAAGATCAGAAGCATACATCGGTGTATTGATTGATGATCTGGTAAACAAAGGGACCAAAGAACCTTACCGGATGTTTACTTCGCGGGCCGAATACCGGATTTTGCTGCGTCAGGACAACGCGGATATTCGGCTGTCTCCGATTGCGGAAAAGTTGGGGGTCGCCAATATGGAAAGCCGGATGGAACGGGTGAACGAAAAAGCCGAGGCGGCCGCGGCGGTCGAGAAACGTTTTAAGAAAATCAGTGTCGGACCGGATGAGTTGAACGCAATGCTGGAAAAGCAGAACTCCGCTCCGCTGAAGCAAAAACTGAAGTTGCACAATGTGTTAATCCGGCCAAACATCGATATCGATTTGTTACAGGAATATCTTCCCGCTCTAAAAGAAGAGCTGGCCACCTTCGACGCAGAATCGGTTAACCTGGCGGAAATAAATATGAAATATGCCGGCTACATTCAGAAGGAACAGGAGATGGTGAACAAGATGAACCGCCTAGAATCTGTGAAGCTACGTCCGGACATGGATTACGCGGAATTGCAGTCTCTGAGTTCGGAAGCGCGTGAAAAACTAACGGATTTACGCCCGCATACAATCGGGCAGGCGAGTCGGATCAGCGGAGTTTCTCCGGCGGATATCTCGATTTTGCTGGTACACATGGGGCGGTAACGCTGGAACGGAATGAAGCTCCCCGAGGCAAGCCGTCGGGGTATCGCTCAAAGCTAAACACAGTTAATCGGTAAATTAGTTAATCAGGCCCGCTAACCTGCCTTTGCTGGATTTCCTGCAGCAGGCACGGCAGGCAGGCGTGTTCATCCGAGGCAGCGCCTCGGAGAATTCTTATTGATTAAAATTTTCAAATAAAATTCTGGAATAAAAAAGCAGCACTTTACGGTGTTGCTTTTTTTCGTTCTGCGGACCAGCTTTTCACTTCTTTGATAATAAAAAAACCGTCGTCTCCCTGCGGTTGGTATAGCGGCATCAGAATCATTCCATCGGAAGGCATCAGAATATTGCCATTTTTATCAGTAGCCAGTAAGGTACCTTTTTTTACTTTTTGAAAATTAGTGTACCCCGGTTGCATGATAAAATTATCTCCCTGCCGAATCGCATGAACGGTAATCAATTCAGAAATCGCAGGCAGATTTTCAGTATGTTTTTTTAATAACAAATCATGACGGTGTTCCACGTCTTCGGGCTTGACACATTCGGTGGCCCGCAGAAAATTGACGAGCGCAGAAACGGCGCGGGTGATGGCCATTGGTTCGTTGTGCTGACCGGATTCAAAGCAAAGCGCGGTGGTGGAAATGCCAAAATTTTCGGTGGTAAAATAATGTAAAGAGGTTCCCGAAATTCCTTTCAGTAAACCCTTGATAACCGGTGCGTGTACGGCCAGACCGATATTGATACTGCGCGCATCATCGGAGACGACCGTGAAGATTCCTCCGTAGGCCGTGGTAGTGTGCAGGTCAAGCAAAATAATTTCTTCTGGTTGGTAGTCGGCAATTTCGGAGGTGATACAATCGATGAGTTCCCGCAATTCCTGGTCTTCGGAATCCAGCGTACTGACCGGTGCGGAAGTAACCCGGTTGATATTTTCAGGAGTCCACTGACGGTTTAGATCTTTGTCAATAAAACGCTTTTTCTGTTCGATGGCCCGGAGATTACCCCGGATGCCGATGAGTTTACCACGAAAACTAAAACCCGGATTTTTTCGGGGTTCTGCTTTAAGCATAGCAAACAGTTCCTGCAACGCCCGGGTACCAGCGGGTTCGTTTCCGTGGATACTGCCCAGCACGAGGAGTAATGGTCCTTTTTCACTTCCCTGATAGCTACCGATAATTCTGTCCTTCAGCACGATTTTCTAATTTTAAATAACTTCAATACTAACTTACTTTCACCACTACTTTTCCAACAGTCTTACCGGTTTGAAATAATTGAATAGCGTCTATCATTTTGTCAAAATCTACGACGTGGCCGACGTGCGGTTTTTCGAGATTCAGCTCTTTAAGTTCGCTCAGCAACTGATGCAGCAATTCTGATTTTTCGTATAAATAAATGAGGTTAAAACCGCTGACTGTTTTATTTTCTTCGGCCAGTCCCTGCGCATCAATTTTGGGTCGGTTCAAAAACATCCACGCTGCTTTCAGATAATTGGGGCGTTTACCCGGCGAAGCATATTGTGCTGCCCCGTAGATAACCATGCGTCCCTGTTCCGTCATTTGTTTAAAGCCTTCGCTGAATATTTTTCCACCGATACATTCCATGACGACGTTCAGTTTTCGGTCGCCCAGTGCATTTTTAAGATCCTGTCCGAAATTATTACTACGAACAATCATCCGGTCGTATCCTTCTTTTTTACAAAAATCAATTTTGGCAGCATTGCCCACGGTACCAATGGTAAAAGCGCCATATTTTTTTGCAATCCGGTTGGCTAAAATTCCGACCCCTCCCGCCGCACTATGAATCAGCACGGTTTCTTTCTTTTCCAGTCTACCCAGATAAATCAAACCATAATAGGCCGTCAATACCTGAACGAGATAACCGCTCGCTTCTTCGTCCGTCCAGCCCTGAGGAATGGGAATTACGTAAGTTTCTTCAATGTTTAAGTGAGTGGTGTAGGCACCAAAACGAGTAACCCCCATGATGCGATCACCCACTTTGACAGAAGTAACGCCCGGTCCCGTTTTCAGAATCGTACCAGCGTATTCCAGTCCGGGAATAAAAGTGCCTTTTGGTGTGGCGCTGTACAATCCAAACATGGCAAAAATATCCGCAAAGTTAAGTCCGATGGCGGAGATGGCAACGGTTACCTGACCGGCAGGCGGATCGGGTAAATTTTCTTCGACCAGTTTTAGATTATTCAGATTGCCCGCTTTGAGCGCGTAAGATTTGCGTTTGATCATAGTGTTATTTAAAAATTTTCTCAAAAAAATAATTGCCCCGCAACCTTTCAAAAACAAGCTTGTCATTAGAGCAGAAAGAAATATTACAAGACTCCATATTACAAAATCTTTCTTTAAAATTTTCGAAAAAATTAAATTAAAACTAAATAATCCAGTATGAAAAATCTAACCATCTTTAACAAGCTCATCCTCAGTTTTTTATTTTTAATAATGACCCTTACGCTTTCGGCGCAGTGGGGCAAGGATGACGCCAACCGGATCGAAGAAGATCGGGAAGTAGGCAATTTTGATGCGGTAAGCGTAGGCTACGGTATTGATGTACATCTTTATCAGTCTGAGAAAACCAGTGTTTCTGTCAAGGCAAAAAAGGAAATAATGGATAATATAATTACCGAAGTTAAAAACGGTACACTCGTCATCAAACTGGATAGCTGGAAAAGAAAAAATAGAGGAAATATGGATGTGACAATCCACGCTCCATTTTTAAATGAAATTTCTGCCAGCGGAGGTTCCGATGTTTATGGAAAAGGAAGCTGGAAAGCGGATGATCTCGAAATTAATCTCAGTGGTGGATCAGACCTGGAAATGGATTTGACGGCTGACAGGGTTATATGTAATGCTTCCGGTGGATCTGATATTGAGCTGACGGGCAGTGCGGATAAAATTGACATTAGCTGTAGCGGCGGTTCTGACGTAGAGGCTAAGCAATTTGTAGTAAAGCACAGCAGTATCAGTGCCAGTGGTGGTTCTGACGTAGAAATTCATACCACCGAATCCATCAATGCGAGCGCTTCGGGAGCGAGTGACATTACGTACAAGGGAAATCCTTCGCAGGTAAAAGTACAAAGTAGTAGATCATCTGATATTTCTAATTAAATAGCATTTTCAATCAAGATTCCCTACCCCAAAAAGCATTTTTAGTTTATAATTTCGCTGAAGCTGTATAAGAATTCGAAAAGAAACCGAGGCATGAAGATTTTTCAGTCAATCGACCCTCTTTTTGGAGTGCGTAGCCGCGCTACGGACGACAAAAAAGGGGAAGAGTGGCAGAAAAAGATCAGGACGCAGGTATTTTTGGAGTTTTTAAACAGCTTCGTTTATAGAAAGACTTGTAATAAACAGATTACGAGTCTTCTTTTTTGAGCAGAGATTTGACAATCTGACACATTTTTGGTGCGGTCTCCTGAGCGAGTGCAATGACCGATTCAACGGTAGTCTCTTTGATAATTTCTTTGGGATAGCACTGATTGGAAACAACCGACAAGGCAAAAACGGGCAAGCCGGAATGCCGGGCTACAATTACTTCCGGAACGGTGGACATCCCGACCAGGTCACCACCGATGCGGTGTAAGAATTCATATTCAGAAGGCGTTTCTAAATTGGGACCTTGCAGACAAACATAGACGCCTTCGTGGGCACGGATACCTTTCCGTTTTGCAATCGCCAGCGCCCGCTGATTTTTATCCAGATCATAGACTTTCATCATGTCCGGAAAACGGACACCCAGCCGTTCGTCGTTCGCACCACGTAGCGGATTTTCCGGTTGGAGATTGACATGATCTTTAATAAAAACAATGTCGCCGGGAAAAATGTGTTGACTGGTACTGCCTGCTACGTTGCTGACAATTAGTTCCTTGATTCCTAAAAATTTTAATACTCGAACGCCAAAGGTTACCTCCTGCATCGAATAGCCTTCGTAGTAATGAAATCTTCCGGCCATGGCTACGACGGGCTGTCCGGCGAGATGACCAAAAACAAGCCGGTTCTGATGACTGGCAACGGTACTTTCGGGAAAGTGCGGAATGTCTGTGTACGCTATTTCGCCCACAATGTCGATATCTTCGACGAGTCCTCCCAGCCCCGTACCGAGAATAATACCGGTGGTCGGGGTAAAAGAAATTTTATCCTGAATGAAGGCTACGGCCTCCTGAATTCTATCGTATAACATCAAGTTGATTTTATTGAAAATCCGGAAGTTATTGTTTTACCATTACTTGATGATTGCGTTTTATTCCTAATCCACAATCATCCCCTCTTCCTGCAAATCCTGTTCTTTAATATTGGCTGGCAGTTCCCGGAAGTCATACTGTTGATTTCTCAGTTGAGGAACAAAACCCGCGTCCCGGATCGCCTGCTGAATACCCGAAGCGGTAAATCTAAACGCCGCACCCGCCGCCGAAACCACATTTTCCTCGATCATAATACTCCCAAAATCATTGGCGCCCGCGTGCAAACAAACCTGAGCGACCTGTTTTCCGACTGTTAGCCACGAAGCCTGAATGTTTACAACGTTGGGAAGCATGATCCGGCTCATGGCAATCATCCGGATATACTCGTCCCCGGTACAGGTATTTCTGGCTCTTTTTATTTTTTTCAATAAAGTTCCTTCGTCCATAAACGGCCAGGGAATAAACGCTAAAAATCCTTTTGCATCTGCCGGTTTTTCGGACTGTACCTGCCGCAAGTCAACGAAATGCTGCATTCGTTCCAGATTGGTTTCGATGTGACCAAACATCATGGTTGCAGAAGTTGTAAGATGAAGTTTATGGGCCGCCCGCATCACATCCAGCCATTCCTGACCGCCACATTTTCCTTTGGAGATCAGACGCCGGACGCGGTCATCCAGAATTTCGGCACCCGCTCCCGGCAGAGAATCCAGTCCGGCCTCTTTCAACGCTTTCAGTACCTCGATGTGGGTAGATTTTTCGAGTTTGGTAATGTGCGCAATTTCCGGCGGGCCGAGTGCGTGTAATTTTAAATTTGGATAAAGAGATTTTAGTTCACTGAACAGATCACAATAATATTTCAGTCCAAGATCCGGATGGTGTCCGCCCTGCAGTAATAATTGTTCGCCACCGAAGGCAAAAGTTTCTTCGATCTTCTTTTTATAATCTTCGATGGAAGTAATGTACACTTCTTCGTGCCCCGGGCGCCGGTAAAAATTGCAAAATTTACAATTGGCAATACAGACGTTGGTAGTGTTGGAATTACGATCAATAATCCAGGTAACCACGTTCCCCGGAACGTGGTGCTGACGGATTTTATCGCCGACGTACATCAGTTCGGCAGTAGTCGCATTTTCAAATAAAAAAACACCTTCTTCGGCAGTCAGAAATTCGAGTTGCAGGGCACGGCTTAAAAGATCAGAAATATTCATAATAGCAGCGATGGATTAATTCTCATTTAAAACACCAAAGTAAGGAATAGAGTTTACAGAAACTCACTGGTAAGTCAGATAAATCGTTTGGAATTTATACGAAAATAACCTATATTTGTGCAAACAAACCTCGGAGAGGGAGCCAAATGGTTCCCTCTTTTTTTTACAGTTAACGAATGGAGGACCATTGAGCAAAGCTGGTTTAAGCTGGTTTAAGCTGTTTATGCTTCGTTCTCTTTTAAAATACGATCGTGATTTCAGCTCAGTTGACGCAATTATTAGAAACAAAATTTCAGGAAGAGGAGTTTGCAGACTGTTTTATTATAGAAATAAAAAGTTTGCAGAACAAGCGGGTGGAAATTTACGTAGACAGTGACTCTGGTATTACTTTTAAAAAATGCCAGCAACTGAGCCGTTACCTCGAAGCTGAAATAGATGAAAAAGGATGGTTGGGTGAAAAATACACCCTGGAAGTATCCTCTCCCGGTATTACCCGTCCACTGAAATTCGCCCGGCAGTATCCAAGAAACATCGGCCGTAAACTGGAGGTAAAGCAACTGGAAGGGGATACAAAAACCGGTACCTTAATCGAAGTAGACGACAAGCAAATCACCCTGGAATCCAAACAAAGAATCAAGGAAGGTAAAAAGAAAAAAACGGTTATCGTTCAGGATATTATTCCGTTTGACAATATCAAAGAAACTAAAGTAAAAATCACATTTTAAAAACTAAAGTATGAATCTGGTAGATACTTTTTCAGAATTTAAAACTGGAAAAAATATTGATCGCCCTACGATGGTGCGCGTATTGGAAGATGTTTTCCGGACACTAATTAGAAAAAAATACGGGTCGGATGATAATTTCGATGTAATTGTAAATACTCAAAAGGGAGACCTTGAACTTTGGCGAGTAAGAGAGATTGTGCCGGACGGTGAGGTACTGGATGAGCGTAGTCAAATTTCTATTTCTGAAGCGTTGGCCATCGACGAAGATTACGAAGTCGGGGAAGAATGTTACGAACAACTATTTCTGGAGCATTTTGGCCGACGTGCGATTATGGCGGCCCGTCAGACGCTGATTTCCAGAATTATGGAACTGGAAAAAGATGAAGTATTCAAAAAATATAACGAACGGGTGGGAGAAATCGTACTCGGTGAAGTACACCAGATTCTGAAGCGGGAAATCCTGATCCTGGATGATGCTACGGGCACGGAACTGATCATGCCACGTAATGAAATGATTCGCGGAGATTTTTACCGCAAGGGAGATATGGTGAAAGGTGTGATTCGTAAAGTGGAAATGAAAAATAACAATCCGGTGGTGATCGTATCGCGGACGGACAGTACTTTCCTCGAAAAATTAATGGAACAGGAAGTACCCGAAATCGAAGATGGATTGATTACTATCAAGCGCATTGTCCGTATGCCCGGTGAACGTGCCAAAGTAGCGGTAGAGTCGTACGATGACCGAATCGATCCGGTAGGTGCCTGTGTGGGGATGAAAGGATCGAGAATTCACGGAATTGTCCGAGAATTGAAAAACGAAAATATTGATATTGTCAATTTTACCAGCAACGAAAACCTGTTTATTCAGCGGGCTTTGACACCGGCAAAAGTGACCAAAATCGACCTGGATCTTGAAACCAAAAGAGCATCCGTTTATCTGGAACCAGAGCAGGTATCGCTGGCCATCGGTAAGGGCGGAACCAATATCAAACTGGCCAGTCGTCTGACCGAATTTGAAATTGATGTCTTCAGAAATACCGTAGAAGTAGAAATTGACGACGTTGAACTGGAAGAATTTAAAGATGAAATCGAAGGCTGGATCATCGAGGAGCTGAAAAATATTGGCTGTGATTCTGCTAAAAGTGTACTGGCGCTAAGCCGTCAGGAACTTATTCGCCGGTCTGATTTAGAGGAAGAAACGGTCGATGAAGTGCTAAAAGTACTGGCTGCGGAATTCGAAGAAGAAGAGTCGAAAAAAGAAGAAGAAGAGTAAAATCTCTGAAATATAGGACAAAATAGCCGAATAAGAGGTGGAAAACCCTTGTTTTTATGTGAAATAACACTTAATAATAAGTAGTTTTCTCGTATCTTTGCAATCCGGAACCATATATACAATTTATATGTTTACGTATTACGGCTATTTTGTTCAATTTGACAAAAGCGTTTTATGATGAGTTTTTTAAATCCAATAATTTTATTAAAATGATTTAAAATGTAATTCAAATTACTTATCGGAAAGGCTGTTGTCTATCATTAACAAATATCGCTTACTTCGCCACTAAAAAATATTGAATGGCTCAAAGATTAGTTAAGGTAGCAAAAGAATTAAATGTAGGAACCACTACCATCGTCGAATTTCTGGCGAAAGTGGGTCATGAAATTGACAACAAACCTACTGCCAAGGTTTCCGATGAGATGTACGATGAGTTGCTCAAGGAATTCCGGAATTCTGCTGCCATCAAAGAAAAAGCCGACCAATTAGTTATTGGCACCCGCTCCACTCCGAAAAAAGAAGAAGCGCCTAAAAAAGAAATATCTTTTTCTCCTCCATCCGCTCCTACTCCTCCACCACCTCCTTCTCCACCCGTCGAAGAAAAACAACCTGAACCCGTCGTGGAAGAAACGCCCGTCGTCGAACCGGTAGTCGAAGAACCCGTGGTCGCAGAGACAGAAACGGAAGAAATTGTAGAAGAAATAGTTGAGGTAGAAGAAACAGATGATGCGTCATCGCCCAAAATTGGTTTAACCATCAAGGGGAAAATTGACCTTAACAAGAAAAAACCTAAGGCGAAGAAACAAGATAAAAAGAAAGCCAATCCTGAACCCGAAGTAGAAGTCGTTTCATCCGAAGAAACTGCACCTCCGGCTGAAGAGACACCCGCTCCGGCAAAAGCTAAGGAAACGAAAACAGAGGAAAAGAAACCCGAAGAGGCAGCAGAAGCCGTCAAGGATGCCCCAGCCAGCACAGAGACTCCAGCAAAAGCGGGAGAGGACATGATGCGGGCTAAAACTCCTCAACTCAAAGGGCTTAAAATATTAGGTAAAATTGATGCCGATAAGCTCAAACCTGCCAAGAAGAAAAAGACTGTTAAGACAGATACTACCAAAAAACGCCGGAAGCGTAAGGTTACCCAGGTCGTAGTTAATAATAACAACCGACCACCCCAGCGACAAGGTTCCAGACCCGGAGGTAATAACCGGGGCAACAACTCCAACCGCCGTGGCGGTCGTAACGAAGTCAAAGAAGTTTCTCAAAAAGAAATTGATGAGAAAATCAAACAGACAATGGCCCGTATCTCCGGAGGCGGTAAAAATAAACGTTCCAAAATTCGTCGTGATAACCGCGAGCGAATGAGAGAAAAGCAGGAAACGCTGGAGAGCGAAAAGGAAACTGGAAAACTCCAGTTAACCGAATTCGTATCGGTTTCCGAGCTGGCAAGTTTGATGGGCGTTTCAGTTACGCAGGTAATTACCACTTGTATGAATCTGGGGGTAATTGTTTCTATCAATCAGCGACTGGACGCAGAAATTATCGAATTACTCGCCGAAGAATTTGGTCACGAAGTCGAATTCATCAGTGCCGAAGAAGAGCAGGATGAAGACGAGGAAATCGTTGACAACCCGGAAGATTTATTACCAAGAGCGCCTATCGTCACGGTGATGGGTCACGTTGATCACGGTAAGACTTCTTTACTGGATTATATCCGCTCCGCCAACGTGGCAGAAGGGGAAGCCGGGGGAATCACCCAGCACATCGGAGCACACGAGGTTTCCGTAGGCGAAGATAAAAAACGGGTTACTTTCCTGGATACACCGGGTCACGAAGCCTTTACCGCGATGAGAGCGCGTGGTGCCAAAGTAACGGACATCGCCATCATTATCGTAGCGGCGGACGACAATATCATGCCACAAACCAAGGAAGCCATCAGTCACGCTCAGGCAGCTGGTGTACCTATCATTTTTGCGATCAACAAGATTGATAAAGATGGGGCAGATCCGGAAAGAATAAAAGGAGAACTCGCCCAGATGAATTTCCTCGTAGAGGACTGGGGCGGAAAATATCAGTCACAGGATATTTCGGCGAAGACCGGAAAGAATATTGACTTATTACTGGAAAAGGTGCTACTCGAAGCAGAAGTGCTCGAATTGTCCGCCAACCCTGACCGGGAAGCGATTGGTACGGTGATTGAAGCATCGCTGGATAAAGGTCGTGGTTTTGTTACTAAACTATTGGTACAGACCGGAACCCTGAAGCAGGGAGATGTGATGCTGGCCGGAGAATTTTCCGGTAAGGTCAAAGCCATGTTTAATGAGCGTGGTAAGAAAGTCAAAAAGGTAGGTCCTTCACAACCGATCCTCGTACTTGGACTGAGCGGAGCACCACAGGCCGGAGAGAAATTTAAGGTCATGGAAAGCGAACAGGAAGCCCGACAGGTTGCTTCCCGTCGTGCGCAGATCCACCGCGAACAGGCAGTAAGAGCCAATAAGCGGATCAGTCTGGATGAAATCGGTCGTCGTCTCGCATTGGGTAGCTTTAAGGAGCTGAACCTGATTGTGAAGGGTGACGTGGATGGTTCCATCGAGGCATTATCTGATTCGTTGATCAAACTTTCGGTTGAGTCTATTCAGGTGAATGTGATTCACAAAGCCGTTGGACAAATCATTGAATCTGACGTACTCTTAGCTTCGGCTTCCGACGCAATCATTATTGGTTTCCAGGTACGTCCTTCGCTCGGAGCGCGTAAGCTCGCAGAACGGGAGGGTGTTGAAATCAAGATGTACTCTATTATCTACGAAGCCATCGAGGAAATTAAGATGGCGATGGAGGGAATGCTGGAACCAACCAAAGAAGAAAAGATCGCTGCACAAGTTGAAGTGCGGGAGGTTTATAAAATCAGTAAAGTTGGTACCATTGCCGGATGTTTCGTACAAGAAGGCAAAGTTCTCCGGAACAATTATATCAGACTTATCCGCGATGGTATCGTAGTCTTCCCGGTGAAAGAAGGTCAGAAGGGCGAAATCGCTTCTCTGAAACGACACAAAGATGATGTGAAGGAAGTGAAAAACGGACTCGAATGTGGTTTGTCGATCAAAAACTTTAATGATATCAAAGTCGGCGACGTAATCGAAGCATACGAAATTATCGAAGTGAAACAGACGCTTTCTTAAGTATTATGATAACAAAATAAAAAAAGCCCGCGATAACTACTATCGTGGGCTTTTTTAGTTAAGAACTTTTCTAAAGTTCCATTAATTGGCTAGAATCAGCAAATTTTTTTTGATTTGAGTATTCTAAACGATTCAACGATGAGCCAAGTGATTTTCGCGCAGAGGAGCAGAAAACCATCCCTTCGGGAGGCAGGCGCTGAGCGATCGTGTGTATCTTTTATCGCGAAGATGTTACATGATTAATTTTATCAAATACGTTTCTGGGTTTTCGTTTTTCTAGTTTTTAGAGCAGGCTCAACGACCTGCCTGCTGACGCAGGAAGGCAGGTTCAACAAGCAAAGCGATTCAACGATTCAACAACTCAACGAGCGCAGCGATCACCCCCTCCTACAATTCTTTCACTACCTTCAGACTAATATCCATACTCTGCGCCGAGTGTGTCAAAGCACCAGAAGAAATAAAATTAACACCCGTCTGAGCTACCTTTCTAACCGTATTGATCGTAATACCACCGGAAGCCTCCGACTCAAATTTTCCGTCAATTGTCAAAACCGCTTCGCGCAGGATTGGAATATCAAAATTATCCAACATAATCCGTGTGACATTTCCCACGTTCATTACTTCGTAAAGTTCCACCAGGTTCCGGACCTCAACGGTGATCCCCAGATCCAGCTTATTCTCTTTTAAATATTCGTTGACCCGTTCGATGGCTTTCGTGATACTGCCGCAGGCGTCGATATGGTTGTCTTTGATCATAATCCAGTCGTACAAGCCGTAGCGATAGTTATAACAACCACCGATTTTTACTGCCCATTTTTCTAAAAAACGAATCAAAGGCGTCGTCTTGCGGGTGTCCAGAATTTTTACATCCAGATCTTCCACTTCAAAAGCAAAGCGATTGCTCAATGTCGCAATCCCACTCATCCGCTGCATCGTATTAAGAACCAGCCGCTCGGCCATCAGCATAGCGCGCGCATTACAATCGACCTCAAAAACGATATCGCCAAAATTGACGCTTTCCCCGTCTTTTATGTACAGGTCCATTTTACTTTTTGGATCTACCTTTTTAAAAATATGCTGCGCCAGTTCTACCCCTGCGACTACGCCAGCATCTTTAATTAGTAACTTAGAGCGAGTACGGGCACCGGGAGGAATACAAGCCAGAGAAGTATGATCCCCGTCCCGGACATCTTCGTGTAGTGCCTGTTCGATAAATTGATCAATCTGCTGATCGGTAATAGTTTGGGTAAAATCCATATTAGGTTTAGTTTTTTCAAAAACAAATTAGAGCAATAATCAGTCCTGATTCGATGGGTTATTTTTTATATGATTAACCGTTTCGTCGAGTTGTTTGTAGAAATCTGCTCCGTATTTTCGGACCAGTGCATCCTTGACAAATTTATATACGGGCAACTTTTCTTTTTTACCAAGTGTACAAGCTGCACTGCAAATATCCCATTCGTCGTAGTTGAGTGCCTCAAAAGACCGGTGCTCGTCTTTGTTGACCCGGATCGGGTAGAGATGACAGGATATTGGTTTATAAAAATCTGTCACGCCGTCGCGGTACGCTTGTTCGATCCCACATTTTGCGATTCCCAGAGCATCCTTGGTCATATAAACACAGGCGCCATTTTTCAGTAAAGAAGTGCCATATTCCTTTGGTTCTTCGAAAAAAGTAAACAACCCTTTTTTTTCAATTTCGGCAATTCCTTCCGGTGCCAGATAAGGTTTGATATCCTCGTAGATAGCCTCCAGTTTTTTCATTTCAACCTTTTCCAGTGGCGCTCCGAAATCCCCTTCCCAGCAACAAGCACCTTTACAGGCCTTCAGATTGCAGAGGAAATGTTCGTCCACTACCGCATCACTTATCAAAATCTCATCAATAATAATCATTTCCGTGTTTTTTCTGTCCAGTTTATCCTTTCCTGCGTAATTATGGAATATTTTAAACAACTTCCTTTAAAGTAATCAATAGAAAATTGTATTTTGCCAATAAATAACAATCGTAAAATTATGAAAAAAATACTCCTTTGCCTACTCTGCTTACTTCCGGTAGTGTTTTTACAGGCACAAAAAAGTAAGACAGATGATGTTCAGGCGGCCGAACGAACAGCAAAATTAGAGCAAATGTTGACCTTGGATAAGAATCAGGCGGCGGCAGTTTTAGAAATTCAGGAAAGAAAATCTGATCAGGTGGCCGAACTTAGAGACTTAAAACAAAATGATCCGTCTAAATATTATAAAAAACTGCAGAGCATTCACGAAGGCAATGAAATCGCGGTACAACGACTGCTACGAAAAGACCAGTTAAAAGCATATCATGCACACCGCCATGGACTGCGGATACAAAAATCCCAATTGATCAAAAAGATGAAAATGTCCAATGCCTCACAGCTGGATATTGAAGAAGCAGTTCGTCGTCTGGAATACGATTTTTCGTACTAGTAGATTATCTTGATATTAAACGATTTTTTTAAAACTTTTTGAAATACAAAGAGTTAATTGTTTGTAACATGGTTAATAAGTCCTAAGTATATACCTAACACAGTACATAGAAAATATTTTCTGTTCTAACAAAAATAAAACTGAACGCTGACAAAATGGATCCGTTAAAAAAACAATTTCAAGAAAAAGCAACTGCCCTCCGGGACGAAGTAAAAGCCCTATTAAAAGTACACCGCGAAGCGAAAGTAGGAGATGTCAATCTGGGCAATGTCTTCGGAGGTATGAGAGGTGTCAAGAGTATGATCTGGGAAACTTCTAATCTTGATCCCATCGAAGGAATCCGGTTCCGGGGATATTCCATTCCGGAGCTCAGAGAAAAATTACCCACCGCAGAAGGAGACAAAGAACCGTTGCCCGAAGCCTTATTCTGGTTAATGCTAAGTGGAGATATTCCTACCAAGGAACAAACTGACTGGGTCAGCGAACAATGGCGGCAAAGAGCGGAAGTTCCAGCCCACACATTTGCGGTGCTGGATGCCCTGCCTCAGGATACGCATCCAATGACGCAGTTTAGTATTGCAATCGTTTCTTTGCAGTCTGAGAGTGTTTTTGCAAAAAAATATTCAGAAGGAATCAGCAAGCACGATTACTGGGATCCCACTTACGAGGATGCAATGAATCTGATTGCCCGTCTGCCAAAAGTTGCAGCATACATCTACCGTCGAACCTTTCACGGTGGAGATCACATCGACGCCGATCCAACGCTGGACTGGGCCGCTAACTTTGCGCACATGCTGGGTATAAAAGATAAAGACTTTAAATCATTGATGCGGTTGTATCTGACCATTCACGCGGATCACGAAGGTGGAAATGCTTCGGCCCACGCAACGCACCTCGTTGGGTCAACTTTGAGTGATTGTTATTTTTCACTGGCCGGAGGAATGAACGCTTTGGCAGGTCCACTACACGGACTGGCTAACCAGGAAGTGATCAAGTGGATATTTGAAATGATTGAGAGCCTTGGAACCCGTCAGCCTTCCAAAGAGCAAATTAAAGAATACGTCAACAAGACACTTTCGGAAGGAAAAGTGATCCCTGGTTACGGACACGCTGTACTCCGGGAGCCTGATCCGCGATTTACCGCTCAGCGTAAATTTGCCGAAGACTACATTAAAGATTCTGATATTGTAAATGTCGTATGGAAATGTTTTGACGTAATTCCGGATATCCTGAAAGGACTCGGAAAAGTGAAAAATCCATGGCCTAACGTGGATGCACATTCCGGGGCTATTCTGGTACATTATGGTATCAAAGAATACAGCTTCTATACCGTGCTCTTCGGGGTATCGCGTGCACTCGGTGTATTATCTGCGTTGTGCTGGTCCCGTGCGCTTGGCTTCCCGTTGGAGCGACCAAAATCGGTTACCACTAAATGGGTAAAAGAATTTTTAAAAGAAAAAGAAGAAGAAATTACGATGAATTAATTTTTTATCAATAAGTTCTTAATTAAAATTTGTGATTGGCTCAAAAAGATATATTTTTGAGCCAATCTTTTTATATAGGAGTTTTAAAACAACTTCATAAATAAAATTGACCAATTAGTAACCAAAATAAACGATTATGAACGCGCCAAAAGAACTGAAATATACCAAGGATCACGAGTGGGTAAGAGTAGAAGGAGACATAGCGACCGTCGGAATTACCGATTTTGCTCAAAAAGAACTGGATGAACTCGTCTACGTTGAAGTAGAAACGGTAGGCGAAACACTCGCACAGGAAGAAACTTTTGGAACAGTAGAAGCCGTAAAAACAACTTCTGAATTGTTTATGCCCGTTTCGGGAGAAGTCCTGGAATTCAACGAGGAACTGAACGAAAACAAGGGAGATAATCCTACGTTGGTCAACGAAGACCCATACGGAAAAGGCTGGATCGTAAAAATCAAATTGAGTGATCCATCCGAACTGGATAATCTGATGGATGCGGCCGGATACGTCGAATTGGTAAGCTAGAGGGACCGTTTATACGTAGAAAAGATATTTTTTTTAAAAAAAGTAAAAAAATCACACCTCTACCCACCAAAATCAACCTTTTCATCATCTTATTATCATAGCACAAAGGTGCTGCACTCAAGAACAGTAATTTGAAATATTATATCCCAGCCATTCTATGGAGTCTCGTAATTCTGTTTTTATCCACGGAAGGAGGCATTAACCTTCCTCCGAGTTGGTGGGATTTTATTGCAATAGATAAGGTAGGACACCTGGTAGTTTATGGGATTTTTTGTATCCTTTTATTGTACGCTTCTACCCACAACCGGACCCTTGCACTGGAAAAAAAAGGGGTGATAATGGCGCTTGGCGTCAGTATTATCTACGGAATTGGTATGGAAGTGATCCAATATACCTTTTTCCCCGGCAGATTTTTTGAGATACCGGATATTATTGCTAATATTATCGGTTCATTCGTAGGACTATATTTATTTAAACGTTTTATTCATAAAAATTTCTAACTATGTTATCAGACATCGCAATAACAGGCGGCACACTGGTCGCTCTACTGGGCGGGTTTTTGCTCCTGGTAATTGGCCTGATCTTATTGATCAAGGGAAAATTTAAAAGTAGTGGAAATTCGGATTTACGAGAGGCATACGCCAATCAACCCAATAAATCACCACTCAACAGAACTAAATATCCACAAGTGGATGCTTTTAGTATGAGCGGAACATTTTTCAATACTGGGTTGCTGATCGCGCTTGCTATCACCATTCTGGCTTTCAGCTGGACTACTTACGAGGATGTAGTAATCATTCCCGAAGGTGCCCTGGAGATGGATGATGACATCGAAGTGGAGCCACCTCGTACCGCCGAACCGCCACCGCCACCTCCGCCGCCACCACCTCCGGTAATCGAAGAGGTACCCGAAGAGGAAATTGAAGAGGAAGAGGAAATCGAATTCGTTGACCAGAGTGTCGAGGAAGAAACCGTGGTCGAAGCACCTCCGGCTCCCGAGCCGGTAGAAGAGGCGCCACCGCCACCTCCGCCGCCACCTCCACCACCAGCTCCCGAAGTGGAGGAAATCTTTACGGTTGTGGAAGAAATGCCTCGTTTCCCGGGTTGTGAAGACAAACCCAAAGCGGAACGTAAGGCGTGTGCCGATCAGAAGATGCTGCAGTTTATTTATAAGAACATCAAATATCCGGCAATCGCCCGTGAAAACGGGGTGGAAGGTTCCGTAGTAATTCGTTTCTACGTAGATAAAGATGGATCTGTAAAAGAACCACAAATCCTCAAGGATATTGGAGCCGGAACCGGTTCGGAAGCCATGCGGGTTGTCAATCTGATGAA
>CAKZUV010000049.1 GCA_937921555.1 uncultured Saprospiraceae bacterium
TGTAGAGATACTAAATAGATATTTTTGATCAGATTGAGGCTCTTTTTTGAGTGCATAGCCGCGCTATGGGCGATAAAAAAGCCGAAAAGATGGACAAAAAGATCATTTGGGAGCATACAAATTATTTTGGAATAAAGTCTACTTCTATACAAAATCTTTCTCATCCACCACCGGCAGCGGTACTTCTTTCCGTAGAATTTCCCAGATTGAAAGAGATAAAACCAACTCTTCGTCCGTCTGTTCGACCGGATTAACAAATTCAAAAGCCCGGTCGGTGCTACTCAGCGGTTGTCCCGCTACTGGTTTTAACAGTCCCGCTACTTCCCGGTCTCTGATAATAATGGGAAGAATCAATTCATCGTCCGTACGACTGATCCGCGCGGTGAGTTGTTTGGTCTCCGGGTCCAGCAAGCGGCCATCTTTCTGGATCAATCCCAGCGGCTGACCATCCACTGAAACCGCCACTGCCTTTTCCCGGATACGGTACTGAAATTCCCGGTCCGCAGTCCGTGCGTAAAGAATGGCATTTTTTTTATTTCCAAAATATTGCTTAAAAGAATACGCAATCAGTGGTTCCTGATAAATACTGGTAAGAACACCCTTTGCCGTCTTAACAATACTTTTTTTTATTTGTTTGTTTATATTATTAAAGGAAAGTAAATTCAGTTCTTCTTTTTTCCATTCCACCAACTCCTCCGTCCAGGGCTGAATCTCGGATTTCATCTTATCCACATCACCCTGAACTTTAGATTGTCCGGGGGTAAAATTGGTCAGCATCATATACATCGCAAAGATGATCGAAAACGCGATGGCTGCCATAACCAGAATGGTGACAATAAACATGAACATATTTCCCATAATATACTTTGGTATTTTTAGCGTGTGTGACGAATAAATAAATACACAGATTTTTTGGCTGTTCTGATTAGAGCATGTTTAAAATTTATTTTAAACATGCTCTAATCACAATGCTGATTTCAGATTTAATTTCAGACCAAATTTTCCGGGTTCCGAAAATTGTTCTTTTCTTATCGCCAGACTATTTTTTTCTGACTTTGACAATACATTAAACTCGGCGGCTAAAATCGCTTCAATTTCTTCCGTAATTTTCTCAGCCGATGATCCGTACGCTCCCGTCGGAGAATTTAATATATCTTTTAACAACTTCATTTTTAATTTTAAAATTGGATTGCGAAATAATTGCCGCGTTTCCATCATTTTTTCCATTTTGTTCAGGACCGCTAAATGCTGACCTTCTCCCAACAAGCTATAACCACCATAATCCCAGGTCTGTTCAAACCACACCGGATAAAATGATTCCAAATCCTGACCAGCATTCACAAAACCCATAAACTCAAAAAAAGCATCATCTTCCTCCTCCGTCGTCGTGCTGGCCCAGGCGCTCATTTTTCCATAATCCTGAAAGAGATAATATCTGGTCCCTTCGGCCACCATTCCCACTGTAAATCCGGGCATGGCATCTTCGATCCACGATACATCCGGTAAACGATCGTGATTCGTAATCTCAATCTTCTCGCTGATCTTTTGTACGAGTGAATCCCGTAAAATGGTTCCACGAATAAAAACGTTTTCGAGGTCTCTGGGGTTCTCCACCGAATGAAAATCTGTCCGGTACTGCAAAATTTGTCTGGTCTTTTCCGGTCCAAAAAAACCAGCCAGCCGTTCTTTTCTCAGCACGGAAGCGACCGGTGTATTTTGTGCTCCTTCAATTTTTACACCTCCACCGAAAATCCAGCCTTGTGTACCATCGGCAGTTTTTACCTCCACCCAGGGTTCTTCCCGCCGCATCCCGTTGATCATCTGACTCGTATTTACCGGACTGATCGCGCCGGTAGTTTCCAGTTCCGTTCCGTGTTTCAATTCCGCCACTACAGGCTGATCGGTTCCCGGTTCAGCCCGCAAATTTATAATTTCCAGATTAACGACCATCCGCGTAAGCGTATCCTGCGGAAGTACTTTGGCGGCCTTGTCTGAATTATCCGATGTATTGTTTTTACAACTAAAAACAAGTAGCACCAGCAAGACAATAAAAGCATATTCTTTTTTAGTCATAAAAATCAAATCATGGAAGGTTTTAAAAAGGATTTATAAATGCCTATTTTTGTTACTTTTCTAACCAAAGTTATCATCAAATTAACAAATATAATGAAAGAAGTTTATATAGTAGCCGCAAAACGTACGCCTATTGGCAGCTGGGGCGGAGCGCTGTCTGGATTTTCCGCAGTAGAACTGGGCAGTATGGCCATCAAAGGAGCGCTGAAAGCGGGCAAAGTAAAAGCAAAAGACGTCACCGAAGTATTTATGGGCAACGTCGTTTCGGCCAACCTCGGTCAGGCGCCGGCCCGTCAGGCGGCACTTGCTGCGGGCCTCGGTAAAGGGGTTCCCTGTACGACGATCAATAAAGTTTGTTCTTCCGGAATGAAAGCCATCATGCTGGGTGCACAGTCGATTATGCTGGGGCACAACGAGGTAGTCGTTGCGGGTGGCATGGAAAGTATGTCTAATATTCCCTACTATTTGCCAAAAGCCCGCTGGGGCCACAAGTACGGACCGGGAACGGTAGTAGACGGACTGGAAAAAGACGGACTCCGTGACGCTTACGGTCAGATGGCCATGGGGGTTTGTGCGGACGCTACGGCTAAAAAATATAAATTTTCCCGCGAAGCACAGGATGCTTTTGCGATACAGTCTTATCAACGTTCCGCCGCTGCGACGGAAAGTGGCATGCTGAAAGACGAAATCGTTCCCGTTACGATTCCACAACGAAAAGGCGATCCAATCGTAATGACCGAAGACGAAGAATTCAAAAAAGTAAAATTTGAAAAAATTCCACAACTACGGGCTGCTTTCACCAAAGACGGAACCGTCACTGCCGCCAACGCTTCGACCATCAACGACGGAGCAGCCGCCGTGGTTCTGATGAGCGGAGAGAAAATGAAAAAATTAAAACTCAAACCAATCGCCCGGATTGTAGCATTTGCCGACGCAGCCAGGGAACCGGAATGGTTTACAATCGCTCCTCCACTCGCAGCAAAAAAAGCTTTGAAGATGGCGGGCTTACGTAAAACACAGATTGATTATTTTGAGGTAAACGAGGCTTTCGCCAACGTGACCATGGCTTTTAATCATGAGCTGAAAATCAAAGACAAGATCGTCAACGTTTTTGGTGGTGGTGTTTCTCTGGGACATCCGCTGGGCGCCAGTGGTGCCAGAATTTTAGTGACCTTGACAAATGTCCTGGATAAAAAGAATGGAAAATATGGCCTTGCTGCACTTTGTAACGGCGGCGGCGGTGCTTCGGCCATGATTATTGAGAAGTGTTGAAGGGCTGTGCCGTTGGAATGTTGAATCGCTGCGCTTGTTGAAATGTTGAATCGTTGAGCCTGCTCTAAAAACCAGGAAAACGGAAATTCTTAATCATATTTAATAAAAATAAACTATATATTGCGTTCGCGATAAAAGATTTACACGTTAAAGAATCTCTGCGTTCTCTGCTCCTCTGCGCGAAAATCACTTTTTAGAGCAGGCTCATCGTTGAAATGTTGAATTGAAAATAACGAAGTAAAAAATCTTAAAATCTCCCCTCGGGGCCGGGGTAAAATTTTGAGATTTTTTGCTGGGTCTCGTTGATGTGTTGAGTCTCTAATCTTTTCAACCGCGAAGCGATTAAACCAGCGAAGCGCCTAAACCGCAAAGCGATTAAACCGCGAAGTACCTAATTCAAATATTTCCGGACGTGTTCCAGCATTATTTCGGGTGGAACGTCTTCGTTGAGGTAGATTTTCAGAACGGCGATGAGGTCCATCACCATGTTGTGGTTGAAGCCTAATTTAAGGCCAATTTTATAACACATTTCTTCTTCGGAAGGTAGAATTTTTCCATCGGCCCGCATCAGGAAGATCATGTAGTACAGAATGGTCATCCGCTCGTGTTCGTCCGTTGGAACGTGAAAAGGATATTTTCCGGGCGCTTTCCGAACCATCTCAATGGCGTCCGGCTCCAGATCCATTTGCCGGGCAATTTCCTGGATATACCTTTCCTCTTTTTCATCGAGGTGTTCATCCGCTCCTGCCATTTGTAATAGCAAGGCGATGATTGCCTGTTTTTTCTCTTTCGTAAATGAAAATGGACCCCGCATCATGTGTTAATTAGAATTTCTGTTAGGATAATACAATCATACCATCCTGATGGTAGTATTTCTAAAACCGTTCCAACCTGAAAAAAATCCTGATTTCTTATGGGTTTCACCTCTAAATTTAAGTATAGAAATTAGGATTTAACGCAAAAAACTAATTGGTTTTTCTTCGAAGGAATGTATGTTTCGGCAGATAATTTAATTTACAACACTACTCAGTATTCCAATAAAGTAACTAATAACTGATAAACTGATTAACGATCTTTTATGTAGATTATGTAATAATGAAGCAGACACAGTTAATTGAACACCCCTACTTCCCCTTCCCCTGAAAAAGCACCAACACCGTATAAATCATGATTTTAAAATCCAGGGCCAGCGACATATTTTCAATATAAAGAATATCGAAACGCAGTCGCTGTAACATTTCCTGCACGTTGGAAGCATAACCGTATTTGACCTGCCCCCAGGAAGTAATGCCCGGACGGACGCGCAGCAACTGACGGTATTGCGGCGCCTTTTCCATAATTTTATCAATAAAAAATTGTCGTTCCGGCCGCGGCCCCACCAGCGACATGTCTCCTTTGATCACATTCCAGAATTGTGGTAATTCGTCCAGCCGCCACTTGCGCATCACCTTTCCCCACGGCGTAATTCTCGGATCGTGGTCTCTCGACAATTGAGGTCCGGCATCTTCCGCGTTGGTGTACATGGACCGGAATTTATAAATATTAAATGGTTTCCCGTAACGGCCAATACGCTCCTGCCGGTAAAACACGGGGCCTTTGGAAGACGCTCTTACTCTTAACAGGATAAAAAGATACAACGGCGCCAACAGTATCAATACAAATAAACTAACGGATAAATCCAGCATCCTTTTTACGATTCTTTCCCAGGGTTTCATCAGCCCCCGTTGGATTTCGATCAGTGCAACGCCAAAAACGTGATTCATTTTTACACTCCCCAGCATGATGTCATACATATCCGGGATAATTTTAATCAGGACTTCTTCTTCCAGATTAAACAAGGTATTGAGAATATCTTTGATCTGGTTGTGTTCGGAAGTTTCGATGGCGATGATGACTTCTTCTACTTCCTGTTCGTTGATAATCTGTTCTATATTTTTGATTTTCCCCAGACAAGGGATGTCCGCGCCCAGTTTATTAACCGATCCGCCGTTGGTATCAATATAGCCGACAAAATCATTTCCGAGTCCTTCCTTTCTGGCCGTCAGTTCCTCGTATAAATCCCTGGCTTTCTGGTTCCCACCAATCAACAGGGTTTTATAACTGACCTTGCCTGATTTCACCCGATGTTTTGCACGCGTCAGTAATATGGTCCGGGAAATTGCCGTCAACAAAAAATGACTGATAAACAGAAAGAAAAAGGAAGCGTAATAAGTTTGATATCCATTGACAAAATCGTCAAGAATCAGGGTGAAAAACAGGAGGACTACACCGATAAAACTGAGCAAAAAGGTTCGCGCCAGCGTACTTAACCGGGACATCCGGTAGAGATCGTTGTACTTGTCAAACAGACTGTAGAAAAGTAACCAGCAGATGGGAATCAGCAGTATCCCATACCAGAAATTAGCATCAGAAAGTACTTCCCAGGTAACCGGAACTTTTTCTATTTTTTTTCTGAATAAAAAGAACCCCGCCCAGGCGATCATCGCCATCAGATAATCTGCCAGGGCATACCAAAAAACCACTGATTTTTTTTGCCGGTTCATAAATTAACGGAATTGTACCAATTTGATATTATCCAGGTAGATATTTGCTTGGTCCACTTCTCCATCAAACAAGTCACTGATGATCACCAGCCGCCAGCCGGATAATTCGTTGGCTACCGCAAAAAGGTCAATCATTTCTTGGGTAAAGTCAAAGTAGATTTTATTCCATTCCGCCCTTGGATTTACGCCTTTATCAATCTGGGAATAAATAATCCGTCCCTGTGAGTCGTACCCAAGTACACCTACCAGAAAGCTGACGTCTGTTTTGTAATTTAATTCCAGATAAGTAGTTGAACTGCTGGCAATTGGCAATTCAGTAATCAGATTAGATCCCAATTCCATCTGCGCATCGGCGCTCTCCAGCGCAATAAGTCCGGAGCCATTTCCCTCAAAAATTTCCTGATTGGTCAATTCAATCGTCGTTTCCGGATCACCATCCAGATCTATCCCGAAGGTCAGTGTACCATCTTCAAAGCCTTCCTGTGGCTCAAAGAAAAATCGGGTATTAGGAACATACTCTGTCACGGGAAAAATGGAGTCTATTTCGCCTGGTATGAGATCCAGGTTGACCTGAAAACTTCTGTAAAAGGGATAGATATCCGTGATATCTCCCAGACCATTTGCCCGGATCGCCGGAAAAATCTGAACGTCCTGATCACCCTCCATCAGCACCGGAACGGTAGCCGGCAGGGTAAAAATGCCGATCATTTCATTGGCCACAAAAACGTGGGCTTCAGTAATTTTCTCACTATTAGTTCCCTGCGTTTCCACGTCCGTATTAAGGGTAAATTCGGGAATAAACAAAAAAGCAGGAATAGCTTCTTCCTGATTGCCCAGATCACAACTGGTGATTGACAACAATATTACGGTCAGTAAAGCAATTGAGGTATATATTCTCATAGTTTTGTTTTATATCTCTGAAAAGTACCAAGTACATAGTGCACTAAGTAGGTTCTCCGGAGACTTTTTTTCGGGCGTCAATATCCGCCATAATCTGATGGGCAATTTTGAGGGCCTGATATCCATCGTATAAAGTAACCCGGATCGGCTGGTCGTTTTTTATAGACAATATCAAGGCTTCCAGTTCCGATTGTATCGCATTTATATCTCCGATCTCCGGCATTTCAACGTGGATCAATTTTGTTCCCTGGTCTGTTTCCAATTCGAAAACGGGCAAATCGGGAGAAATGTCCACTGTTTCTTTGTCATATAAACGCACAATTTGGGCTTCTTTGTCTAAAAAATCCAGACTTATATACGCATCTTTCTGAAAAAAGCGCAGTTTACGCATTTTTTTGAGTGAAATACGACTGGCCGTCAGATTGGCTACGCAACCATTTTTAAATTCTATCCGGACATTCGCAATATCGAGCGTGTTGGTTACCACCGCTACTCCACTGGCATTTATTTGTTTGACGGGTGAATCTACTATACTCAAAATGATGTCAATATCATGAATCATCAGATCCAGAATCACCGATACGTCCGTTCCTCTCGGATTAAAGGTCGCCAGGCGGTGGCCTTCGATAAACATGGGGGATAGTACCATATCTTTCAGCGCCAAAAAGGCCGGATTAAACCGTTCAACGTGTCCAATCTGAACTTTCGCCGTGGTTTTTCGCTCCATCGTTAGCAATACTGCCGCCTCTGCTTCGGTATGCGCTACTGGTTTTTCAATAAAAAGATGTTTATTTTTTTTCAGGGCCAGTTTCGCCAGCTGAAAATGGGTGATGGTCGGACTGACAATATCTACGATATCAACAGCATCCATGAGCGCCCCGGGATCCGTAAACCGCGGAGTTCCGTATTTGGTAGTCACCTCAATACTCCTTTCTTCGTCCGGATCATAAAATCCGACCAAATCCAACTCCGAAATATTTTGAATACATTTTAAATGTATTTCTCCCAAATGACCTACGCCGAATAATCCTATTTTTAACATATCTGGTAATTAAAAAACCAGTAGCAAAATTAACAAAATGGAGAAGTAAAGCACGGCCCTGGCTAAGAAAAGTAGTGAGCACTTGTCTGAAACCAGTCAGGAATTGGGAAAATATCTGTTTATATCAGGTATTTGATAGAATGGTGAGAATTTATCTGATTTTTATAGAATAGGCTTTTAAAACAGGAAGGTTTCTGCTGGTTACCTTTAGCATTAAGTTTTTATAAAAAAATTGCCACGAAAGCGCGAAGAAAAAACTTTGTGTTCCTGGTGATTTCGTCGCGCATCAAAGACACGAAAAATACATAATAATGTAGTGTCTTTAAAATCCGTTAGCTTCCCTCAATTGTTACAACTGAGGGAAGCTAACAAGCTATTTATGGAATCAATGGATTTTCGGTTTATTAAACCCACCGGTTAGAAAGCGGGCCGATAACCCAATCAGTGGAACAAGCCAACTATCAGGATCTTAACGCAGGAGCGAAAGATCACCCGCGAAATTCTTTCTGGTACCATCTTCAAATTGTACATCTACCGAGTAAATGTAGACGCCGGTACTAGCAGGCCGCCCCCGGATATCTCCATTCCAGCCAAAGTTCTGACGCAATGGATCAATGTCCAGTTCTTCGTACATCTGCCCTCCCCATCTGGAGAAGACCCGGACAGCCAGGATTTTATCAACACCCGATCCAGTGTATACTTTGAACCGATCGTTTTCGCCATCTCCGTTGGGAGAGAAAGCATTAGGAATATAAACAGGTAATGTTTTTTCAACAAAAACAGTCACCATACCTTCTCCTTTACAGCCAATTTCGTTTTCAGCATCTACAAAATAGGTAGTGGTTTGCCACGGGCGAACATACGTGAGAAACGTATTTGAATCCGGTGGTGCTACCGAAGAATTAGTGGACCAGACAATCGTACTGACCGCCTGATTAAATCCGGTAATTAACTCGACACTATCACCGAAGTTAAGAAACTGATCCGGTCCCAAATCCACGATGAGTTCTTCCGGCTGATTCACGACCACCGTGTCTTCCGCAATACATCCATTGGCATCTGTTATCATTGCAACGTAGGTACCCGCAGTCATTCCGAAAAAGTTATTTTCAATATAAGAAGTACGAACATCAAAATCATACAAATAATCCCCGGCTCCTCCTTGTACATTGACAAAGGATACTTCACCGTCGTTATCTCCGAAACAAGACACATCGGTAATCTCAAATTCAGCAGTGATAGAATCGGGCTGTGTCAGGAAAATTGAATCCGTAGAAATACATTCATTTCCATCGGTCATGGTGACGTGATACCAGCCAGTTTCCAGACCGGCTGTTTCCGTTCCCGTATCTCCGTTACTCCATACGTAGGTGTATGGTGCAATTCCGTTTTCCGGCTGTACCTCCAAAGCCCCATTGGCTTCACCAGCACAACTAATTTCATCCAGTACGCTGATATCCGGTAAAATATCCGGAGTACATTTACAACGTACGATATCAGAATAGATCACCGGCGAACAAAGGGTTCCGTCATTTATTTCGAAATAATAAGTATCACCACTAGTTAGTGGATCACTCGTAAACACACTACCCGTCAATCTTCCGGGAGATCCCATTACCTGATACAGCAATGGATTTCCACCCGTTATTTCAAAACTAACCGTATAAGCAGTACCTTCGTCGTTACACGTCGTAACAAAGTTGAGGGTATCCGGACGTTCTACTACATTGACAGTAACAGACTGTATTCCGTCAAACACATTACCGACACAATTAGGCGCATCAGTTGTTTGAATACTCACGAGGCTATAAGTGGTGGTATCATCCGGCATAACGGAAACGGTGTGGCCGTCGCTGATTCCAGACAAATCAAAGCTGCTGCTTCCATCCGTATAAGTTACATCGAAAGGACCAACACCAATTATTTCAAAACTGAGGTCGTGACCATTACCGGCACAAATCGTGCTATCTCCCACAATATTAATTAACGGAATCGGCGTAAAGACAACGGGTTGTCCAACCGCTACCTGTAAACAAGGATTCATGGTTCGATCCAGAATCGGAACTCCGGAACCATCATCGTCCCCCGCAACCGCAGAGATATAATAGGTCTGACCATAATTCAGCATACTGTTATAACTGAATTCCGGCACTGTATTTACCAACAAAATATTTCCTAACTGATTGGTATTTCCATCATGTAAAACAAAAGCAAAAGCATCATTGCCATCGAGCACCGGAGTACCTACGTACGTTCCGACCGCCATTGTTCCATCACAAACATTGACAGGATTCTGATCCATCATCACCGTTTCTGTAGTACAATCACAAACATGAACTCCTTCCACTGTAAATGGATTACAATTGTTATCATCATTTATTTCAAAGCTATAAGCATCGCCACTTGTGATAAAATCACTGGTAAAAGTATTGGTAACTGCATCGTAAGTCCCTGGTCCCGTTACTGTGTACGTAGCCGGATCACCTAATATGATAGAGAATGACACCTGATATTCTGTGTTTGTATTGTTACAATTTATTTGAATATTTTCTGCTACCGGACTTTCACTGATATTTACCTGAGCGATTCCCGTTCCGGTGCCGGAACAAGCCGCTCCCGTATTATCGGTAATGGATACAATCGAAAAGGTGGTATTGACTAATGGACTGACTGCCGCCGTGGCATTATCAGAAATATTATTTAGCGTGTAATCATTCGTTCCATCGGTGTAAACTACATCAAACGGTCCCGTACCTTCGGTAAAATTGAAAGTAAGAATCGCATTGTCTCCCTGACAGATATTTTCCATTCCGCTGATTGATCCCACCGGAGTTGCGTGGAAAGTAAGTGGCAGACCAGGACTGATGGTCGTACATACATGTCCCATATCAATGCTTCCTGACCCGTTATCTGGTCCGGCAATTGGAGAGATATAATACGTAACTCCGGTCATCATACCCGGTAAGAAGTTAAAATTCCCATCTGTATTTATTTCCAGGATATTACCTAATGTTCCTCCCGCGTTGTCGTGCAGTACGAATCCAAAAATATCATTGGCAACTAATATTTCGTCGTTTTGGTGTAAGCCAAGTGCCGCAACGGGTGTTCCTTCACAAACTTCAATTGGGGCAGATAAATCCATCGTTCCCGCCTCCGTGCTGCATCCGCAATTCCGGACACCCGAAACTTCTATCGCAGGACATCCGCTATTATCTGAAACCGTAAAATTATAGGCAACGCTATTGCTGATAAAGTCACTGGTAAAAATATTGCCCGTAAGGGTACCATTACCCGTTACATTGTAAGACCCCGGATCACCTCCGGTGATTTCAAAACTTACGGTATATCCCGTCACACTGGCATCACAAACTTCATTTACGTTGATGGCCGCCAGGGTTGGATAGTACGTAATCGTCGCACTGCCTCCAACCGTTCCGGTACAAGTATTATCATCTTCGACGGACAAGATAGTAAAGGTTTCCGCCTGGGTAATATTTACATTTTCGGTATGACCATCATTAATTCCCGTAAGGGTAAAATCATTTGTACCATCCGAATAAACAACATCATAAGGTCCGCTTCCGGTAAAATTAAAAGTCAGATCTACAGCGTCATCTCCACAGATCGAATTATCTCCGCTGATGGTAGCCGTGGGTACTTCGTGCACTTGAATCTCAACCGGGGTTCCTACAATATCTCCGGGACAACCCGTAGCATCTGATAGCGAAACGATTGAATAAGTTGTATTTGCATTTACCGTGACCAGTTCAGTAGCTCCATCCATAATGTTCGTGAGCGTAGTGTTGGTCGTTCCGTCCGAAAAGACGACATTAAAAGGTGCGGTACCATTCAGGTCAAAAAACAGAGACGCTTCTTCTCCCGGACAAACGGGTCCATCGCCATCAATTTCACCTACCGGATTATTGGTTTCTGTTACGGTGATGGTAACAATCTGCTCACATCCACCTGGTGACTCTGCCCGTAAATAATAATCTCCCGGAGTCGTTACAACCGTATTGGTAAGTGGAAGAATACTAAGGTTAGCAAATGTCAGATTATTATAGTAATCCAATACTACAAGGTTAGCATTATTGGCATCAACGAATGATACCGTGTCTAAATCAACCGCACTACCCGCACACATAAATGGTTGATTGGTAATAGCAATATCCGGTCTCGGTTCAATAACCACGACGATAGGATTTATATCAAAGCAACCATTAGCGGTTTCGAATCGTAACCAGTAGGTACCTCCCGTTGATACTACCGGGCTGCTCAATTCGTTTGTCATATTAACAGCATCAAGACTGTCAGAATAAAAAGTTTTTGTACCTGGTCCCCAGCCATTTTCGATGACGGCTACCTGAGCATCGAGGTCAATCACATTCGGCTGACAAACAGGCGATGGATTTCTAACTTCAACATCCACGTGTTCTATATCTACAAATACAGAAGCAACATCATAACAATTAATATTGGTCTGGACCCGAATATAATAAGTTCCCGTGGTATCAACCAAAGGAGGATTAATAATCGGCCAGCCCATCTCCGCATCGGCTTGTGTAGCATGATAACTTACAGCACCAACTGCACCGGTAATATTCAGTGGAATAGAAGCAAGGTTCACCACTTCGGGAGCACAGGATACTGCCGGGTCCATTACGGCTACCTGCGTACTCGGATTTGAAGTAACAGTGATACAATCCTGCGGTCCGGCTCCACACTCATTCGCGACCGAAACACAAAGTTCACCACCCGCTGTTCCCCAGTCAACACTCACCTCGTCTTCATCAACAGCAGTGGTGATGGTTCCATCACTACTGGTTAACGTCCAGTTATACGTAGTCGCATCAGGACTGTTGACTTGGTAAATCATAGTAGAGTTATCACAAACAGGAGATTCTCCGTCAATAGTTGCTGTAGTTGGCGCATTAGGTAATACGGTAATTTCTACAGATCCGGTGATAGGCTGTGCACCGCCAGTGATGGTGACAGTATAATTGGTCGTTGTAGTTGGAGAAGCAATCGGGTTTGGAGAAGTCGGATCATCCAGTCCCGTAGTTGGTGACCAGCTGTAAGCATACGGTCCGTATCCTACCGCTAGTGCCTGCAATTGCGTAGTCTCTCCGGCACAAATAACTGCATTGTTAGTAGTTACCGAAGCATCTCCTACTCCACTCAGTACGGTAATTCTGTAATCACAGATAGCTCCGCTGAAACCATCAATATGTATGTAATAAATTTGTCCTATTATAAAATCATCTGCCGACCAGTAGGAAATGGTCGGTGAGCCGGGATTAGAACATTCACCATTTGGAACTGAGAAATTAACACAATCATTGGTGGTAAAAACATGTGCCTGAATAGCAACCGGAATATTGGGACCGTTCGGGTTAGTACCACAGTTGTATCCTTCGATTTCCATTTCTACCAAATTGCTGGAAGGGATAAAAGCAATCCAGGCATTATTTTCAATGTTTGCACAAAATTCATCAATCATACTAGGCTCATCGGTGAATCCTCCTGTATTTCCACAAAATCCATTTAATTCATCAGAAGACATTAAAATTGCTTCGCAACAAGCATTTCCAGCTATTAAATTTCCTTCACAAACGGAAGGATTAACGGCAGAAGATGCCTCGTCGCCGTAAGCACAGATGCTATAAGCCCCGTTATTATTATTTCCATTTTCCCATACTCTGATCCAGTAAGTTTCTCCCAGATTTTCAAAGAGACAACCATCGGAGATTCTAACCAATGCGTTGTTTCCTCCCCCGCTATTATCATCACAGCTTAATAATGTAAGATTTCCACAGTCATCTCCGCTATAAACCGCCAATGCCCCATCAAAGGCACTGATTGAGGTCAATTCGACTATTACTTCCAGCCCATTATTAGGCATAATGATATTGTACCAGTTATCCCCTCCCTGATAGTCACCACAAGAAGGATCAGTAACTCCCGTTGTAGCCGTAGCCGTCAGGTTTGTGCCGGCCGACGGGATACAAGTTGTACCTGAAATCGGTAAATTCACCGAAGTACAAGGATCGTCCTGCGACCAACCATCTGTGCTGAAAACTAGTAGAAAAAACAAAAAGAAAAGGTGTACACCTTTTCCGGATGGAAAATTAAATTGACTCATATTAGCGCATGTTTAAGCCGCAAATCATAGATTTACGGTGGAGATAAGCAGAAGTTTTATACTCCCCGGAACCACTTTTTTCTCCTCTTTTTAGATATTATCAGGTACTATTATGCCGTTATAAGTGCTCAATAAGCCCTGACACAGAGTGTTAAAGCAAAAGTTCTGCCACTTTGAATAGGACTTTTTATTATATTTACTTTTAATTTGGAAAAGGATTTGCAGGTAGTTTTTCAAATAAATACAATGACACATTATGAATAAGATTATTATGCTTGTTTTGGTGGGAATGGCCAGTCTCTATTTCGTTAAAACAGACCGAAATAATAAGTTGCATGAGCGAGGGGCAGATAATATCTCGCAAAGTCGTCAGATAATTGATCAGGAATTGAAAGAATATGGCAAGCTTATTCATCGGACTAAGGCAGATACCAGCGTAGCGGAAATGTTTCCGACGATTCCCGAAAACAGGTACCCTGGTATTTTCCGGGCGTATCCGGATTTTATCTGTGATGGCTTTGATTTTCCGGTAGGCGTACCCAATGCCCGTAATTATTACAAGGCACAAAACTTTGGCGATAATAAGCATCTGGGAGAAGACTGGAACGGCAGAGGAGGTGGAAATACGGATTTGGGTGATCCTGTTTACAGTGTCGGAAATGGGTTGGTTACTTTTTCAAAAAATGTTTGCTGTGGGTGGGGCAAAGTGGTACGTATTGTTCATCACCTGCCTGATCATCCCGAACATCAATACGTGGAATCGGTCTACGCACATCTGCATACAATGGATATCACAACGGGCTCGCTGGTTAAGCGGGGTCAGCGAATTGGCACAATTGGAAATGCCAATGGCCGGTATAATGCTCATTTACATCTGGAAATGAGAAATTTCATAAATATGTCGCTGGGACCAGGTTACGGAGATGACCAGTTTGGATATTTGGTTCCTACTGATTTTATCCGGTCCCATCGTCCCCGCTAACTGTATTTTGTTATTTTTCCCATTGTCAAGGGAAAGAGAAAGTCAATTTTTATTTATCACACTTAAAAAAATACCTGAGCACCATTACAGTACTCAGGTATTTTGTGATGGAAGCTCTTAAAAACTAGATCTATTTTTCAATTAATACTCTACGATAATCGATTGCATCCAGCGCGCGTATCTGAATAATATAAGTACCGGCAGCCAAATGCGTCCAGTCATATTCCCGGCTCAATCTGCCGTTGAATGCTTCATTTTCTGCATATAATATTCTGCCCAATACATCAATCAGTCTGATTTCCAAATCATTCGCTGGCTCCCCTTCTAAAAGGATCGTAACGTTACCAGATCCCGGATTTGGGTAGACTTCAAAAAGAGAGACCTTACTTTCTTCTACAATATTCGTAACGGTTATTACCACCTCCTCGGTAGTCGTTGCCGTACCGCAAAAACCAACCGCCGTAAGTGACACTATATAAGTACCACTCTCAGTATAGGTATGTGTTGGATTTTCTTCGGTACTCGTCGTTCCATCTCCGAAGCTCCAGACAAAGTCAGTAGCGTTGGTTGAATTATTTACAATAGAAATTTCATCATCTGCCACCGTTAAATCAAAATCAGCAACAGTTTCTGCAAAAACTTCAATATAATCAACCTGAGTTATGGTATTCGATCCACTAGTATTCCCTACCGTCAATGCAGCCGTATAGGTTCCGGGGGTATCATACGTTACCGTTGGATTTTGTTCCGTAGAAGTTGCCGGAGTTCCTCCCTCAAAATTCCATTCCCAGGAGGTAGCGCCCGGAGAAGATTCATCCTGAAAATTAACAACCAATGGTGCACAACCCGACCGCGTCGTCGCTGTAAAACCAGCCTGTGGTACCGATACAATAGTGATTACTACTTCCGTAGAAATGGTTCCGCATTCGTTTTCTGCCGTCAGCATAACACTATATTGTCCATCCATAGAATAAGTATGAATAGGGTTCATTTCAGTACTAGTCGTTCCATCTCCAAAATCCCAAAAATATTGATTTCCATTGACCGTGCTATTTGTAAATATAACCTGACTTCCATTAATATCCGTTGAAAATCCTGGTGTTGGCAACGGTGCAACTTCCACAAAATCTACTTCAATCGCGGTCGTTGACCCACTACTATTTGAAGCTACTAAGGTTACCGTATAACTACCGGCGGTTTCATAAATAACCGTTGGATTTTGTTCGGTCGAACTCGATGGATTTCCTCCGGGAAAACTCCACGACCAGGATGTTGTATTTTCCGTTGATTGATCTCCGAAGCTAATTGTCAGAGGTCCACAGCCATTGGTATTTTCAGCGGTAAATGCGGCCTGTGGTGCTGAAGAAATCGTTACGACCTGCTCAATCATTGCTGATCCACAATTGTTCGTCGCGGTCAGGATTACCGTGTACTCTCCGTCGTCCGCGTACGTATGAACCGGGCTTTCTTCGGTACTCATTGTACCGTCGCCAAAATCCCAATTAAAGCTCGTGGCATCTGTGGAAGTGTTGGTAAAGGTTACCGTATTTTCATCCAAGCTCGTCGTAAAATCCGGAACGGATAGTGGTGCTATTACGATATAATCTGTTTCCGTTACCGTACTGTTGCCGGTGCTGTTGCTGGCGACTAAAGTTACCGAGTAGGTGCCAGCATCCTGGTAAACGACCGTTGGGTTTTGTTCCGTGGAACTTGATGGATTTCCTCCGGGGAAACTCCACGACCAGCTCGTTGTATTGCTCGTTGAACCATCCGTATAACTAACTGTAAAGGGTGCACATCCGCTCGTTCCACTTGAGGTAAACACCGCCTGTGGTACCGACGAAGTTGTTACAATTTGTTCGATTGTTGCTGATCCACAATTGTTCGTCGCGGTCAGAATTACCGTGTACTCTCCGTCGTCCGCATAAGTATGAACGGGGTTTTCTTCGGTACTCATTGCGCCGTCGCCGAAATCCCAATTAAAGCTCGTGGCGTCCGTGGAAGTGTTGATGAACGTTACCGTATTTTCGTCCAGACTCATCGTAAAATCAGGAACGGCTAATGGTGCTACTATGATATAATCTGTTTCCGTTACCGTACTATTTCCGGTGCTGTTACTCGCAACTAAAGTTACCGAGTAGGTGCCAGCAACCTGGTAGACAACCGTTGGATTTTGTTCCGTGGAACTTGATGGATTTCCTCCGGGAAAATTCCACAACCAGCTCGTCGTATTGCTCGTTGAACCATCCGTATAACTAACTGTAAAGGGTGCACATCCACTCGTTCCACTTGAGGTAAACACGGCCTGTGGTGCCGACGAAGTCGTTACAATTTGCTCAATTGTTACTGATCCACAATTGTTCGTCGCGGTCAGGATTACCGTGTACTCTCCGTCGTCCGCGTACGTATGAACGGGGTTCTCTTCGGTACTCATTGTGCCGTCGCCAAAATCCCAATTAAAGCTCGTGGCGTCCGCGGAAGTGTTGGTAAAGGTTACCGTATTTTCGTCCAGGCTCGTCGTAAAATCCGGAACGGCTAGTGGTGCTACTACGATATAATCTGTTTCCGTTAACGTACTGTTTCCGGTGCTGTTACTGACGACTAAAGTTACCGAGTAGGTGCCAGCATCCTGGTAAACGACCGTTGGATTTTGTTCGGTCGAACTAGATGGATTTCCTCCGGGGAAATTCCACGACCAGGAAGTTGCACTAACTGATTGATCATTAAAATTAACTGCTAGTGGTGCGCAGCCAGTGACGATATCTGCTCCGAAACCAGCTTGCGGAGAAACCAATAAAGAAACCGTCTTAGTTGTTTCTGTTAATCCACAATCATTGATTGCAATCAACATAACATCATAATCTCCGCCCTGTGCGTAGGTATGTGTTGGATTTAATGCTGAACTGGAATTACCATCACCAAAATCCCAAAGATAGCTGGTAGCGCTGGAAGAAGTATTCATAAAATCTACAACAAAACCATCTGTACTAAAAGTAAAACCTGCTTCGGGAAGTCCTTCAACGGTTATGTAATTGGTAATTTGACGAACATCTGCTCCACTCGCGTTAAAAACGTCCAACGTAACAGAAAAACTACCGGGAAGTGAATATTCA
>CAKZUV010000050.1 GCA_937921555.1 uncultured Saprospiraceae bacterium
GGTCCGGCCGCACGTTCTCCGTAAGCAAGATTATACGGTAAGAATAATTTCCACTTAGAACCCTGTGGCATTAATTGTAATGCTTCGGTCCATCCGGAAATCACTTGAGTGACACCGAACGTAGCGGGCTGTCCGCGCTCCACGGAAGAGTCGAATACCGTACCGTCGATCAGCGTACCGTGGTAGTGAACCGTTACCTGCGAAGAAGTGGTTGGCTTAGGGCCGGTTCCTTCTTTCAGGACTTCGTACTGGAGTCCGCTGTCTGTAGTTTTGACTTCCGGACGCTTGGCGTTGGCTTCCAAAAACGCTTTTCCTGCTGCAACCGCATCTTTGTGCTGGCTGGCTTTTTGCGCCTGTAAGTGATCCCGAAATATAGTTTCCGCTTCTTCTTTGCTGATTGCGAGCGTCTGATCTTTTAAGACATCATTGATTCCTTTGGCCAGGTCTTCTGGTTTGAGGTCTGTGAGATTTTGAGATTTCAATCCCTGGGCCATCATTACCCCAACACTGTAACTTAGTGAGTCCATGTTTGTTTGTGCATTTAGCTGGTAGGCAATGCTACCAATTAATAATAATAAGAATAATTTTTTCATCAGTAATTTTTTCAAAAGTTTGGAAAATAACCTAACTGTAACGTAAAAGGTCGTGATTCCGTTGTGTAAATTATAAATTTTGGGAAAACCCTAACAGTTTTTTAAGCGTACCTGAAAAATTCGGCCTGAAATCAATATCGAATATTGGATATCGGATATTCAATATTCTTTTACGAAGCTGCTGCGGCCAAACAATTGTACGAGCCAGCAGGTGCTCCGGATTGGTCAACCCCCTCTGATCTTATTTTTTCATCTCGGCGTAGTATTCAAAAAAGTACGGTATTGTTTCGATACCCCGGTAAAAATTAAACACGCCAAAATGTTCGTTGGGGCTGTGAATATCGTCGCTGTCCAGACCGAATCCCATTAGGATTGAATCCACTTTCAACACTTTTTTAAACAGTGCGACAATTGGAATACTACCGCCGCCCCGCTGTGGAATTGGCTCCTTTCCGAACGTTTTTTTCATCGCCTTTTCTGCTGCCCGGTACTCGTCGCTGTCCGTCGAAACAACCACCGGATCACCACCGTGGTGTGGCGTTACTTTCACCTTGACAGAATCGGGCGCGATCTTTTTGAAGTGATCACTGAATAATTTTGTGATTACCTCCGGGCGCTGATTGGGAACCAGTCGCATGGAGATTTTGGCGTAAGCCTTGGACGGTAAAACCGTTTTGGCACCCTCGCCGATATAACCACCCCAAATACCGTTTACGTCCAGCGTAGGCCGGATGGACGTTCGTTCGAGCGTCGTATAACCTTTTTCTCCGTGGATGTCTTTGATTTTCAATCCGCGCTTGTAGCTGGCCTCGCTAAAAGGCGCTTCGTTCATTGATTTTCTTTCTTTTTTAGAAACCGTTTCCACATCTTCATAGAATCCGGGAATAGTAATCTTATTGTTTTTGTCTTGAAGGCTAGCGATCATTCCGGCGAGGATATTAATCGGATTGCCCACCGCGCCACCATACACCCCGGAATGTAAATCTTTGTTCGGTCCGGTCACTTCTACCTCCAGATAACTCAGTCCACGGAGACCGACGGTAATAGAAGGCGTTTTATTATTGATAATCGAAGTATCCGAAATGAGGACCATATCACAGTCCAGCATTTTTTTATTTTTCTTACAGAAAGTTTCCAGATTACTGGAACCTACTTCCTCTTCACCTTCGATCATAAATTTCACATTACACGGTAACGCATCGTGTGCCAGCATCGCCTCAAATGCCTTCAGGTGCATGTACACCTGACCTTTGTCATCACAAGCACCACGGGCGAAGATCGCTCCCTTTGGGTGTATTTTTGTTTTTTTAATAACTGGTTCGAAGGGCGGAGAATCCCACAGTTCCACCGGATCGGGCGGCTGTACGTCGTAGTGACCATACACCAGTACGGTAGGCTTTGATGGATCGACCATCTTTTCTCCGTAAACAATCGGATGACCGGCGGTAGGATGAATTTTGACTTTTATGGCGCCGGCGGCTTTCAGTTTGTCCGACACAAATTTTGCGGTCTTTTTAACATCTCCCGCGTAGGCCGGATCGGCACTGACGGATGGAATTTTCAGGAAATCCAGTAATTCGTTCAGGTAACGATCCTGATTTTCTTTATGATATTTTTTTAATTGATCCATTATTCTTCAGATTTTTTTGCAAATATAAGGATATTCAGAACATCCAAATACATTTTTCGTTTATAATGATTTTGAAACAATAAATATGGTATTATTTTTATATGAATATGGTTAGAGTAATTTCCAGTGATGATCTGTCTGGAATTGCCCCAATCCTTAAAAATTATTTTTAATTTTAAAAAACCTAATATGAAAAGTATTTACACTTTCTTCGTTTTATTATTTTGTATCAATTTAATGTATGCGCAAAATGAGCGTTACGATTTTGAATTATCCAATGAACCTTATATTCCATTAACGAACGCAGTATCGCTTGATTTTGGACCAACGGACGATTGGGCCGATTTTGATGAACTCCTGGAATTAGAGATATCGTTTGGATTTTCAGTTCCAATACTCGGATTTCCGGCCGTGGAATTATTCAACTTTCTGACGCCGGAGATACTGGTGTCCAGTTTTGATGAGGAAGCGGATGATCCTGTTATTCCTTTTCTTATTCCTACCACTACTCAATTGCAAAACCGTGGTGTGATATCCGGTAATGATCCGAGTGAAATTCTTTATCAGACCACCGGTACGCCCGGCTCTCAGATATTTAAAATGGAATATCACGATGTAGGTTTTGCCAACGAATCCCTGCAGCAAGAGCCTTCTCAGGATATGTTTACCAACATTCAGGTCTGGATTTACGAAGGAAGTGGTTGTATCGAATTCCGGTACGGGGAGACGAGTATAACAGATACAGATTTGGTTTTTGACGGAGAGGAGGGATCTACGGCGGGTTTGTCGCGGAGTCTAAGTTCACAATTTGATTCGGATACGGTGCTTTATGCCATCATTACGACTGGAGATGCGCAAAACCCTACCATTATTGAAGCAGAAAATTCCGATCAGGAGGCGAGCGCGGCCACCGGATTTCCCAACGAAGGAATTGTCTACACCTTCTGCCCGGAAATTGAGACATCTGTCAACAACCTGGACCGTTCTCTGAACTGGGAAGTATTTCCTAATCCAACCCTTGATTTTCTGACGGTAAAACTAAATGATATTACCGCTGCGAATTATAGCCTGATGGCCATGAATGGTCAGGTGGTTCGGACCGGAATGATCGCTGCGGATCATAAAAAAGTGGATGTTCGTAATTTATCACCAGGTATCTATATGTTAACCATTCAGACGGAAAACGGGATTGCGACCAAACGATTCTGGAAGAAGTAGTGGTTTTTGGATTATTGCTGTTAGCTGGTTGGTTCTCTTTTGCTGTGTTTTACCTCAGGGGGGAATCAACCAGGTAATGCCATTTAACCTTTCTAAAAAACCGGTCCTAAAAAGTCTACAGTTCCTGCGGACCATTTTTTCTCTGCCAGCGCTTTTACCAGAATCGTATCTGAAAGGTGTTGATTCTTGACACCGAGGGTTTGATGGTCGCTGATAAAAAGCCAGCGGCAAGTATTGCTGTGAAGCTGATATCCGTTATTTAAATACAACTGATAATCTGAGGCGGTGAGCAGGATAAAGTCAATCTGGTGTTCTTTGCCTAGTTCTTCGAGTTTCCGGAGCAGGGTAGAGGCCGATCGCCGTCCCCGGAATTTGGTGGCCACGCAAAAATCCACGACTCCAAAAATAGAAAAAGGTTGTTGGTCAATGGCGATCATACGATGTTCGACGGCCAGATGTCCGATCAGTTGATGATCCTGATAAGCAAGATACCGGAAGTTCGGGAGTTGTTTATAATACGTACGACCTTTTGGGTAGCCGGGAAAGCATTCGGTGAGCAACTGCTGAATGGCGATTTTTTGAGCAGAAGTAATTTTAAATTCTTCAATTCGCAGGAGATTCATTTGCTATTTAAAATGTTCGTTCAGTAATGAGGTTAACTGGTTTTCGGTCAGCCGGTATTCCAGTTTTCCCTGATTGGCAAAGCTGATCGCGCCGGTTTCTTCGGAAACAATAAAAACGACTACTTCGGCTACCTCGGTCAGGCCCAGTGCCGCCCGGTGCCGTAAGCCCAGTTTCCTGGGAATATCCGTATTGTTGGAAACGGGTAATACACAACTGGCCGCGTAGATTCGGTCTTTATGTAAAATCATCGCACCATCGTGGAGTGGACTATCTTTATTAAAAATACTCTCAATCAGCGGCTGACTGATCTGCCCATTAATCCGCGTACCACTGTCGTTAAAAACCTGTAAGTTAAAATTATCTGCTACCACGATCAGTGCACCCGTTTTACGCCGGCTCATCCTTAGAATAGCATTTTCTACCGCCAGGCGTTCCTGCGGATGATCCGTTTTATCTTCCCCAAAATTACGGTCAAGAAACCGACTGATTATATTGGATCGTTGCCGTAGGGTACTATTTCCCAATAATAATAAAAATCGCCGGACTTCCGGTTGAAATACAATGAGCAGCATGATAACTCCCACACTGAAAACTTGCCCCAGGATCATAGACAAGAGCTCCATTTCAAGAAATTGAACTAAAAAGGAAACCAGAAAAATAAACAGTACGCCGATAAAAATATTGAAGGCAATACTTCCGCGCAGAATGGTAAAAAGCTGGTAAATCAGGTAACCAACTATGAGAATATCGAGAATATCCCATATCCTGATGCTTAAAAATCCAACATCAAAGAGGCCCGGTGGAAACATCATCCCTTTTTTATGTAAATTTGTTCAACTTAAAATATGATTTCAAATGCAAGTTAGAAAAATTTTACCGCTTATAGGGATCTTGTTCCTCTTGTGCTGTTCCACTTTTGTTGAAGCACAGGTATTGACTACCAACCAGGATGGCGAAAAAATCGTCGTTTACTCAGACGGTTCCTGGGCTTATTTTGACGGTTTGGACGAGGAAGAAAAGGAGGCCATCAGCGAATCTTCCCGAAAGATGGATAGAAAAAATAAGAAGAAAGAAAAAAAAGCACGGAAGCAGGCTGAAAAAGGAAAAAAGAAAAACGTCAAAGGTGATTCTAAAAAACAAAAAACAAAGTATTCTGACGAGGAAGAGCAAATGGCCAGAGTGGAGGCAATTCAGCGGGCGGACTGGGCAGCCATGGAGGAGCTGCGTACCAGAAATCTGAAAATTCAGGCTGGTCAGACACTAACCGAGATGCGTAAACAACTTTCTGCTGCGTATTCTAATACGGATATTTCCGTTAAGGAGCTGGATGAACTGGACAAGCAATATAAAAATCAACAGGCGGTGCTGAATAACGCCGCAGCAACCCACGAAGAGTCAGAAGCGTTTTTGCAAAAAATGGAGGAGATGATTGATATGAAAAAGTCTAAACGGGATAAGGCGATGGCCAATCTGCAAAAGACCCAGCAGACAGCGGAGAACGAATGGACTGCGGACCTCACCGAATCGGGTAAAACGCCAAAAGAGCCGCGTAAAAATAAAAAAAGAGACCGTAAACAGGGGAATGCAGTTCTGGTGGCTAATCAGGATGTAGTGGAGAATCCACCGATGCCTCCGTGTGAACTTGCGTATGATGGTGTGGATGAATTTACGGGCAAGCGCCGCTGGGAAATGCCCAAACAGACATTTTTCACACATACAACAGATCGTCTGAAACCATTTTTTAAAGAAAAAAATCATATCACCGTCGAAGGCTATATTTCCGGAGCAAGCGGGAACGGAGGTGCTTATTATCTGAATTTAAATATCATCATTCTATCCGAAATGGCCCAACGTGAATTTGGGGTGTTGGAAAAAGGAAGTATTCTTACCCTCAAACTGATCAACGGAAATAATGTCAAACTTTTTAATACCAAAACCTCGACCGGTACGCTGGATAAGGTTGAAAAGAGGGTAGAGTACCGTGCTCAGTACATGATCAATTCTGATAACGTAAAGTCGTTGCGCAAGAGTGAGGTCGATAAAGCCCGCATTGTCTGGGGAACGGGATACGAAGATTACGAAGTATATAACCTTGATTTTTTGATTGATCAGCTTGATTGTCTCGAAAAAAATAAATAGTACATGTTAGGATTAAAATTACCAACGGACCCGCGATGGGTCAATCTGGCCGAGATGGACTTGGCCGAGATATTGACGGACCACGCCTATTGTGAACAAAAAGCGGCAACTTCCTGCATCAGCCTGATTCAGCAGTATCCGGAAAAGATAGATATGGTACGGGAGATTGCGCCGATCGTTACCGAGGAGTGGGGACACTTCCGGCTGGTACTCGCCGAACTGGATAAACGCAACCTTACGCTCGGTCAGCAACGCAAGGACGAATATGTGAATGCGCTACGAAAATTTCAAAAAAAGGATGGAAGCTGGGAGGATCGTCTGGTTGAGAAATTACTGGTTTTTGCGCTGATTGAGGCACGAAGTTGTGAACGGTTTCGACTGCTTTCTCTGCACATCGGAGATGATGATTTAAAAGAATTTTACCATAAGTTTATGGTGTCCGAAGCGGGGCATTACCGGATGTTTATCGATTTAGCGAAGCGGTATGGTGGTGAAGAACGAGTGAAAAAACGCTGGCAGGAATACCTGGATAAGGAGGCGGAAATTCTGGAAGAAATGACGCTGCGGGGAGACCGGATGCATTAGCGGGAGGTTGGGATTGAAATTCGGGAAAGTGGTATTATAAAAAAGTTTCTGAAAGATGCTTCTTGCCGTTTCGTTCTGGCTATTTGTTTCCTTTAATCGCAATGAAAGAGCGCAAATAGCCAATGGCCAAAAGCAAATAGCAAAATGGGGCTTTTAGTCAGGTCAGGGGTAAGGTATCTGATAGTGTTAGCGTCATTATTAATAGCTATTTATAACAACGAAATTACATAAAAAGCCCGCAGGGCGGGCTTTCCCACCCTCCGCGAAGTACCGAATACTTCCCCCCATTTTAAAGCCGTTTCCAACTACGGCTCCGCCATGTCCAACCTTGGTTTTTACCCCGGTCAAATTGAGACAAATTTTTCAATTGTCCATTCCTAAGATTACCTGATATTAAAATCGGGTAACGTGTTTACTGATCAGTTAAAGTAAGCAGACAATATAAAAAAGGAAGGGTATCCATAAAATTTTCAGCATTGTCTATTCCGGAGACCTGCCCGGTTAGATAGGGAAGAACTTGTTTCCAATCTTCAGATCAATTATCGCAGTTTTCTTTCCCACCGAAATACTAAGTACGATAAAGTACGTAAAACTAAGTCTATTTACTTAATTTACAAAAGGTTTTTAAATTTTTTTTTAAAAATTTAAATTTTTAATTGTTTCAGAACCATTTTTCTTTCTTAAAAAAATACAACATTGAGCCTCCGATTAAAACCATAACACCAAGCAGGATAAAATAGCCGTACCGGAATTGAAGCTCCGGGATATATTGGAAGTTCATCCCGTACAGTCCAGCGAGAAATGAAAGAGGAACAAAAATAGACGTAATGAGCGTTAACATTTGCATGACTTCATTCATCTTAAAACTTATTTCTGAAAGATAAAGATCCTGCAAGCTGTTGAGCATGTCCCGGTAGGTTTCGGCGGTGTCCAGTAATTGTACGTTGTGGTCATATAAATCCCTTAGGAATACTTTTGTGTTGTCGGAGATTAATTCGTGTTCTGTTTTTGAAAAGCGGGAAATCGCTTCCCTCATGGGAGCAATAGTCTTACGAACAATGAGCATCTCTTGTTTTAACTGGTGAATTTCACCTTTGATGGTTTTTCCCGGATTGGTAAGAATATTGGCCTCCAGTTTTTCGATCACTGCTTCAATTTCATCCAGAATTACATAATAATTGTCCATCACCGAATCCAGTAATGCGTAAACCAGATAGTCGGTATTCTTCTTTCTGATCCGTCCTTTACTCGTGCGTATCCGATCCCTGATTTGTTGAAATAAATCCGTCTCAGCTTCCTGAAAAGATAATAAAAATCCAGGGCCTAAGTAGAAACTCACCTGTTCGGTTTTTACGGAAACCGTCGCAGGATCAAAAGACAATGCTTTTATAACAACTACGATTCCATCGTCATATTCCTCGTATTTGGGACGTTGCTGGGTATCTACGATGTCCTCCAAAATCAGGGGATGCAATTCAAACGTGTTTCCGATTCTGCTGATTATTTCCACATCGTGCAATCCCCGGATATCATACCATTGGACGAGACCGTCAACGGGTCGGTGAAATGATTTGATGGATTGATTTTCGGGACTTACCTCGGCAAATTTTTCTTCGTTAAACTCCAGATAGTTGATGTGTACCTGATCAATTTTACGCTTTCCGGTAAATACTATTGAACCAGGCGGTAATCCTGTCTTTTTTCGTGGTTTTTTTTTCATAATTTCTTATTAAAATACCGTAAGCTGAGAGACTGTTCCATAAAAGTGTGTCAGCGGGCTTGGCTTCCTTTAGGACCGAGGTGTGGGCGGCAAAAATGACACACTTAACTGAAAAGTTCCTAAGCTAACCTTACAAACCGCCCAGATGACTCAGTGCCATGGATGCAAAAGTGAGCGTCAGAAAAAAGCCCATCATGTCTGTGATGGTCGTAAGAATCGGCCCCGAAGCTAATGCAGGATCAACGTTCAATCCTTTTAAAATCAAGGGTACGGTTCCTCCCAGACATACCGCGAGCAGGGTATTTAAAGTCAACGCTGCTCCGACTACCAGCCCAAGATAAAAATTTCCTTTCCACAGAAAAGCCGCCATTCCTATCAATAATCCTAAGACGATTCCGTTGATCAGGCCTACGGCAAGCTCCTGCCGCAACACCCGTAATACTTCTCCCGGATAGACGGCTCCAATCGATAATTCGCGCATACTTACCGCTACGGCCTGGTTTCCCGAACAGCCGCTCATGTCGGATATGATCGGTAGAAATACGGCGAGCGCAATCACGGAACTCAGGGTATCCTGATTGATGGCAATGACACTGGCGGCGACGATATTTAATAAAATGTTGACGGACAACCAGGAAAGCCGTCGTTTTGCTCTGAGTAGCACCGGCATTGTCCGAAGTTCCTCTCCACCGATAATCCCCTGACTTTCGAGATGTTCCACTGTCTGCCGGGTTGCTTGTGCTTCGCGGATATCACTTCGGAGTACGACTCCTACCAGTTTTCGTTCCTCGTCTACAACCGGGACACCAAACCAATCATTGGTGTCGAAAAAGTCAATTAATTCATCGAGCGTAATATGGTGATCAACGTAAGAAATCTCTTTTACAAGAATATCCGATAACTTCCGATCCATTCCTGCCAGTAGCAGATCCTGCATTTGTAATACACCTTTGAGGACACCGGACCTGGAAATTACAAAGATATATTTGAGTTTGTAGGCAGCGTATTTCGCGGAATTGTCTCGCAAGTCTTCGGTTACAGACCGGATAGTCTGGTCTTCGTAAAACGCAAAGTATTCGGTGCACATCATTCCTCCTGCGCAATCCGATTCGTAGGCCAGCAATCGCCGGACAGAAGCAGCTTCTTCCGGCAGCATTTCCTGGAGAATGGCCTCGGCCTCGTCATTATCCAGTTCCATAATCAGGTCGGCCTGGTCGTCACTTTCCATTTCGTCGAGGATGGCGGCGGCCTCTTTGGTTTTCAGGTATTCAATGATGTAAACGGCCTGTAGATCAGGAATTTCTTCGAGGATTTCAGCGGCTTGTTCCGGAGAAAGGAGTTTGAAAAGGCTCGTTTGTTCCTCCTGATTAAGGTGGACAATCAGATGGGTTACTTCTTTGCAAGATAGTGTTTCTATCAGTTCCGACAGTTGATCTTTTTTTCCGGCATCAACCAGTTCGGTCACTTTTTGCTGTAGGGTGTTATTTGAGGTTTCTATTGCCATACCACAAATGTATAAAGTTTTGGAAGAAAACAATTACCGGGGTTGGAGATCATTTAAATAGAGGGGATAAAAAAAGGCAGAGAGCGTTCCTGAGAACGACCCTCTGCACCCAAAAAACCAAATGAAAACATTCTTTCGGTAAAAAATTGGTTAAGGTTTTCTACCGGTGGTTCTTAATTTCTTATAATCAAATAACGACGATGTTATTTTTACATTATAAGGCCAAAACTGGCTATATTGTTCATTTTTTAAAGTCATAAAAATGAAAGAAAATGCTGTAGTATTGTATGAGTAGTAGTAATTATTCGGGATGGATTATTAATTTGAACTTAATTACGGTATTAAGACTCAGAATTACTAAATTGGTCACACCCAGATAAGTTGTTTAAGGGATGAAATGTTACAGATTGGTTAGTTTTTCTACGAGCTCTTCCTTGCGGCTGTTGGCAACCAATAATTCTTTTCCGTTTTCGAGAATTACGGAGCCTCCTTTCCCTTTATTGTAGCGTACTACGGTATCAAGATTGACTACAAAGGAGCGATGAATCCGGCAAAATCCCAGCGGTTCGAGGACCTGATCGTAGAATTTCAGGCTCCGGCAAATCATGGAGCGGTTTCCATTTTTAAAAAAGAAGCAGGTAAAATTATCATTCGCTTCACAATATAGAATTTCGTTGGCCCGGACAATATCAAACCCTTCCATCAGCGGGAGAACCAGCTTCCGGTTTTGGCCACCCGTCGTCCGGATATTTTCCATTAAAACCTGCGCGGTATTCACCATTTTACTTTTTTCAATTCGTTCTCTGGCTCCGGCGACCGCTTTTTCGAGGGCTTCAATCTCCAGTGGTTTGAGCAGGTAATGGGCGGCACTCAAATTAAAAGCCTGAATGGCATATTTGCTGAAAGCGGTCACAAAGATGGTTTCAAAAGGAACCGTTTCCCACTGTTCCAGCAGGTCAAAAGCATTACCGTGGGGCATTTCCACGTCCAGAAAAACCAGCTGTGGTTCGTGTTTAAGGATGGCGGTACGCGCCTGCTGAATATTGGCGGACTCTTCTAAAATATGCACCTCAGGGCAGTATTTGGTCAGGTAACTACGTAGGGTTTCCCGGCTGTCCTGCTCGTCGTCTACAATTAAGGCGTCTATTTTTTTCATGTTTATAAAGGGATTTTTATGGTGACAATGGTTCCCGTTTCATCGGCGGCAGGTTGTCCGTCGGTGACCTTTATTTCGTAGCCTTTATGGTACAATTCGTTGATGAGTGCGATGCGCCGGGAAATATTTGCCAGACCGGTACTTTTATATTTCTTTTGATTTTTTGTTTTTAACTCCAGCGATTTTTTTCGGCCAATTCCGTCATCTGCTACTTTTACCAGCAAATGGGTTTGAGTGTTGGTCAATTCGACGGAGAGGTTTCCGTGTCCTTCCTTGTAGCGGAGTCCGTGCCAGACTGCATTTTCGATAAAAGGTTGAATGAGCATGGGCGGAATTTCAAGATCCAGGTCGTCCAGTTTATTTTCAAATTGATAATCAAATTTGTCGCGAAACCGGAAGTGTTCCAGTTTCAGATACAACTGATTCAGTTCTATTTCTTCCTCTAGCTGGATAAAATCTTTTTGTGAATAGTCGAGTACTTTTCGCATTAATTTGGAAAAGTCAGATAGAAATTTATTTGCGGCTTTTTCATCATTTTTAGCAATAAAATTATTAACTGAATTCAGCGCATTAAAAATAAAATGTGGATTCATCTGAGTCCGCAATGATTTTAAAAGCAATAGCTGATTGGCCCGGCGTTTTGCTTTGACACTTTTATTTAAAAAATAAAAAAATACCAACGCACCAAGTAATAAAACACCCAGAAAACCACTCAGCATCTTTTGTCCCCGCAATTGCGAAGCGAGCAGGGCATCATCTTTTTGTTCAATGTCCTGATCCTTCAGTGCCAGGTCAATATTTTGCTGTCTTTTGACAATTTCAATTTTCTCCTGTAAGGTCTTTTCAAGTTCCAGAATATCATCTTCCTTCGAACTGATATATTGATCCAGATCCTGCAACGCCGCGTCCATCGCTCCTCTGGTACGGTTAATTTCAAAAGACTTTTTAAAGACTTCCGCTTTGGCGGATGGCGGCGTTTTGTCGCCAATAACCGCTTTCGATTTATTGACAAAATCGGCCGCTTTTTCAATTTCATTATTACTTAAATAGGTATCCGAAATTTCCAGATTTTCGGCGATGGCCAAATCTGAAAGTTCTTTATTCTGACTCGAAATATCCGCCGCCTTTTCTTTAATTTCCAGTTCCAGGGCAGGCGTAACATTATTGTTATCCAATAATTCTGTTTTGGCTTTTTTGACCTCGGAAAGGGTATTGGACGACTGTTCCTGTTCGGGTAAGTTTTTAATAGAATTATAATAAGACTCCTGCGCTTCTGCTGGTTTTCTTTGTTTGGAATAATTTTGTGAACGCAGTGCTTCCACTCTGGCAACCGAAGTACTATCCAGCGGGTAGTTTTGCTGTACGTAGTCCAGTTGTTCAAGACTTTCCTGATTTTGTCCTTTTGCGAAAGCAACCGCTGCGAGTCCTTCCTGGCATGAAATGGTCAGCGTTTGCTCCTGACTTTTTTCAATACAAATATTAAAAAGCGATTCGGCCCTGACCGTATTATTGTTTGCTAAAAATAAAGTCGCCTGGCGTTGAAAGACCACCGCCGGAACGGTTCCTCCCTTTTCTTTTAAATAAATTTTTTCCGCATCCAGATATCGTTTCAAGGCTAAATCCGGCTGATCGATGGACTGATAAATATCGCCCAGTAAAAGATAAGCAGCTCCCTGATTCTGGTAATCCGGTTTTTTTGTTTTTTGAAAAATAACCTGCTCCAGCAATGCAATAGCTTCGTTGGGAGATTTATCTTTCAATTTTCTGGCCCGCTCCAGTAATTGTGCCGGTTGGGATTCAGACCGTTTACTGGATTTGCTCATCTTCTTTTGCCCAGAGGCTTCCGTGGCAAATCCCAATAAAATAAACGTCAAAATGAAAATAATATACTTCATACCGGCATAAATATACAAAGGATTTTGGTAGGATGCGCGCCTTGTTTTCGGGCCGTACAGTCTGTTTTCCCTTTTACCAATCCACCGGGACCATTCACCCAGTCAAACGGAACATCCGCCAATTATAAGTTTTTTAAACTTTTTTTTTGCCTGAACTTGTGGTCAGCATCCGGGAAGGTTTGTCATTATTTAGTTCCTGACAGATTTTCATTTTTTCTCCTTACGGAAAATAGAATCAATTTTAGAAGCGGTTTAAATCTTGAGATGGATTAGCTATTGAAGAAAAGGAACAGAAAAGTGTAGTTACCTAATAGTACTTTCAATGTAATGATAAATGTCTCTCAACACTAGTCAAAAAAAAAGTAACCTAAATTATTTACAATCACATTATTTCTCAATCTAAAAAATATTCCAACATGAAAAAGCAAACAATTATTGCCCTCGTAGCCATTACGCTGACGGCCAGCTACCTGTCCCTGGCACACGCCTGGAATTTATTCAGTCCTTACCGGTTCACAGCTACGCCTGTTCCCGTCGTACCTGAAAACACACTCCCGGAAACTCCAGTAAAAAATAGTAATTCTGCGGTTCAGGTAGCTTTATTGTTGGACGTCAGTGGCTCTATGAGCGGATTGATTGAGCAGGCAAAGTCCCAGCTCTGGAAGATACTAAATGAACTGGCCGTTTTAGAAAAGCCGGACGGAGAACCAGACCTGGAAATGGCCTTGTATGTTTATGGAAGTACGAACATGGGCGGGGAGAAGCATCAGATTTTAAAATTGCTGGATTTTACCACCGATATGGATTTACTTTCCCAGAAATTATTTGAACTGGGCACGAGCGGATCGAACGAATACGCCGGAGAGGTCATCGGAAATTCGCTGAAAGAACTGGAATGGAGACCCGGAAATGATCATCTGAAAGTGATCTATATTGCCGGCAACGAGTCTTTTAATCAGGGCAAGATTTCTTACGCCCAGAGTTGCGGAGAGGCCGTCGAAAAAAGCATTGTAGTCAACACGATATTCTGTGGAGATCGCAATCAGGGAAGACAACTGGACTGGGAAAAGGGTGCGCTGGCGGGAAAGGGTTCTTATTTTCATATTGATCACAATGAGAAAACGGTTTACATTCAGACCCCTTACGACCAGCAAATTAACCATCTGAACCAGCAACTTAACAATACTTACGTTCCCTATGGAAGTGGAGGAGTCAGAAAGAAGCAGCAGCAAGAATTACAGGACAGCAACGCCGGAAGTTACAGCGCTTCCAACATGGCCGAACGTTCCAAATTCAAGGCTTCCAAAAAGTACAAAGCGGAATCCTGGGATCTGGTAGATGCTTATCAGAAGGACAAAAAAATTGTGGAAGAGAAAGAAAACCTTCCCACGGATTTACAGAACAATTCGGTGGCCGAAATCGAAGCAAAAATTCAGCAAATTACCAACGACCGGGAACGAATAAAAAAAGAAATCAACGAACAAACTAAACTGCGTACTGATTATATCAAGAATGCCAGTAAAGAAAAAGCAAATGCCAACAGTCTGGAAGGATCGATCATTCAGTCTATTGATAAGATTGCCAAAGACCGTGGATTTACCAAGTCAAAAGAGTAAGATTTTCTAATTTTAAAAAAAAATCAAACATGTATAAATCACTTTTGTTTTTAGGAATATTATTTTTTCTGGGAAGTAGTTTTGTCAATAAAGAAGCAGTGGGAAAGGACGGCGATCAACAAAAAAAGTTCCTGAATTATCTTAGCTATTTTGAAAAAGTATCGCTGCCTTATTCGCTGGATTTTGAAGATCTGCCGTATAATAAAAGCAACTCCGGCGGACTATCCAGTAAACTTTCTGAGTCAAAGAAAGACCGGATATTTTATGACATTGCCGAATCGTTTTTGCCGTTGAATCAGACAGGGCGATTCAGTAGATTAGGGAGACCGATTTTACGGCCGGTGGCCCGGTTTTTTCCGGACGACAAAACCGTCGCTGTTGTTTACAGCCGTAGTTTACCGTTTAGTGATCCGATTATGAAAAACTATTTTATTGCGTATTACGACCTAAAAGGAAACCTATTGGGAAACACTAAAAAGCAGTACACCTACAATAATTATCAATTGATTGGTTTTACAGAACTACAGCATACGCAATTGTTTACTATTCTTCCTTCCGGAAAAATTGAAGTCGTTCTGTATGCCAATCACTGGGAAAAAGAATTGAGTTCAGTTGCGATTTCAGAGAATAAATTATTGGGATTTAAAAAACAAAAACAATTAACTTACGAAGTGTCAAACCAGCAAGGAATTAAGGAAGTGAAACAAGCATATTTTACCAGTCGTCCGTAAGAACTTGTCTAAATTGATGATTATGAAAAAGTTCCTGAAAACCATCCTGCCGCTTATTGCTTCCGCTTTAATGGCCCGGATTATTTATCCCTATTTTTCCTGGGAACTGGACATTGATTTTTTACAAACCAAGCAGCAGGTAATCCATCTTTGGTATTACCGGGCTGCTTTTTATCTGCATATTTTTTCCAGTTTGCCGGTCTTGTTATTTGGGGCTTTTTTATTTTCGAAACGCATACAACAACGATTCTCAAAACTACACCGGATACTTGGAAAAGCATACGTTGGTCTGGTGCTTTTACTGAGCGCACCTTCGGGAATGGTGTTGGCTTTTTACGCCAACGGTGGCTGGCTGGTTCAGCTAAGTTTTTTGCTGGCGACTCCGCTGTGGTGGTACTTTACCTGGCGGGGATTAGAAACGGCGATGACGAAAAATTTTGTCGCACACCGGCGTTGGATGATCCGAAGTTATGCGCTCGCTTTTTCCGCGATAACGCTGCGGGCAAGTCAGTTAATTTTAAATGAATTTGGTGGAATGTCCCCTGAGCACCAATACCTGTTTGTTGCCTGGGAAAGCTGGATGTTAAATCTGTTGTTGGTCGAATTTTATTTCCGGAAGGAAAAACTGAAAACGTATTTGAGGTTCGGCAAACGGGTTTTGTCTCCAATCCTGACTACGGATTAAGGGCGGATTGAGGCGGATTTGGAGATTGTAAAAACCTGCATCTAACTCACGAAACCCGTACCGCCAGCATCCCTTCCGCGGCCATAGACAGCATCACGCCCTTGTCATCATACCCGAAATCAATTAGTTTAAATTCCCGTAATTCTCCGTCCAGATCTACGTTTGGCATTGGTTTAAAAGACTTTAACTGCTCGTTGGCCTTTGCCGTAAACTCCCGGATAGGCTCATCCAGAGAGCGATCCAGGATTTTTTCCAGTTGACTTTCGATCACCCCACGCAGTAAAAAAACGGCTCCTTTTTGTAGAAAAGTCTCCGCTTCCATGTCCAGTTTTAAATCGTTAAATACGAATTTGTTTTTTTCTTTGTCAAATACCGGACGGGTCGTCAGCCGGATAATTCCATCGTAAGAACCCTGTGTTTTTACCTGCACTTTTATCAACCTAAATTCTTCCCAGATCACCACGTCCTGAATCGTAATCCGCACGGGTGATTTTTCAATCACTTTACCGACCGCCGCTGCGCTGGCCCGCTTTTGAATTTCCTGCCACGAAACCGCCACCGGCAGATGAATAGAACTCAACATGGGTGTTGGCAATTTGTCCCCTTCGCTCATTGCTTGTTTTTTTTTAATATATTAATGAAATTCAAAAATAAGCAATTTGTCACCAACGGGGGAGGAAACATCCTATTCTGTACCAATTCTATTTTTTACCGC
>CAKZUV010000051.1 GCA_937921555.1 uncultured Saprospiraceae bacterium
AAAAAAGAGCCGCAACACACCCAGGTGCATTGCAACTCTTTCCTCCTGCGGCATCATAGTTATTACCGCGAATAAAAATATAAATTGCTACAAACGCGCTGTAAGAGAGCCAATAGTCAGCTCAGTCAGCCCGCTAGTTAAAAATATATCTCAAACCAATCTGCATCTGCCAGCGGGAACTTTGAACTCCACTGTCATCGATATTACCACTGGATGGATCATTGTTCTGTACGCCGGGGAAGGTGAATTCAGGCGTCAGAGAATTGTCCTGGAACCCTTCAAAATCCAGTAACTGGAAATTTTGTGGTACGAAGTAACGACGTCCCCAGTTCGCGTTGAGCAGGTTGGTGAAGTTGAAAACATCCAGTGATAACTGGAAGGTCTGGTCCTTACCGCCAACGGTGAGAATGAAGTCCTGAATAATTTTTAAATCCATGACACTGCTGAATGGTGCACGGGAAGCATTACGCTGTGCGTAACGACCACGACGCTCAGATAAGTGATCGTCCTCTTCGATAAATTTGTTCAATGCTTCCCACTGTTCTGCTGCCGTTGCGTTTGGCAAATCTACCAGGTTGATATCGCTGGCATTCTCAGGAACATAAATCAGGTTACGCTCACGGGAATCTTCGTTATTCAGATTTCCGTTGTCGTCGTAAATGTAAGAATAAGGAAGACCGCTTACACCTTCGTAGAATAAGGTAATGGTGGTTCCCACATTTTTACCCGGATTCCAGAAGAATTTTTTAGAGAAGGTACCAATTACCCGGTGTCCCTGCGAGAAACTGGATCGGGTCAGTGGCTGGTTAAAGTTACGGCCACCTACTGCGTTCAATCCTCTCCACTGAGAAGAGTTTTGCGAAGAAGTACCATCAAATACCGCGTAAGCATCTCCGTAAGAATAGGCTACACTGGCAAATAATCCGTTTCCAAATCGCTTGCTCAAAGAAGCGGTGGCGTTGTAAGAATACCCTTCGTTGGTGTTGTATCCCAATACGATTCTTCCGTAAGAAGGATCAATTTCATCTCTCCGGTCAAAGTACGGACGATCATCACCGGTACCCGTTAAGTTTTCAACGGATTGCTTTAAGTTAACATTCTGGTAAGCTACGTTTCGGATGGTTCTGTTGTATAATAAATCAAAATTGGCAACAATGCCGCCGGGTAGCGTATGGTCCAGGGCAGCATTGAATTTCAGTACTTGTGGTACTTTAAAATCTTCGGCAAACAAATCAATAGATCCGGTAGGCTCTACGTTGTTTACATCAATATCTCCGGGAAATTGCTGGTTGATGTCCGGCTCGAAGGTACCACCAAAACCAGGTGTGAAAGAATTAACATATCCTACATTTAAACCAAAATTATTGTAAGCTCCTCCGGGCCAGACCAAAGGAACACGGGAAGTAAAGATTCCGATACCACCGCGTAATACGGTTTTCTGATCACCACTAAGGTCGTAGTTAAATCCAAGACGTGGAGAAAACATAAGTTGTGGCTTGATAAATTGTCCAATTTGTGCCCCCCGTAAATCGTATCCTTCCGCTTCGATCAATGGAATAGTTTCGGTATTGAAAGAACGGTTCTCGGGAGTATCTCCAAAGATTGGAACATCTGCCCGTAAACCAATCGTTACCCGTAAGCGGTCATCGACCTGGATTTCATCCTGAATATAGGCACCTACTTGTGCTCCGTTGAAGGCCGCAATTGCCTGAGAATCATCTCCGCTAATATTATCTCTCAATGAGTACGAACGCTGGAAAAAATCTACCGGCCGGTCATTCAGAAAATCATCCAGGCTGTTATACTGGTATTCCCCGAAGTTAAAGGCGATAAAAAGGTTTTCCATTTTATAAAACTCATTGTGCGTACCAATGGTAATATTATGCTTGCCCCGGTACAACGACAAGTTGTTAGTCAGGGTAAACGTTGTCTGATTCAATAAGTTAGCTGTTGAAAAACGTTCAGAACCAAAAACAATTTCACCCGCACCATCGTCAATGCTCACGTAAGGAAATGGATCACCGAAAGGATCACGGTCATCTACTACTTTGGTATAACCCAAAATCAAACTATTGGAAAGCCGGTTGGAAAAAATTGAGTTAACTTCCAGTGAAGTTGTATTGGTGGTAGAATTAAAAAATTCGGAAGAATTCAGGTAGTTGATATTCCGGATTCCGGACTGTACTCCTTCCAGGTTTTCAGCATGAACATAAGAATGTTTTAAACTCAGTTTATGTACATCGTTGATATTATAATCAAATTTCGCGGTAAGTTTTTCACTATTCAAAAAAGATTCATTGTCTTCAAAAGTTCCAGGGTCGTATCCGAAAGTAGCTAGTTTTGCTTCCAGGTTATTCAAAGAATCGCGGTTGGCATTTCCCTGATAAGTGGCAAAATCGTACGGTTGCGGTGTCTGGTCTCTTTGAATTTCTGCGTTGACAAAAAAGAACAATTTATTTTTGATGATGGGTCCGCCCAGACGGAAACCATACGTTTCACCCGAGAAGTTATTAAGTTTTCTACGGTTAAATTCGTCGTCATCTACCGGCGTTCTTCCCGCCAGATTCTGGTTGCGGTATAAATAGTAAGCACTTCCTTCAAATTCGTTGGTACCGGAGCGCGTAATTGCGTTGATCGCACCACCCGCAAAACCACCTACCGTTACATCAAACGGTGCCAGGGAGATCTGGAATTCTTCGATCGCGTCGATAGATAAAGGAGAAACCCCTGTTTGTCCACCGTTGGTACCTGATCCGGCCAGACCAAATACGTCGTTGTTAACCGCACCGTCAATATAGATCGCATTGTACCGGTTGTTTACACCTCCTAGTGAGATGGAAAATCCGTCGTTGCCTTCCCGTACGGTCGCCTGTGGCGTCAAACGGGCAAAGTCACCGATGGCCCGGCTTACCGTTGGCAGGGTCGCGATCATGTCTTCGGAAATAGTCGTTTCTGCTCCGGTTTTGTCGGTAGCACTGATTCTGGAACCGGTGATGGTGACTGCTTCCAGGGTGGTACTGGATTCGGAAATAGTAAAATTCCTTCGGTTGGTTTGTCCCAGTTTGAGGTAAATGTTGTCCTGGCTTTGTTCCTGGTAACCAATATAAGTCACCGTTACTGTGTAAGGTCCGCCTACCCGCATGTTGGGGATGAAATAGCTGCCATCCACTCCCGTTACCGTTCCGTAGCGTGTTCCGGTTGGTACGTGAATAGCGACCACGTTGGCGCCGATAATTTCTTCTTTGTTAACGTCCAGAATTTTTCCGTTCAGGTTTCCGGTGGTGGAGCCCTGTGCAAAAATACCACTACTCAGAAAGAGGAGCAGCAGACAGCTTAACAAGCATTTGTTAGAAAGTTTAATCATAGTTGAAGATTTGGTTTAAAAAAAGAATTATTCTTTTGTAATGAAGCTGTTCAAAGTTTTTCAAAGAAGACGAAGATAAGTGCTTGATTGTCAAGATAAAACAAATTTTGAGGTTCGTAGCCAAAGCTACGGTGCCGATAAATTTGTGAAGTATTGGCAATCAATGACTTATCTGCAGTCATTTTGCATGAACTTTAAACAGCTTCAACATAAGATTCGGCTGCAAAGATATTGATTAGTCTGAAAAAGGAAGGTTAATTTAACGTTACGTTTTCCCCAACTTACTAACAAAATTGTATTCCGCTGAATGTTTGGTTAACGGTCAAACTGACGTTACTTTTTTTTGAAAATCACCGGGTTTACCATTTTTTTTGGAGGATTTTTTTTCTTTTGATTTGTAAATGGCCGGGTCACTTTTAATCCGGGGATAATAAACGGTAAATAAGGCCAGCCAAACCACCAATCAGCCAACTGCCAAAAAATGAATATATGGCTATTCGTTGCTATTCGTATTCCAACTAATTCCGTTATTTTCGCATACAACTATTGGTCATTATTTTATGAACCATCTTTCTAAACTGTTCGGTATAAAAAAAATAACATGAAAAGACTGTTTACAACCCTCTTCTTAATGACGGTTCTCTTTGGGAGCATTCAGGCTCAGATCGTCATCAACGAAATTATGTACAATTCTCCCGACGGTGGTCAGGATTCTACGGAATACATCGAACTATTTAACAATAGTGGTGCTACGGTGGATCTCTCCGGCTGGAATTTTACACAAGGTATTGATCTTACTTTTGCTGCGGGAACTTCCATTGCGGCAAATAGTTACCTGCTCGTAGCGGGAGATGCGCAGGCCATGATGGATGCTTTCGGTGTGACCGCCATTCAGTGGGAATCCGGCGGATTATCCAACGGTGGCGAAGACATCGAACTGGTAGATGCTTCCGGAGTCGTCATAGATCTGGTCGATTACGATGATAGTCTTCCCTGGCCTTCCGGTGCCGATGGAAACGGTCCATCTCTGGAATTATGCAGCCCCGACCAGGAAAATAATAGTGCGGCCAACTGGTTTGATGCCACGAACCCGACCGGAACAATCTTCGAAGGAATAGAAGTACTCGGTACGCCCGGAGCGGCCAACACAGCGGTGTGTCCCGCTGTAGATGTGATGGTAGAAGTTTCCAGTAATGTATTTACACCTGCAGATATTACCATTTTTGCCGGACAAACGGTAGGCTGGAATAATGTAGGTGGTTTCCATAATGTCAACGGTACGCTGGACACCTATCCCAATAATCCGGAAGGCTTTGGCAACGGTGCTCCTTCAAATGCTGCCTGGACTTATAGCTATACTTTTACGGAAGTAGGTTTTTACGATTACCAGTGTGATCCACACGTTGGACTGGGAATGGTCGGAACAGTTACAGTGCTTCCGGTTCCTGCCAATGATATTGTTATTTCCGAAATTATGTATAACATTCCCGGAGCAGATAATAATTTTGATTTTATTGAAATAACCAATATCGGAGATGCAGCCGTTAACCTCGAAGGCTATACTTTCTCTATGGGTTTTGACTTTACTTTTCCCGCTGTGACCATTCAGCCGGGAGAGTATCTGGTGCTGTCGGAAGACGCTTCTGCCTTTAATGCGACTTTTGGAACCAATGTCCTTTCTTGGACAGGTGGCGGACTGAGCGATGCTGGAGAAGATATTACGCTGCTGGATGCCGATGGCGAACTGGTCGATATGGTGGTATACAACGATGCGGGTGGCTGGCCGGAAATTGCCGACGGCGAAGGGCCTTCGCTGATTCTTTGTGATCTGGAGGCGGATAACAGTCAGCCGGAGTCCTGGGGTTTTTCTACTACCAATACGAATGTTATTTCTGGTGGCAGTGGCAATTTCATTTACGCGACTCCCGGAGCTGCGAACGATGCTTGTTCTACCACGCCGTATATCTTTTTTGAAAATGGACTGGAAGATGTCAATGAAGGAGATATTATGGCTACGTTCAGATTATCTATGGCCAATGTTGGTGATATGGATACCGCTTCGGTGACTTTAAATATTGTCGGTGGAACGGCAATTGATGGTACCGATTATGTGCTGAATAGCTCGTTGGTTACTTTCGGAAGCGATGGCGCTGGCGGAGTGAGCGACGGAGTATTCAGTATCTCTTTATTAGATGATATTATCGTAGAAGGTTCTGAAACCATTATTCTGAATCTGAGCGATGCGGACGGAGCAGTGATTGCTTCGGTTGGTAATCTGGTGATCACGATTGTGGACAATGACGGAATCGATCCGGATTTTTATCCATTACTGGAAATTCAGGATGTCACGACCGTTGATGGCGAAGGAGTGGTGGACTCTATCAATACTACTTGTGAATTACGCGGAGTGGTTTACGGAGTTAATTTGAGTCCCGGAGGTCTGTTGTTTACGATTGTTGACAAAAATGATAATGACGACGGAATTGCCGTTTTCAGTGGAGATACCGATTATGATTATGATGTAAACGAAGGAGACGAGGTGTCCGTCATCGGAACCATCGGACAATTTTTCGGGCTACAACAAATCGTGGCAGACTCGGTATTTTTATTATCAGCAAATAATGATTTATTCGCACCCGAATTTACCACCAATCTGGGAGAAGACGAAGAATCCAAACTGATCCGAATCAATGATTTGACGATCGTCAGTGTGGATCCGGGTACAACGGGTGATAACTATACGGTCACCAATGGCACCGACGAATTCGTTATGCGCATTGATGCTGATACCGAATTATTCGGCACTACTTTGCCATCTAATTTTGACGCCATCGGAATTGGAGGACAGTTTGATACGGATGCACCTTTCAGCGAAGGATACCAGTTTCTGCCAAGATACATGGAAGATATTATTGATCTGGTTAATACCAATGATCCAACCTTGGCCAACGATATTCAAATGATGCCCAATCCGGTAACGGACCATTTATTTGTAAAATCCGATCTGAACATCGATCAGGTGTTAATTCATAATAATCTGGGACAATTGGTAAGTTCGTTCAATAACATTTCAAATCAGGAAATTAATGTTTCAACCTATACCAATGGAGTTTACCACATTAGCTTTATTGTTAAAGACCGAACCTGGACGACCCTGTTTGTAAAACAGTAGTATTTTTTTATAAAAAATATACCTGAAATGGGTTATTTATCAGTTGATAGATAACGAAGCTGTTTAAAAATGAAGCACAATGGTTACGGCTAAGTCATTGACCGCCAATACTTCACAAATTTTTCGGCACCGTAGCTTTGGCTACGAACCTCAAAATTTGCTTCGTCTTGACAATCAAGCACTTACCCTCACCTTTTGTGAACATTCTTAAACAGC
>CAKZUV010000052.1 GCA_937921555.1 uncultured Saprospiraceae bacterium
AAGGTATTCATCATTGATGAGGTACACATGCTCTCACAGGCAGCCTTCAATGCTTTTTTGAAAACACTGGAAGAACCTCCTTCTTACGCGATTTTCATTTTAGCTACCACAGAAAAACACAAAATTATTCCAACCATTTTATCGCGTTGCCAGATTTTTGACTTTCGTCGAATTCAGGTGCCCGCAATTGTTAAACATTTGCAGGAAATTTGTAAAACAGAAGAGATAAAAGGCAATAAAGATGCGCTGCACATCATCGCCCAAAAAGCGGATGGTGCCCTGCGGGATGCCCTCTCTATCTTTGACCGGATGGTCAGTTTTTCCGGTAAGGAAATTACCTATCAGGGGGTAATTGAAAATCTGAACGTCCTGGACTACGATTATTTTTTCAAAATTGTCAACGCGATGCTGACCGAAAATATCACAGAAGTACTCAATACTTTTGACGAAATTTTACGGAAAGGTTTTGATCCCGATATTTTTATTAATGGTCTGGCAGAACATCTGCGGAACGTACTGGTTTGCAAAGATGAGGCGACCCTCGACCTGCTGGAAGTCAGTGACAGCCTGAAAAAGCAATACGGGGAACAAGCAAAAAATACACCCGCTTCTTTTCTCTTATCCGGTCTGAGTCTGGCCAATGATTGTGACGTTCATTACAAAATGGCACGCAACAAAAGACTCCACGTCGAAATGACACTCATCAAAATGACGTATATCAACCGGGCAGTTGATTTGACTAAACAAGGCGTTCCGGCCCCCGTTCCCACGGCAGTCCCCACCAAAACGGCCAATTTTCAGTCAGCACCTGTTCCCTCCGTTGTTAAGGAGCCTAAGGCAACAATACCCGTAGAATCAAATGCTTCCCGACCCGTCGCCGAACCGACAAAGGTCGAAAAAGAAGGTTCGAAACCAGAAAAAAAGGCACGTAAGCTAAACGATTTCAACAAGTTGTCCGTTCCATCCTTGCATAATACGCCTAGTTTTTCTTTGGACAAAATTGCGGCTGACATTGACAAGGCAGCACAAAACGAAGAGATAGAAGAATCGCGGCTTACTAACGAAAATTTGCGGGAAGCATGGATAACTTACGTAAAACAAGTACAATCACCTTCGGCCCGGAATACACTCAGAAGTGCAGAACTGAAAATCGAAGATAATCAGGTCGTCGCTACCGTAGGTACAAAAATGGCCAGACAGATGATCCTCGACGAATCAGGTTTGATGCCTTACGTACGGGAACAATTGTGTGATAAAAGACTGGCATTATTAATCAGAATTGATCCATCAAAGGCAGCCCGTGCGGCTGATATTACCCCTAAAAAGAAGAAGCCAGCAACAAATAAAGAAATTTACCAGAATATGATCGCTCGTAATCCCTTGGTTGAGGATTTGCGGAAGCGTTTCGATTTACAGCCCGATAAAGAATAAAAAAAAATACAAATGGACAATCAACATCTTTGGTATCTGGAAAACATTGACGTTACGGGAATTCTCTGCCCCCAAAAAATGGATAACGTCGAAGACACTCATGCTTCTAAAGCTTTTAAAAAGGGAACCTATATTTATCTACAGGAAGAAGATGCAGATAAAATATTTTTCATCAATAGTGGTCGGGTAAAGATTGGTACAAACAGTGAAGAGGGTAAAGAAATTACCAAAGCGATTCTCGGCCCGGGAGAAGTCTTCGGCGAATTGTCGCTGATTGGAGAAGATAAACGCCGTGATTTTGCCATCTGTATGGAGGAAACGAGCGTTTGTATGGTCACAACCGCTGAGATGAAAGGATTGATGCGCAATCACTCCATGCTTTCTGGTTTTATGATGAAAATTATGGGCAGCCGGGTCCTCGAAATGGAATCGCGGCTGGAGTCTCTGGTTTTCAAAGATTCCCGTACCAGAATCATAGAGTTTTTAGTGAACCTGGCCAATAGTAAAGGTCAACGGGTCGGCTACGAAACACTCGTCAGAAAATTTATGACTCATCAGGAAATTGCCAATCTCACCGCTACTTCCCGACAAACCGTCACCACGGTTCTCAACGATTTAAGAACGCGTAATATATTGACGTTTGACCGTCGCCGGCTTTTGATTCGTGATTTGGAATTGCTAACAGCCGAGAAAGAAGTGGTATAGAAAATTTATACGAGTGTGTACGGGCGCAAATTCTAATCCGCCCGTACACGCCCATTATGGTTATCTTTGCGGTCCACAAAATATTCCAGCCGTGTACAAATTATTTTTTAAACCCCTTGCTTTTTTATTTTCTCCCGAACGGGCGCACCACCTCACCCTCACAGGACTGAAAACGATTTTGGCTATTCCCATTATTTCAAATCTTTTCCGGAATTATTTTACCGTAGAAGACGAACGTCTCCACCGAAATATTTTTGGATTAACTTTTAAAAATCCCGTGGGACTCGCAGCGGGTTTTGATAAAGATGGACAACACTACCACGCAATGTCGGCTTTGGGTTTTGGTTTTATTGAATTAGGAACTGTTACGCCTGTTGGTCAGGCAGGTAATCCACAACCACGGCTGTTTCGTTTGCCCGCCGACGAAGCCCTCATCAACCGGATGGGTTTTAATAACGAAGGGATGGAAGCCCTGGTACGTCGCTTAAAAAAAGACCGGCCCGGGCACTTAATCATTGGCGGTAATATTGGAAAAAATAAAATTACGCCCAACGAATCTGCTCATCTCGATTACGAAAAATGCTTTCAGGCTTTATTTCCTTACGTTGACTATTTTGTAGTCAATGTCAGTTCTCCCAATACCCCCAATTTGCGGGACTTGCAGGAAAAAGAACCGCTGACCCGCCTGCTAAGTTTATTACAGGATTTAAATAATAGCAAAGCCAACCCGAAGCCCATCTTATTAAAAATTGCGCCGGACCTCACCGACGGCCAACTGGATGATATTGTGGACATTGTCCGCGAGACTAAAATCAGCGGTGTAATTGCTACTAATACTACAATTTCCAGAGCAGATTTGAATACGCCTCAAAGTGAAATTTCCGAAATTGGAATGGGTGGATTGAGTGGCCAGCCCGTAAAGGAGCGTTCTACAGAAGTAATCCGTTATCTCCACCAAAAATCAAATGGCCAGTTAAAAATCATCGGCGTGGGAGGTATCGGAAGTGCAGCCGATGCGCTCGAAAAACTAGCCGCAGGTGCTTCGCTCGTTCAGGTTTATAGTGGGTTGGTTTACGAAGGTCCCGGGCTGGTAAAACGAATTAACGAAGCTATTTTAAAGGCTCACTGATTAACAATTTTTTAGGTCGATCATATAAAAATATAGGATGCAGAATTAGGGATGTTCAGAAAAATAATTCAGGCACATTTTTTGCACTTTTAAAAGATCATTACCCCTCTTTTTCATTTCCCTTCCTTAAACTATCGAACAATATTCGCCGTGTTTAGAGCATGTATGCGAACGGTTCACTATTTGATTATTCACCATACAATCTTCAATAAATGTCACAACAGGAAATCAGTATTTACAAAGACGTACGCTTTTGGTTAATTGCGGTGTCTTTAATTTTGTTAATCGTTATTACGGTTATGACTTTTCCCGGATAATACCCGGAATCTGATTCCCTCCTATTTATTCATTTAGAGCTCGTCTAAATTTCCGTTAATTGGCTACAATTGGCAAATTTGGACAAGTGCTTAATAAAAGGGGTATTTGCGTCGGCAAATACCCCTTTCAATTTTTGCCAAAAACATACTATCTTGCCAGAGAAAGAAGCATTCGTACTGATCGGAATATTTTTGAAAATCTGCTTCTTTTTCAATTTTATACTATGAAAAAGCATGTTATTTTGGTCGTTATTAGTGCGCTTTTATTTGGTTGTAAAACTGAGCCTTCCGCTCCGTCTGCCAATGCCATTGTACCGGAAATAGCAGATACTGTTCCTGTCAGAAAACCCCAAAAATCACCCGTAGTTCCAACCAGTCACAACTGCACCGTCAAAGGTAAGTTAATGGAAGACAATGAACTCTGGATTCCCAAAGAACAACTCTGGGCGTGTATCGTCGCGGATAAAATTACGCACGATCAGGACTTTGGGGATAGTTACCGGATTTTTGATATTTACGATACTCAAAATTGCAGACAGATCAGCCGTAAAGTTCTGCCCGTCAATAATAGTCCTGACTTTCCGTGGTATATTTTTCAAAATACTTACGAAGAAAAAAATCAGGTGATTTGCACATCGGGATTTGAATTTACTTTTTGTTATGATGTCGAAAACCGAGTACTGCTTCCCCGGATGAAGCCCGGATTCTTGTTGCCCCGCACCGCACTGGACGCACAATCGGGAATGACACAAAGTATGTCCGTTTATGAGCGGTATCTTTTTGGATATGCCCAGGATTTAGGATTTTTTGCGTACGATTTGACCAATAAGGAAAAGATAGAAAAATTTCTTCCCATTGCTGAATACCATCTAAAAAAAGACAACCAATTTTATGGACTTTTCCTGATCCCTGCGGATAATCAAAAATATCAGGCAGTTATTCCTTCTATAAATATGAATGATGGAGCGATAACTATTTCCCCGTTGCTCGCCAGTCCACGGACGATTGATCCGGTAGTTGCGAAGAATGTTCGTAATAATCGCTTTCAGATATTTACCGATCTGGCATCCCCGGATAAAATGAAAATAGCTTTTGATTTACAAAAAGGAAAACTGGTTAAATTGCCCGCTGACATCGCTAGGCTTCCAGTTGGAAAAATACTGGATTATTTGAAGAAGCAAGGTCGTTAAGAATGAAAATGAATTTGTTAAAAAAAGAAAACGCCACGGAAAATCCGCGGCGTTCTTTGAATAAAACACTATTCAGTGCTCGTCAGCCTGAAACATCGAAATAATTAGTTGACCTCTTTTTTATCCAGAAAAGTAAACTCACTGACTTGAATCTCTGTGATGTTCCGATCCCTTCCTTCTTTATCCTTATACGTCCGGTGACATAATTTTCCGGAAACTGCTACCTGTTTTCCCTTTTTAAAATACATGCCCATAATCTCCGCCGTTTTTCCCCATGCGGTTAAGTTATGCCATTGCGTTTCTTCTACTTTTTCCCCGTTCTTGTTTTTGTAAGATTCGGAAGTCGCAATTTGGGCGTTTACCGCTACTTTTCCGCTGTCAAATTTTTTCAATTCTGCGTCTTTGCCCAAATGTCCGATAAGTTGTACTTGATTTCTAATACTGTTCATAATAAATTGGTGTTGTGTCTTCTCCGCTATCTGTCTGTAATCAGTGACACCAAAGAAGTCGTGAAAAAATAAATTTTAGTAAATCAGCTGAGAGCTTGCCCAAATTTGCCAATTGTAGCCAATTAATGGAAGTTTAGACAAGCTCTAACAATCAACTGTGCTGCAAAGGTGAGGGTAAACAGAGGAGTTAGTCGTATAATAGCTGGTTAATGCCGTTTGTAATCGTTTAAAAACTCTTAGTTACCAAAATAATACTCGTTTCACACATAAAAAACGGGCTTATGCCGCTTCGGACATAAACCCACTAATTTTATTTTTTTGAAAATTTTTAACCAGACAGATATATCTGCTACAAAGACCAGGATCGACCGTTTGGTACTTCGGACATATCCAGACATGGAATATCCATACCCGGAACCGGATCATAATTCAACACGTCTTCCCCGACTTTCTCAGAAGTAAAATATCCGACGAGGGTCATTTCCTTCAGCAGTTTAAAAAACGGTTCCTGGTTGGTTCGCTGATAAGTAACACCTGAGCTAAGTTCCTCTGAGGCCATTCTCTCAAACTCGTTCTCTTCCGTTTCATAAGCCTCCTGAATCTGAGTGTTTATTTTCTTCGCCGTTGCTTCGTGTTTCAGCAATAACTCGTCGCGCTGTTCGTCGGTACAGTCCGCAAAATCTTTCCCGTAGGTAGTCTTGCAATCCGCGGCCAGATCCGCCAGTCCTTTTCTGAAACGCTCCTGCATCGCGGGTGTATAAACCTCCGCGACCATCTGATCCATGAACCGGTGCACAAAAACATCGTTGGCGCCCGGCGTATCCGTAGCGGGCAGAATCTGTTCGGTGATCACTTTCAGTAATTCGGTTTCTTTCGCATCAAAAAATGCGGGTTTCCACCCTCCTTCCGAAGTAACAGCATCTGCTTTACAACCATTCATCACGCCCATCACCGTCGAAGCCGACAGTGCGTACCCCATTATCATGGCCGTTCTTTTTATTGCACTTCTTCTTTTCATAATTTTAAATTTTAAAGCTCATTTCTATTAAGCTGTTTTACGGCAAAATCGCACGCACGGGCCGTGAGTGCCATGTACGTAATAGAAGGATTCTGACAAGCCGCAGATGTCATACAAGCACCATCCGTAACAAATACATTGGGAACGGTGTGTATTTGATTATTACCATTCAGGACTGACGTTTTGGAATCCCGTCCCATACGGGCAGTACCCATCTCATGGATACCCAGCCCCGGATAGGAACCTTCATCTTTGGTAGTGATATTTTTAAAGCCGGCTGCTTCCAGCATCTCTGCTCCCGCAATCGCCATGTCTTTACGCATGATTTTTTCGTTCTCTTTATTTTCACAATCAAAAGTAACGGTAGGTAATCCCCATTTATCTCTTTTATCTTCGTTCAGATACATTCGATTTTCGTGATAAGGCAACATCTCCGCAAAAGCCATCATTCCCATTCTCCACGGACCCGGAGCCAGTAAATCGTCTTTGTATTTTTTACCAACTCCAGCTTCTGCAATGTGACTTGCCCAGTTGGTGCGACTCGCCGAACCCTGATAACCAAAGCCTCTCAGATAATCTTTTCGTTCTGTTCCTTTTCCAATATTTTGAAACCGGGGAATATAAAATCCTGCCGGACGACGTCCTTTGTAGTATTTATCACCAAACCCGTCGTAGGTTCCGGAAGCTCTTACTTTAAAATGGTGATCCATGAGGTTGTGTCCCAGTTCCCCGCTTTGATTACCCATTCCATCCGGATGTGCATCTGATTTTGAATTTAACAAAATAGAAGTAGAACCGATGGCGGAGGCGCAGCAGAAAATCACTTTCGCAAAGAATTCTGTTGTCTCCATTGTCAGCTCATCAATAATTCGTACCCCGGTTGCCCGTTTGGTTTCTTTATCGTACATGATTTCGTGAACGATACTGTGGGGACGTAAAGTCATATTTCCCGTAGCAACCGCAGCCGGCAAAGTAGAAGACTGACTGCTGAAATAACCACCATAGGGACATCCGCGCATACAGCGATTACGCCGCTGACAGGCACCCCGGTTTAAATGTGTTACACTAAGATTAGCAACTCTTCCCGGTGTTATGAGTCGATTGGGAAATGCTTTCTGAATTTTTTCTCTGGCATCGCTTTCCAGGCAATTTAGCTGAAAAGGAGGCAAATATTTTCCATCCGGTGCGGCACGATGATTTTCCGCTTGTCCACTGATTCCAACAAAACTTTCTACGTAATCATACCAGGGTTCGATATCTTTATATCGAATGGGCCAGTCTACTCCGAATCCATCCCGGGCATTTTCGGTAAAATCCTGTTCACTCCAGCGGTAGCAATGTCTGCCCCACATCAGCGATCGTCCTCCCACGTGGTAGCCCCGCATCCAGTCAAACCGTTTTACTTCCGAATATGGATGGTCCAGATCATTGACAAAAAAGTGTTTTCTCGCGTAATTGACCGTATAACCTGTCCGCGCCTGTACTCCTTGCTGCCGTAAGTCTTCCTGAGTAGGTTTGCCGCCGTTAGGCATATCCCAGGGGTCGAGGTGCATCGTAGGATAATCCGCTATATGCTTTACATCTCTGCCTCTTTCCAGTACGAGTGTCTTTAATCCCTTTTCGCTCAGTTCTTTGGCAGCCCAGCCACCGCTGATACCCGACCCGATGACGATCGCATCGTAGGTAACTTCTTCTTTTCCTTGTGAATTGAAATACATAGTAATAATTTTGATTGACCGAAAAATACAAAATTAAATAGTCAATTACCTATCACTATAATTCTTTTTATTTTTTCTTACAAAAAGAAGACGAACGGTATTCCCATTAATAAATTTTTGTCATTTATCCGACATTTCACTTCTGCTAGTCAATCAGATAAGTTTTAATAAAAACATTCCTAAGAATTTTTAGTGGGAACACCCAATATGACTACCGATCGGAGAACCATCCGGTAATCCCGGACCGGCCGGAATACTGAACGAAGATGGATCACGGCGAAACTGTGCAATCATCAAAAGGGCGTAATCCGCCGCTCCAGTCTGCAATGCTGCTTTATTCGTTTTCAGCCATTTTTCCAGTTCATTTATTTTATGAATCACAATACCACGGACCATGGGTGTAGCCGTTTCGTCGGCGGCTAACGCCAGTATTTCTTTTATTGTAATAGCAGCCGTCGTTGCCTGAATCATACCCAGATAGTCATTGCCAGGTTGTTTTTTCCAAGTTGCTTCCATCAGTAGATCAATAACCGTTTCGAGACCTGGCAGGTCCGGTTGCAAGCCGTGCTGCTGTACCAACCGAGCTGCCCGTTGCGGGTGCAACAATATTTTTATGCTCTTTGTGGCCGCTGCTTCGGCGGCGGCTAACGGATCAAACGTCAGTCCGGTGTGCGTTTTAAAGCTTTCTCTTCCACGGCTATAGCCTGGTGGCTTGGGCGGAATGACCGCTAATAATTTTTCGGGGAAAGCCAGTGTTTTGGGATCTATAGTTTGTAGAATTTCTGATAACGCGCGTAGCTGTACATCGCCTGCAACAATCTGTAACGGCTTCTGGCCATCTCCGCGGACGGCATACGTGTAATCTACTCCTCCAACCAATTTCGCTACTGCTTCCACCTGGTACCGATGCGACAAATAAACAGGTACCAGTATTTCTTCTACCGTCGACAAAGGCATTCCCATTCGGATACTTTTTTCTCCCAGGCGGTTCATCGCTACCGCTCTTACTTCAAGAAGTCGTTGTAATTCCAGGACCGGGTCCGGACCATTATCCCAAAGATGGCCGACCGAATTAGCACCACCAGCCGGACGGGCATCCCGGTCGGAGATATAACGAAATCCCTTGCTGATGCCTTCTTCGATAATTTTATCCAACGCCTGTTTTTCATCAACCTCGTCCGCAAAATCTTCGTAGCCGTAACGAATCGTCAGTTTGTCCCATGCTCCGATTTTATCATCATAGGCCTGTGAAAAATCAGGTTGTCCGTTTTCATCCAGCTCCACGAAAGGATGCGGATAATCCATCACGGAATTCCGGTCGTTGGTGCTGGCCGCAAAATTGTGTACCAGTCCCAGCGTATGGCCTACTTCGTGCGCGGATAGCTGACGTAATCTTGCCAGCGCCATTTTGAGCATAGGATCGTTCTGATCAGTGATGCCGTCTACACTTTCCATTAATCCCTGTGCGATCAGGTAATCCTGCCGGACACGAAGTGAACCCAGCGATACGTGTCCTTTGATGATTTCGCCGGTACGCGGATCAATGACTGAATTACCGTAGGACCAGCCACGGGTAGAACGGTGTACCCACTGGATGACGTTATAACGCACGTCCATCGGATCAGCATCTTCCGGTAAAATTTTCACCTGAAACGCATTCCGGTATCCGGCGGCTTCGAAGGCTTGATTCCACCAGCGGGCACCGTCCAGAAGTGCAGAGCGGACGGGTTCGGGCGCGCCGGGATCGAGATAGTAAATAATAGGTTCTACGGCTTCGCTGATCGCAACTGCTTTATTCTTTCTTTCCAGCCGGTGCCGGACGATGTATCTTTTTACCAGCGGCGAAGCAATGGGCGTAGCGTAATCCTGATAGCTGATACCAAAATATCCGCTGCGTGGGTCCATCTCTCTTTTTTTGTAATTGTCGTCTGGCAGTTCAACCAGAGAATGGTGCTGTCGGACGGTGACCGCCGATGGTGTGGGAACGACTTGCCGCAGATACCGTCCGGTTGGTTTTCCGACGAAAGTTAAGGTGGATTCAAATTCTGTATTTTTTGGAAAATTTTTTATTCGTGGAAAATAGAGGGCGGAACGATTGAGATCTAATTTATAATTTCCTTCTCCGCTGCGCGACAAAGTGTTGCGGACACCGTGGGCATCTTCCATTAAAAAAGGGGTAAAATCGACCAATAATTTATTTTCCGTTTCCACCAAAATTTCAAATCCAAAAAGAACCGATTCGGCGAAGGCCTCTCTGACCGAATTTTTTTCCGCCCTGTTTTCACTGACGGCGCGGTAATCGTAATTTGTTTGAATAAGTAAAATTTTATTTCCGGAACGGGTAAAACGGACGACCCGATTATCCCCCAACTGTCCGCGATCCAGTCCGATATCGTTGGAACCCACGCCAGCAGCTAGCGAGTTGACGTAAAGAAATTCCTGATCCAGACTTTCAATTTCCAGTAAGATTTTACCTTTTTTATTATCCTGATAAAAATTAAAAAAACCGGATTGCTTTTTCAGGTTGGCGGTGTAGGAAGTGATGGTCTTTGGGGAAGCAGGTGCATTGCGTAGCGGTTGTGCCGTTTTACACGCAGCAAAAAAAGAAAAGGTAAAGAAGATCAAAAGGAAGTTTTTCATAAAGTTTGAAATTTCAGATAATCAATTATTCCAGCATGAGCGGTAGCGTCTTTTCCGCTTTTAATTTTTTCTGTTGTTGAATATCAATATTGATCAGAATGGCTAAACAAATAAAAAAGAAGGAACCTACTTTATCCGTTTCAATCAGATCGTTGATAATTAGTAGCAATACAATGACAATCACACACATGTAAGCTCCCATTAAAAATCCAGCAATGGTAGGATTCGTTTCGCGGTGGTAAACTATTTCCAAACGATAAAAAAAGTAAAAAAGAATGGCAACAAAAAATATAATTCCCGGAACCCCCTGTTCTACTCCCAACATCAGATAATAACTGTGAATTCCCGATTTTTCGGGATTGTCGCTGACGTAAGTTTCAAAACTACGAACCGTATACGCTTTATAAAATCCATGAAAATTCCCCGGACCGAATCCAAAAACAGCCCGTTCTTTTAACATGTATACGCCCGCAATCCAGCGGTAAAAGCGTTCCATGACAGATACGTCTTCTCCTTTTGCAGTGGCGGCAACTAAGTTATCAAATTCTTTGTGGGCAATGGTTTTTTCAAAATTTGGTGCGTATTCCAGGTATTTATTATCATTCAACAAATTGGAAGCAAACATTATACTGCCAATTAATGCGGCCAATAAAACTAATTTAATTAATCTGAAATGAATGATCCAGTAGGCAAGAATTGCTGCAATCAAAGCCAGATAGGCAGCTCTTGTATAAGCAAAGGTAATTCCTAAAATGATAATTATCAGAATGCCCCAGAGAATATTCCAGCGAACGGAAAATCGTTGGTACGCTGATTTGAGATACCAGACAAAGGGCGTAAAGAGACTCAGCGTAGCAGCATAGTTTACGTGATTGCGATAAAATGGTCCAACGGAGGCGTTGATTTTATCGAAAGCAAAACCATAGCCGGCATGACGAACCAGAACATACAGCGTGGTGATTGCGATCGGAACAGCAATACACCAAATCATGGTGCGCAGCGCATTTTCACCCCGGAGTATCAGTCCTGACAGAAAAAAGTAAACAACGATGTACCAGAATTTTGCCAGAAAAAATTTGGTGGAAACAAAAGTATCCGCCGAAGTAAAAATGCATATAAATATCCAGAGAAAATGAATCCCTAAAAAAAAGGTAAGTGGATGCCGGAAAAAATTTCCTTTTATCGTAGGAATATTTTTTAAAAAATATAAAATGGATACGCCCATCAAGATCAGCACCAGTGGTTCGGTGGGCAAATCCGTCGCAAAACCTCCCGGCAATTCTACTTCCATCGAAAATGGCAGGCAGAATAATAGAAAGAAAAAAACTTTACGAAAATCTACGACACAGAGATAAGCGATGATGACTCCAAATGGCATGATCGCCAAAAAATTCATCTGGTAGCGAATGGCACCAAGAAGGCAAAACAAGGTGATTCCAGCAAAAACATACATAAAGATTTGCTGCGCAGAAATGTCCCACTTTGTCAGTAGATTATTCATGAAGTACCTCCTGCCAGTTGATACTTTTATAAGAATCAGTTAACAGAACGCCGATGCAAGTCAGAATAAAAGCCATCAAAACGGAAACGATTACAATGATGGATCGTTTGGGGCGCGACTTATCGCGGGGATAGCCGGCTGCCTGCACCAGATTGATTGCGGTAAATTCGTTGTTGTAAACTGCTTCCAGTTGTGTCAGTCGTTGTTGCTCGTTCCCAAATTCATCTTTACTGATCTGATGGATCCGGTATAGTCTCTCGGATCCGGCAAACCCTTCTGTAAATTTACCGAGCTGGGCTTTCAGGTTGGCCACTTCACTTTCCAGCCCCCGGATTCTGGCGGTACTGTAAATAATGGTATCTTTAGGGATAGAAGAATATTTTTGCAACTCTGCCAGCCGGCCTTTTTCTTCGTCAAGTTTGGCCGACTTAATCAACAGTAGTTCGGGCAGGTCTCTGCTTTGCGTAGCCGGATTAAGAATCCCGTATTTTTTTCTTATAGTAAGTAAAGAATCTTCCAGGTCGCTCATTGTTTTGCCTCTTTCCAGCAAGTTGTTTTTCATCATCTTAATTTGCTGCCACTGACTGTTGCGAATCATTTCCTGGGCAAATTGATTGACCTTCTCCCTGGCTACGTTGGCTATGTTCATCGCCAGTTCCGGATCCGTATCTTCTACCAGAATTTCGATGGCGTCATATTTTGTTTTCAGAACTTTATACTGAGAAGAAAAAACTTCCATGACGCGAAAATGCCGTTTATCATCATTTTCGTCAATTCCGTAATGGTTGTATAAATCAAAACTATCAATCAAAAAATTCGCCAGCCGTTCCGATTCGGCCAGGGTCAGAATCCGGTCCATATCTTCTCCGGCTCCATAATAAAATCTCGTATTATCCTGTGTACCAATGGGGTTGGGTTTGGCCAGGTCATTATTGGTCGCGTAGAACAAGGTTGAGGACTGATAATAATTATCCATCATCAACGACAATATGACACTGCCGACCAGTGTAATCAGACAAACTACCAAAATAAAAATTTTCCACTTATACAGGACGCGAATCACGTCCAGGAGATGTTCCTTCCGCTTCATAGTAAATTAACGATTTTCACAAAAGTAGATATTTTGGTGGTTATTTCAAGGATTTTAATTCCCGGGGCTGAATCATACCACAGATGATGGCCAGGATTAAGGCGATTCCGCCGCTAATCACAAATCGCCACTGCCAGATCATTCCCGAATAATTGTATAGCTGCCAGGCCACCAGCGTGACTAACAGAACGTATGCCGATACCTTCAGGACCACTTTTTTGTTAACCTTAAAATCAAATAGCGTTCGGATCAACGTCATTTGCGAAAGCAATACAAAACTCTGCGTAATAATCGTAGCCACCGCCGCCCCCAATGCACCATCCTGACTGATTAAAAAGAAATTTAAAAGGACATTTATAATGATACCAACTACAAAAATTCCATTCATCTGTTTTAACTGACCTTCTGCGGTGATCAACGTACTTGATATATAGATACCACTGACGGCAACGTACGTCAGCATGAGTGATCCCAGTACAGTTCCCCAGTACGGAGTCGATTCTACGTATAAAAAGGAAGAAATTTCATTGCGGAAAAACCACACATTGGCCGCTACGGCAATGGCAATGGACCAAATGAGTAAAAAACTTAATTTGAATAAGGGCTTGATGGACTCTCCCAGTTTTAGCATACGGGAAAACATGGGTAATAATAAACTGGCAAATAAAAATCCGGTCATATTGACGGCATCCAGCAACCGGTAGCCCGAAGCGTAAATTCCGGCTTCGGCCCGTCCGTCGGGAAGCATTCGCTCAATCATCACTCCGTCGATTTTGGTATAAAAAGTCATCAGGAATACCACCAGTGCGTAAGGATAACTGTCCCGGAGAATGATGCGGAGATAAAGCGGATTGTATCGCCATTTTATTTTTGGTAAATGTTTACGCACGATCATGTAAGCGGTCAGGGTCGCCGTCAGCAACGCGCCCATCTGCGCATAAATAAACCATTCAATTCTGAAATTTTCTTTGAAGGCCGGAACGTAGAGTAAGGTTCCGCAAACCAGAATCATCAGCAGTTTTTCCATGGCTGATAAGAGGCTGTCCGTACGATAGAAGCCCAAACCGGATACGTTGGATCGCATGTAAAAGAGAAGGCTAATCAAAATTTGATTGATACCGACGGCCAGAATCATCGGAAAAACGGTCCATTCGTACTGAAGCAACCAGGCCGCCGGAAAAAGTACCAGCAGGTATAATCCGGCCAGAATGACTTTGAGTATAATGATATTAGGAAAATATTTACCGAGGAGATTCCGGTGTTGGGCTATATTTTTGTTGTTATAACTCTGAATACCAAAATCGCTGATAATCTGCAGAAGAAAGGTGAAATTAATGATGGCAAAATAGAGACCATACACTTCTTTTCCCACCGTATTCTGAACCTCCATATCAATTCCGAATAAATAGAACGGCTTGATGAGCACGTTGATGCCAATCAGAAAAAGCACATTAATCAGGAAGGTACGGTTCAAACGAAATGAGAATTATAGTCACAAGGAAAGTCTTATCCAACATTCCTAATAAAAAAGATAAAGCAGTGAAGTATAAAACTAACCATTTTTTAGTTTTACTTCACTGCTATCTGACTGCGGTGACTTTTAACACTGACTACAATTGGTTTTGGGACAGCCTCTTACGGAATATTGAATCTTGGATATCCAATTATGAATTTTGAATACCCCCTGCTACCGCAAAACAGGTTTTTATACTTGATAATACTGCGATGTTGAATAGACTTTATTCCATCCAGCAATGCCGTCAAATCAATTATCGGTTTTTATTTCGTTCCGGGCGTTGCGGAGCAACTGCGTGTCGTGCTTCGGTACTCAGCGCCGGCATGGGTTCCGGCCTTCCATATACCGCCGTTTTTTCAGTATTCACCCCGTAATAATTGGGAACGTAATCTTCCGGCAGTTCAAACGCATCGGGTACTTCTGTATGGTTCGTTGCGATGGTTGACGTAGCCGAACTATTATTGTGCATTGCTAATCCAGTCTCCACGTTAAAATTCTGACTAATCCGATCATACTGGTACAGTTGATAGGTTTCAATCTTTTCGATCAATTTTTCGGCGTACCGGTGATCGGTAGCATATCCAGCCGCTTTTAATTCTCTTGCCCAGCCTTTATAATCGGTAATGGACAGGGTGAATAAATTCCCGTAACGGCTATTTTCCACCAAAAAATTAGAGTGATCTATGTAAGATTCCTCCACGGATGCGTATTTGCGAAAGCAGGAAGCAATCAGTTCTCCATTTTTATAATCATCATCTTCCTGATAGATGGTGGCACCACTCCAGTTGTTATTACATTTAATACCAAAATAATTATTGCCTTCCACGGCAAGTGGTCCTTTACCCCAGGAAGATTCGACGATGGCCTGAGCCAGCGTAATACTCGCAGGAATACCCGTGCGCCACATCTCTCTGACCGCCATTTCGCTTTGCATTTCAATGAAAGCAAGCGTAGCATTTTCATTATTAAAATCGGAATGGGAAAAGCCGAAAAGGCTCAAAAAGCACAGGGATACTGCACTGACGATGCGTTTCAACATAGCAGGTGATTTAATGGGTTAGCGATTAGCCCAGGCACTTACTACGGAGTTTTCTCACAGCTCGTCAAGTAAGCAGGCGACGTTTGTATTACAATTTTTAATATGTAAAAATCGCGCCAACTTTGCGGATAATGGCCAAATTTGGATAGATTTTTATTATAGTGGCAACATATTTGGGTTAAATACCATATTGAATTCGTACAAATAAATCTTTGCCAAAGCGCAACAACTAGTTATTTGATATTTTTTATTTGCATGGATTTGCCGTATTTTTGCACCTGAAAAGCAAAACGAAGCATCTTTTTACTAATACTAAACTTTTTTTTACTATGAGTGAGAAAGCAGTAAAAACACGTTACACAGATAGCGAATTAGAGGAATTTGGATTGCTGATTGATGAAAAGCTAATGGAAGCCAGAAAGCAACTGGACTTTTACACGCAGCAACTTTCGGATAGTTCTGATAATGCGGATTCGAAATCAAAAGGTCTGGATGACAGTATTGGCTCAGTGGAAAATGAACAAATCAGTACGCTGGCCAGCCGAATGCGTAAGCATATTCAACATCTGGAAAACGCCAAATTGCGGATTCAGAATAAAGTGTACGGAATTTGCCGGGAAACCGGAAAGTTGATTTCGAAGGAGCGTCTCAAGGCCGTGCCACACGCTACATTGAGCATTGATGCGAAGAATAAGCGATAGCCTTCTTTCGGGTACCGTTCATGGTCTGTAGCGATCATTGAACCGGATGGTGATTATGGTACCAACTGTAATCACTATTTTTTTACCGGAAAACTTCGTAGGAATGGATATTTCCGGAATCAAAAAATAACTAATTTCTGATTTCAGACGTTTAGTAGATGGCTGGACTGGTGCACGGTGCACTAACCTGCTAATTTGCGTATTCTTGCCAAAAATTTTAAATTTTGAGTAGATCAACTAAAGTTCTTTCGGTTATTTTATTTGTTCTGATTGTTGATCAGGCACTGAAGATATGGGTTAAAACCAACATGGTGTACGGGGAAGAAATTCCCATGATCGGCAACTGGGCACTATTACATTTTGTCGAAAATCCGGGAATGGCCTTTGGAATTGAGTTTGGTGGAGAATGGGGAAAACTGGGGCTCAGTGTTTTCAGGATTGTGGCCGTTATTTTTCTCTCTTCTTATTTACAGATGCTGGTCAAGTCGAAGGTTCCACTAGGATTTTTGATCAGTGCGGGGCTTATTCTGGCCGGAGCCATCGGCAATATCATTGACAGTGCCTTTTATGGATTGTTATTTTCTGATTCTACCCGTTACGCGGTCGCGGAATTTTTACCTGCCGGTGGTGGTTACGAAAGTTTCCTGCATGGCAGGGTGGTCGATATGTTCCATTTTCCATTATACGAAGGATATTTCCCCGAGTCGCTTCCCTACTGGGGAGGACAACGATTTGAATTTTTCCGGCCCGTATTTAACGTAGCAGATATGTCGATTACGATTGGCGTGGCGAGTATTATTTTGTTTTACCGCAAGGTATTTAACTCGGAAGAATTGAATCCGGTTGATCCCAAGACCGCTGCCGCTGCCACCGTTGCCGCTGACGGGGAAAACACCGAAAACACAGATACAACTCTGGGCGAACCAGCGGAAAGTACTACCCCGCTTACCGATCAGGCGGAGGGTGAACATGGAAATGAGAAGACCGAGTAGTTGTTGAGATATTGTTGAGCGTGTTCATTCAGTAATAGCCAAAAAAAGGCAGTAACGAAAACCGTTACTGCCTTTTTTATGTCTGGTGGTTCAGATATTATTCTTCGTCCAGAAAATTATTTACCGCCAGTAAAACCTTTGACACTTTAGTATAATCGATTTTGTAGTGGATGAATTTCCCTTCCCGTTCGGTGAGCACGAGGCCTGCGTTGCGAAGGATGCGCAAATGCTGGGAAGTGATGGATTGTTCCAATTTAAGGGTGTTGTAAATCTTGTTGACATTAATGGAGTCGTGGCGATCAATGAACTCAAGAATTTTCATTCTGAGGGGATGCGTTAACGCGCGTAAAATTTCGGAAGATTCGAGGAGTGTTTCAGTTTTAAGAACAACTTTCGCCTTTCTCATAGAGGAGTTTTTAGTTTTGTGAGCTTCCTGATTTTGTAACATAATAGAAGTCCGTCAGGTTGCTGCTTACAGGTATAAATTAAATCACTAGCAAATATGCGTTTTTTATTTATTTAAATGAAAAAATTTCAAAAAAAAATGCTGTAAACCTATTGATTTACAGCATTTTTTGTGCGAAACACATAACAAATACTATTTTCTTAAAAAAGTACAATATAAATTATGTGTAAGAACGACGTTATTTAGCAACGTCTGTGCAGAGTGGTGTAACTTTAATTACGCCGCTAATTCTTCTACTAATCGCGAGATTTGAGACAAACGGTCCTTATCCAGCGAGTAATAAATAAATTTCCCCTGTCGATCTGTCGCGACTACACCAGCTCTTCTAAGAATTGCCAGATGTTGTGATGCAACGGATTGCTCCAGTCTTAGTTTAATGTAAATATCAGTAACGGTCATCTTGTCGTTTTCTTCCAGAAGGTCGATGATGCTCTGACGTAATTTGTGATTGACTGCTCTTAAAACTAGAACCGCTTTGCGAAGTTCGGCATAATCCAGCTGGATTTCCCTATTGCCTTTCTTCAAAACGATTGTCTCGTTTTTTTGCTTTCTCATACTATGTTTTTTAAAAATTAAATAGAATAATAATATTAAGTACGTGAATAAAATTGTATATAAGTTAATTTATCCATGTACTTACATCTCAATTAGCCAAAAACTATACCAACCGAAAAACATTAGATAATTGGGTAAGGTATAAAGCACTTGACTATGAGCCAAAAATAGAAATTTTTATTATAAAATCACATTTTTTTACCATTCATTATTTTATTTAATACGTTTGGTCGGGGCGTGGTAATATTGGGATTTTTAAAATAAAAAGGAGCACTGTAAGCCACATCGGCAAAATCTTTTGCCTCCCATTTGCGCAAAGCGGGACCGATCAAATGAGTTGAAATGCTTATAAGTGGCTGAAAATCAGCATTTGAGGCGGTGATCACCGTTTGGGCTTTTTCAACAGCGTTTCCGCAAAAAATTACTTTTTTATTATTTTTCAGTTGCTCGGCAAAAGCGTTTTCGTCCAGGATCAGCGCTTCGGTGCCTGTCAGTTTATTATTATTTGCGTCAAAAACAGCCGTATAAACTTCCATCCGGCGGGCATCAATCAGTGGGATGTATAATGCGGCTTCCTTTCGGAGATCGTGGGCAGCCGAAGCGAGTGCTTTCAGGGTACTCACTGCAATGAGTGGCTTGTCGAGGGCGTAACAAATTCCCTTGGCGGCGGAGAGTCCAATCCGAAGCCCCGTGTATGATCCAGGCCCCATACTGACGGAGACGGCGGAGAGTTCTGCCAGCGTCCGTCCGGCTTCGTTCGTGCAGGCTTCTACAAACACGGTAATCTGCGACGCGTGGGTAAACCGTTCTGTTCCTTCGCGGGAAGCCAGAATGGTCGTTCCTTCACTGAGACAAACAGAACAGAATTCCGCGGAGGTTTCGATGTGCAAGAGAAGGGGCATGATGGATTGATTTTTTTATTTTAAACAACTGCAAAGTTATGGCTTCTTTGGATAAGGAAGGTGGAGTAAAGAATCTTAGGAATGGCAAATAAATAAGTGCAGATTCTAGGCGAACTATTTTTACATCAATCAAAGAAGCAAAATGAAAATTATGCTGTGTATAATGACCATTTTGTTGATGCAGAGTGATGCAAAAAGAGGAAGTATAGAATCGTATTTTATTTATTTAACATTCCTTAATTAATAGAGGATTGATTTGGAATAATTTTTTCAACAAATCAGCCCTTATTCGCCAACTGCCCGCACGCCGCGTCAATGTCCTTTCCCCGGCTTCTTCGCACCGTCACCATCACCCCTTCTTTTCGCAGATAGGCCGCAAAATCATCAATCTTATGCTCGGCAGATTTCAGAAATGGTGCTCCGTCAATCGGATTATACTCGATGATGTTGACCCGGACAGGAAATCGCTTACAGAGTTTGACCAAACGTTTTGCATCGTCGATGCTATCATTAAAATTTTGAAAAGTAATGTATTCGTAACTGATCCGGTTCTTTGTTTTTTGATAAAAATAAGCAATCGAATCCATCAGAATATCCAGACTGTTCTGCTCGTTGATCGGCATAATTTCGTTGCGCTTTTCATCATCCGCAGCGTGGAGCGACAGGGCCAGATTAAATCGTACCTCGTCGTCTGCCAACTTACGGATCATTTTCGCAATTCCTGCCGTACTAACGGTGATGCGACGGGCCGACATATTCAGTCCTTCCGGCGCGGAAATTTTTTCGATACTCTCCAGTACATTTCTATACGCCAAAAGCGGTTCGCCCATTCCCATGTAAACGATGTTCGTCAGTGGATAACCAAAAGTCTCTTCGCACTGACGATTCACCAAAACGACTTGATCAAATATCTCGGCCGCATCTAAATTACGCACCCGTTTCATCCTGCCCGTAGCACAAAAAGTGCAGGTCAGACTACAACCGACCTGAGAAGAAACACAAACCGTAAATCGCTTATCCGCCGGCACTGGAATCAGGACCGCCTCGATCAAATGTCCATCGTGGAGTCGGTAACGGGACTTAATCGTTCCGTCCAGACTACGCTGTACTTTATCTTCCTGAATTGCGTTAATAATAAAATGCTCGTCCAGAATGGATCGGAGTTCTTTGGACAAATTGGTCATCTCCGCAAAAGTGTGGACCCCCTTTTGCCACAACCATTCGTAGACCTGCTTTGCCCGGAAACCCTGCTGTTTCATAGCTTTAAACCAGTGCGTTAATTCGGCGCGGCTCAGTTTACGAATATCTGTTTTAACAATTGTAGTCATTAGCTGACAAAGTTACGCAATTTTGTTTTCGTATCTTTGTCCTGCAGCCGGGTATTTCTACCCGGATTATTCCAAACCATCAAATCAAATCAAGCCTTCGGATGGAGCTGTACGCTAAAAAGTCAAGATGGAAATTATCTCTTTTTTGGGTAGCCATGATTATCCTGGCCATTTCAACCCTCTATACCAACCATATTGCTACGGAACTGGCCGAGGGAGAACGCAACAAAGCGGATATTTGGGCAAGAACAATTGATTACATAAACGATGGAGAAAACCTGGACGAGGATTTAACGATTCCTTACGCTGCGATTGAAGACATGAAAATTCCCGTCATCATGGTAACCGAAACGGGAAAAATTGGTGATAGTGCGAATTTTCCGGAAGGAGCCGACCTAGAGGCAGAGTTAAAAAGCTTGAAAAATAGTGGTATCCCACCCATCGAAGGAACCGGATATGCCCGGTTTATCTACTATAAACACACGCGTACCTTAACGCTGTTAACTTACTTTCCTCTTTTGCAATTGCTATTTTTCGCCGTCTTTGCGGGCATCGGATATCTACTATTCAGCTCAGCCCGTCGTTCCGAACAGAATCAAGTTTGGGTCGGAATGGCCAAGGAAACGGCTCATCAGCTCGGTACGCCAATTTCAGGAATTATCGGCTGGATCGATCACCTGCGTGTGCTCAAACCAGATGAGGAAGAGGTCCAGGAAGTACTCGACGAACTGGGCAACGACGTAGAACGTCTCAATTTGATTGCGGACCGCTTCTCTAAGATTGGTTCTGAACCTAAGCTGACTCCGGTTAATATTTATCAGGAATTAGACGAATGCCGCAACTATATGCAGCGTCGGGCCAGTCGGAAAACAGTATTCGACTTCCCTTCACCGGATCAGATCATGAACGTTAATATCAATCCGCCACTCTTTGCCTGGGTTGTTGAAAATTTACTCCGGAACGCCCTGGATGCGATGGGTGGAAAAGGTAAAATATCCGCTCGGGTAACCGAAGAAGATAAATTTGTCAATATTGAGATCAGTGATACCGGAAAAGGAATACCTTCCAATAAATTCAAGACCGTTTTTGAGCCTGGTTTTACCACCAAAAAGAGAGGATGGGGACTTGGTCTTTCACTGGCCAAACGCATTATAGAATCCTATCATTCTGGCAGGATATTTGTAAAAAAATCAGGTATTGACGAGGGAACTACTTTTGTCATTAAACTTCCCAAAGGATAACCTCCCGGAGGGCTAAGCACAGCAAATGTCAGGGAATTTTTTCACATCTTTCAAAATGCCTTTTCAGAAACTATGGACCATTCCGATGGTCATGGTATTGCTCTTCTTTTGCACTCATCTTTCAGCTAATTTTCGAATAGATTTTAATACGGTCGATTTGACCATTACCGTCAGAGATGGGGGTAGCGGCGAGGAACTTGTGGGCGTTTCTGTTTTTACGGATGATCAAAAATTCGTCGGATTTACCGATATACAGGGACAGGTTCAATTGCCCGTTTTGTCCCATCGGGAAATAGTTAACTTTTCATACGTCGGTTACGATGAACTAAGGATCCCTTATTTTGAATTGCGTAAGGATGGTGGAAATATTAAAATGTTTGCCTCAACTAATCTGGTGGACAGTATTGTGGTCGTAGGACGACGGGATGATCCGGTGGAGGAAATTCCATACATCGTGGAACGGGTTACACAAGAACAAATTGCGTTCACCAATTCGCAAACACCCGCCGATGCCCTGGCGGCCAACGCGGATGTCTTTGTTCAAAAATCACAGTTAGGTGGAGGAAGTCCGATTATCCGTGGATTTGAAGCTAATAAATTATTGTTGGTAATTGATGGTGTGAGAATGAATAATGCGATCTACCGGTCAGGTCATTTACAAAATTCGATTACGCTGGATAATGCCATTATCGATCAGGCCGAAGTCATTTACGGGCCCGGTTCGCTTATGTATGGCAGCGATGCGCTGGGTGGTGTTATTCATTTCAGGACCCGCGATCCAAAAATATTATATGATCTTTCCGCCGGAGAAAGTAAAATGGCCGTAGGGGCATATACGCGGTTTTCAAGCGCCAACCGGGAAAAAGCATTGCATCTGGATCTTGATTATCGCAGCCGGGAATGGGGGACCATGACCAGCCTTACTTTCGCCAATTACGGTGATTTGAGAGTAGGATCCAACCGGCCCACCGAATTTCCTAATCAGAGTATCCGACCATATTCGCAGCTAAGAATTGAGGGACAGGATCAGATTGCCGGGCCGTGGCAAAGTCAGGATATTTTGCGATCAACCGGTTACAGCCAGTTTGATTTATTACAAAAAGTAAAATACCAGCCCAGCGATAGCTTATATTTTATTCTGAATGTTCAATACTCCACTTCTACCAATGTTCCGCGCTTTGACAATCTGCAGGACACCCTTGGTTCTGCCCAGGAACTCAAATGGTCTGAATGGTATTACGGACCACAGAAAAGATTTTTATCTTCTTTGAAAGTAAGAATGCTGAAACCAAATTTCCTTTACGACAAAGGAACCATCATCGGAGCTTTCCAGAAAATAGACGAAGACCGGCTGAAAAGAAAATTTGCGGGCGCACAAAGAACCTTTAACAATGAAGAAGTCTTTGTTTACAGTCTAACTCTCGACTTTGACAAATCGCTAAATAAAAGAGGGACGCATACTTTGTCCTATGGTTTAGATGGCGCGTACAATCAGGTTTACTCAGACGCTGGAAAAATTCATATAACGACGGGATTGGTTTCAAGAGGTGGCGTTTTTACACGCTATCCCAGCGACCAGAGTTCTACTACGGCAATGGGAGGATATTTGAATTATAAAATCCGTTCAAGAGATTCTGTTTTTGTTTTTAATGCAGGAGCTCGCTACTCGACGGTCAGCCTTTTTGCCAAATATGATTCGGCGGATCTTGATTTGATCGAATGGCCCTCAGAATATGTTAACGAAGGAGTGACCGCCAAAAATGATGATTTGACGTGGGGTGCTGGATTTACCATAAATACCAAAAATAAATGGCAGGTCAGAGCACTGACTTCTACCGCCTTCCGTTCACCCAATATTGATGATTTTGCAAAACTCAGGGTGCAAAATCAATTTGCAGTACTGCCGAATACAGACTTGAGGCCGGAGCGGTCCATCAGTGGAGAACTAACGCTGGGTAAAGAATTTGGCCGGGCTACGCCGGATGGGGGAACTTCCTTTCGGATGAGCGGAACCGGATTTTATACGTACCTGAAAGACGCAATCGTTCGTCGTTTGAGCACACAACCTAATGGAGACAGCACCATTATCGTAGAAAACGAACCCAATCCACTATTTAACGTACAGCAAAATATCAATCAGAATTATGCGATCGTTTATGGATGGTCCGGAAATATTGAATTTAAAATAAAAGATACCTGGCGTCTGAAAGCGGGGATGAGTTACACCAAAGGGCGTAGTCAGCTGATTATTGACTCTCCGGGAGGGACCGTGCCTCCTCTGGATACGCTGGTACCGCTGGCGCATATTCCTCCCCGGTACGGCCAGGTAGGATTGATGTATAAAAAAGGCCGCTTTAAAATAGAAGGGATCGCTCGCTTTGCAGCGGAAAAACCGTTTAGTGAATACGCGGTGACTTCCGCCAATTACGATACGAATAAAAATCTGATTCTGGAACGCGGAGGTAGTTCTGATAATATTGAATTTACGCCTCACCAATTGAACGAAAATGGTGAAATTCAGTATCTGGGGGCACTAGGCTGGACGACTTACAACCTTTATTCTTCCCTAAAACTCAGTCAGCAGATTACCGTTAATCTGGCGGTAGAAAATCTGATAGATCTTAATTATATACCGTTTTCATCTGGTATAGGTGCGCCGGGCAGAAACTTCATCTTAACCATCCGGGGAAAATTCTAACCCAAATTCAGGTATAACCCAAATATTTGTGATTTTTTTTGTTTAATTGCTTATCTTGTGTTCGGCAGTATAGAATCGTATTTTATTTATTTAACATTCCTTATAACGAAAAAATTATCTTTGCTATCAAAAAGTACAGAAAATGGACGATTATAGAGTAATTGAGATAGAAATAGCTAAAAAATATGGAAGTACCGCAGAAACAACAACAAAATCAATCGGAGATTTCTTATTAGAAGGTGACGTTCAAAAACCTGTAAATGTCAAGAGTAACAATGTAGCTAAAAAGAACTATTCTCCAAACATAATATCTGCTAAAAGATTAGTTAAATGGCTTGAGAAAGAAGGAAATGAGCTTTATTTTGTCTTTGTAGATTACGAAAAATTAAAAGAAAGTATCAAAATTCTCAGTGAATCCGAACTAATTCCTTTTTACCAAATAGATTGGAGCTGCTTAACTATTGAAGCTCAGGGTTGGGGAGTGATTCAGATGTCAAAAAAACTCCAAGTAAACAAAAATCAGGACAAAAAAGGATTTTTTAAAGGCATGAAAAAGGCTTACGAAAAATTCATTGATAAGGAAACAGCGAAAATGGCAAAAATTAGAGAAATGATAAAAAATTTTTAATTATGACATACTATGGCTTTCACATACCAGTAAATATTTTAGAGCTTTTCGAAACTAACGCTAAAAAACTGAAAAACTTCACAGCCATAAATAAAATAATAAAGAAGGTCTGTGGTATTAACAAATTCTTTTCTAAACAAAGTGATGTAGATGAGTTCTACTTAAAACTAAAAGAATATAACTCAATAGTCTCAGAACCTCATCGTAGACAATATGGTGATTATCAGACCAATAACGCACTTGCATCAAGTGTTGTCAATTATGTATTCAAAAAGCATGAAAAAGTAGATTTTTTGTTAGAACCAACTTGTGGAAGAGGAAACTTTATTGTTGCCGCTATTAAAAAATATAAAACACTGACAAAAATAGTTGGTATTGAAATCTATTTTCCGTACGTTATTGAGACAAAATTCAAAATATTAAACTACTATCTGGAGAACCCACAAAATGAATATCCGGACATTGACATAGTTCATGAAAATGTATTTGACTTTCCGTTTGTCGCTCTCTCTAAAAGTACAATTAATCTCAAAACATTGGTAGTCGGAAATCCACCTTGGGTGACAAATTCGGAGTTGGGTTCTATTGATTCTAACAATCTACCACAAAAATCAAATTTTAAAAAATTAGGTGGATTTGATGCTATTACTGGTAAAGGAAACTTTGATATTGGAGAGAGTATATCCATAATTATGTTAAAACTATTCCACCAGCATGAAGGAGGTTTTGCCTTTTTAATTAAAAACGCTGTAGTCAAAAACATAATACATGATCAAAAATGTAATGACTTTAGAATCGGAAAAATTGAGGAATTAAATATTGACTCAAAAAAGGAATTTAATGTATCCGTCAACGCAAGTCTATTCTATTCTAAGTTAAACTCAACGCCAGAATACACGTGTAGAAAAGTAGACTTTTACAACGGTAAACTAATAACAGAGTTTGGATGGCTTAGGAATAAATTTGTGAACTCAACAAGTGATTACAAATATTCGAATATAATTGATGGTAGGTCAGCATTTATATGGCGTTCAGGTGTTAAACATGATTGCTCTAAAATTATGGAGCTTGAAAAATCGGAGGATTCTTTTGTGAATAAATTAGGAGAAGAATTTAAGATTGAAGAAAATCTTGTCTATGGACTATTAAAAAGTTCTGATCTTAAATCATTAAAAACAAAGAAATACCGAAAACAAACCATTATAACACAAAGAAAAATAGGAGCTAAAACAGATTATATAAAAAAAGAGTATCCGCTTACTTATAAATATTTAAATTCCAAAAAATCCTTTTTTGACAGAAGAAAATCATCTATTTACAAGGATAAACCAGAATTCTCAATCTTTGGAATAGGTCAATACTCATTTGCAAAGTATAAAATCGCAATTTCAGGTCTTTATAAGACAACTCATTTTACTTTAGTTTCTCCTTCAAAGTCAAAACCAATAATGCTTGATGACACTTGTTATTTTATTGGATTCGATAACTATAAAACAGCACAAATAGCTCATTTTTTGGCAAATTCTGAGATAGTTCAAAAATTCTTAAAGTCAATCATATTTTCTGACGCTAAGAGAGCTGTTAATAAAGATATTCTCATGCGAATTGATTTTGGAAAGGCATTCGCTTGTTTTTCGTACGAAGAAGCGTTAGAAAGCATAACAAATTTGAAAATAAATGACTGGGAAGAATTTGGAGAATCTGTAAATAAAAAACAGATTGTACAAACTTCACTATTCTAAGCAATGTTGACAAATTAATTTAAAAAAGTCAAAACGGACCGTTATTTATTCTGTGTCCCTCAACATACTGGAAATGAATTTTTTAAAATATTACCTCTTTTTACTGTCTTTATTATTTTGTCTGTCTTTATCAGGACAAGAAGTAATCTGGGCGGATCAATTGGTAGAATTTTCCAGTGAGCTAAATAATTCTGCCGTTCAGGTGCTGGGCGCTCCGGACGCATTGGAAAACCAGGATCAGGATCTTGCCTGGGCTCCTAAAAAAGAAGGACTGGGCAGAGGTGAATTTGTCCACGTCAGTTTTGCTTTTCCCATTCGTACCCGGCAAATTATTATTTGCGAAGCAAGCAATCCCGGAGCCGTCTATCGGCTGACTGCTTTTTTCACAGATGGTACGGAAGCAATTATCTACGAAAATAAATATCCCCGGAATTTACTGGTTCCCAACCGGATTTTCTCCTATCAATTTCCGCTTACCCGCAAAAAGGTAGTTTCTCTAAAAGTAGAAATGGATACCAAATCCGTCAAAGGATTTAACCGTATCGACGCGATTGGTATTTCCGATGCTACGGAACGCTACACCACCGAGCCCTTGGAATTACAGGAGATAGAAGGCAATCTTGGGAGCGAAGTCAATAGTTCCGCCGCCGAGCTAGCTCCGCAAATTTCTTCGGATGGAAAAACACTTTACTTTGTTCGTCATAATCACAGCGACAATATGGGAGAAGGAGATATCTGGGTCAGCAGTCGCCTGGGCGAAGATCGCTGGAGTACGGCCGTCAACCTGGGAGCACCTATCAATAACCGTCAGGAAAATCAGGTGATTGGTGTGGGCAAAAACGGGATGCAACTGTTTTTGAAAATGGGTCGTGAAAAAACGGATAACAATCATCTATTCGTAACTAAAAAAAATGGCCGCAGTTGGGCACGTCCCAAACGACTGAATACTAATTTTCCTACCGATTTATCATTACGTCATATTTTTATTAATGAAAATGGAAAAACGATTCTGGTAGCCATTGAAACGGCCAGTGATGGTTTTGATTTGCAGGTGACCACCCAGCGGATGGATGGAAGCTGGACGGAATTAACTTCGCTCGGAACGACGATCAATACCCGCGATGACGAGACCAGTGCTTTTTTATCTGCCGATGGAAAAACACTTTATTTTTCGAGTAACGGACACGGCGGAATGGGTGGTCAGGATTTCTTCGTCAGCCGGCGCAAAGGCAATGGATGGGACGATTGGTCCGAACCTGTAAACCTGGGGACCGAGATCAATGATGCCACTGATAATGAAAAACTGTCTTTAGCCGGGGACAATGTCTACGCCGTTTTTAGCAGAAAAAGTAAGACCGGAAATAATGATATTTATCAAATAAATTTACCTGAAAACCTTATCGCCATAAACGGTGAGATTGGCAGAAGTGGCGTCATAGATTTAGATGAAAAAAACAAAGAAGAAAATATCTCTACCAGATCGGTCAATGATTTGACGGCGCTGTCGGAAGGAACCATGATCACCACCAATAATAATGAAAACAGCCTGGAACTCCGGCTTCAACAAATTGATCAGCAACTCATTGCACTCGAAAAAAACAGGGAACAATTACAAAGACAAGAAGTACAAGGCAGAACAATACCCGGTAGTTTTTCGGAAGGAGAAGAAATGGAAAACCTCCGTAAGGATTTTATTGAAAATCAAAAAAACAGTAAGGTAATTAACCGGACAGCATTGGAGGAAGATGCGGAGCTGGCCAAGATGAAAAATAAATTTAATCAGGTAAACGGAAAGACTACTTCGACTACCGTTAAAGGAAAAAAAGTGCCCAGAGATCAGGAGCTGGAAGAAATGAAAAAGCGATTCAACAAATATAACGGAAAGACGGAGGCAGCCGATGATGACCAGGAATACATGGACATGGAAGTGAGCAACGGCCAGGTATATGACGAAGAATATGACCGGATGATGTACAGCGGCGGATTTACAGACTTACAGGAAATGATGTGGTCGGCACTCGAAACGGAACTGGCAGCATCAGTGAAGCTGACCATCAAAAAACAAATTTACAATCAGGTAGAAAAAGAACTCCTGCAGTCTTTATCAGGTGATCTTGACGAGAAACAGCAGTATCGCTTTAAACAACAGGGAATTCTTCTTTACCGGGAAATTAAAAAAGAACTGCGGAAAGTATCCAGCGAAAAAATTACGTTGACCAATATTCCTGAAAATAAAATTACCATGGCACTCCGCCGTAAAATGGAACCGCTCGTTCGTAAAAACCTCTATTCGGACCTCCGGGAACTTGCCGCCAGTGAAATAAACAACGAATTACAATATCGCTTTGCCAGAGAAGAGCGGGCCGTTCTGGAAAAAGCGCTCAAAAATAAACCCGCCACCTGGTCCCCCGCCGTGGTGGATGCCCCGGCACCGGTTTCTGATCAACGCCAGGACCCCGAAATATTATCTACCCTGATGCTCAAAAACGGGCAACTGAAAATTCCTTTTCGCGAAGGACAAAAATTTTTGATTGAAGATATCTCGTTCAGAAAAAATAGTGGTGTCCTGAAGTCGCAGTCTTCCGGCGCAATCGGTCAGCTGGTTAATTTTTTAACTATACACGACCAACTTTCCGTAGAAATAGGCGTATTTGACGACGGAACCGGAGATAAAATGGCATTTATCCGCGCCAAAACGATCTATGAGCGCCTGATCCGAGGAGGCATCGCTGCCAACCGGCTGTTGTATCGCGATTATGCTGCCGAAGGAGCAACAAAAACATCTTCGTCCGTAAAAACCCAATTAAAAATTGTCAGTATCCGTTAATCCGGATTGACTGGTTTATAACCAACCCTTTCTATGAAATTTATCCCCGAATCTGTTATTGATCAAACTATTGAGCAGTTAAGTGTATCGGATTCACTCGATGCCGCCATCAAAGAATTGGCGGATGCCCAACCCTTTCTGGTCGCTTATCTTAGTTCCGAAACGACGGCTGCATTTTCTAACGAAGAAAAAGACTTTCTGTTTTTTGCCACCTCCGTAATCGTTGGTGCCATCGAAGCGGTCGAATCCAATCCAAAATTACTTAGCCTGGATGTACTGACGGAGGCAGAAGAACAGAATTTTAAGATTCTCACAGAAACAAAAGGAAAGGAATTCAGGGACCGGATCACACCGTTTTTTGAGAACTATCCGCAAGAAGATTTGCTGGCTTTTGCAGAAGATGCCCTCGAAGAGGATGATGACAACATCATTACCGCCGAAGGAAGGGAGTATCTTTTTGTGATGCTAAAAACGATTATTGATACTTTTCATCAACAGACGGACTCTGTCAAGTAATATCATTTAAGTTGACGCCCACACTACTGGACATTTCTCCCATTTTCTACCTCCCAGCCTAAAGGAGTAGCTCCAAATCCGCAAATGTCCAGTAGTGTGGTTGACGCCTCTTTAATGCTGAAAAAGTGCTGATCCTCTGTGGTTTGCAAATGAGTTCAGTCAATTACTGCAAAAATAAATTATGTTGTTTTTCGTAGCCAATCGATGTATCCGGGCCGTGTCCGGGATGAACGGCTACGTCATCTCCCAATGGAAACAATTGATCTTTGATGCTACCCAGCAAGGTCGCCATATCTCCGCCCGGCAAATCGGTACGGCCGATAGATTGAAAAAATAAAACATCTCCTGCAATGATAAATTTATCCGCTTCGCAGTAAAAAGACAAACTCGCCGGTGAATGCCCTGGTGTAAACAAGGCCTTCAAAGACGTATTGCCAAAAAGAATCGTATCTCCGGTTTCAATAAATCGTCCGGGGGATGGAGAAGGTTGGGGCAGCTGGATACCGTACACCTGACAGACCTGCGGAACGGCTTCGAGTACCGGCAATTCACCACGATGGATTTCAAGTTCCAGACCATAAGTTTCAGCCACAAAAGCATTACCGAAAACATGATCCAGGTGACAATGGGTATTGATTAGCCGGACGGGTGTCCATTCGTTTTCACTGATGAAATTTTTTAATTCTTCGCGCTCCTTTTGAGTATAACACCCAGGATCGAAGATGATGCATTCACCGGTTTCATCCGAAACAATATAAGTGTTTTCCTGAAAAGGATTGAAGGTAAGCTTGGAAACAACCGCCATTAGATTGCGTTTTAAGTATTAAAGTATGTGGTCAAAAAGGATAAATAATTTTGTCCACGTACTTACAAATAATAATTGAATCGTTAAATTTAGAGATTCCGCCCAATCAGGACATTTGAATCTGTCAAATCTTTTGTATCTTGAAAGTATATATCAAACAACTTCAATTTCCGATCTGCCCACAATACTAAACCTTTTTTATGCAAATTCTTAAAGTTTTTATTACAGGTTTTTGTTTTTTCTTCTTTTCCGGCTTTCTCTTTTCCCAGACTTCTCAGGTAGAATTTGGTAAAAACCGGGTGCAATTCCACGAAGATTTCAAAGAGTGGGCGACGTACGAAAGTGAAAATTTCGTGACCTACTGGTACGGAGAGGGCCGGTTGATCGGACAGGCAGTCGTACAAATGGCGGAAAGAGATTTTATGGATATCCAACGGATTCTGGAGCACCGGATGAATGATAAAATAGATATTATCGTCTACAAAGATCTGACGGACATCAAACAAAGTAATATTGGCAGCGAGGAAGTATTTTTCAATACGGGGGGGAAAACCAAAATTGTTGGGAATAAAATCTTCGTTTATTTTGATGGCAATCACAATAATTTGCGCCGGTCCGTCCGGGAAGGTGTCGCCTCTGCCTACCTGAATGCCATGATGTTTGGTGCCAACCTTCAGGAAATTGTCCAGAACGCAGTAATGCTCAATTTGCCGCAATGGTTTAAAGAGGGACTGGTCAGTTACGCGGGCGAAAGCTGGAATGTTCATAATGATGACCGGATGCGCGAGATATTTTTATCGAAAAGATATAAGAAGTTTGAAAATTTTGCGGACGAGTATCCAAAACTGGCGGGCCATTCCATGTGGTATTTTATCAGTCAAAATTATGGCCGGTCCGTGGTTTCAAATCTGCTCTACCTCACGCGGATCAATCGCAGTATCGAAAGCGGTTATGCCTTTGTCCTGGGTGATACTTACGAAAGATCGCTCACCAACTGGTACGAATTCTACGAAAAACGTTACAAAACAGAAATCAAAGGATTGGAAAAACCCAAAGGTAAAAAAGTAGAAATCAAAAATCGCCGGAAGCTGCCCGTCAGTAATTTAAAAATAAGTCCCGACGGAAAAAAGATTGCCTACGTGTTAAATGAAATTGGAAAAGTAAAAGTGTTTATTCAGGACATACGGACAGGAAAAAGAACCCAGATTTTAAAATACGGTTCCCGTAATCCCTTTCAGGAAACCGACTATAATTATCCACTCCTTGCCTGGAGTCCCAACAATCAGGAATTGGGGGTGATTTACGAACACAGAGACATCATCAAATTAATTCAGCGGGATCTTAATACCGGAAAAAATGTAGAAGATATAATTCCCAATCAGTATCACCGCATCAACAGTATGGATTATATCAATCCGTTTAAAATGGTTTTTTCGGCAACGGTCCGTGGAGGCTCTGATATCTTTACCTTCATTCCCAAAACCCGTCAGTCGACCAGAATCACCCGGGATTTTTGGGACGATCTGGACGCAAAATTTGTAAAAATAGATGGCCGGAAAGGAATTCTGTTCTCTTCCAACCGCCAGGATACGTTGCTGGTAACCGCAAAACTGGATTCTATTTTACCCCTCAATACATTTGATATTTTTTATTACGATTTGGAAAATCCTTCCAAAGAACTTACCAGGGTGACGAGTACGCCTTACGCCAACGAACGAAATCCGGTCGGAGTGGATTCCACCTGGTTTAGTTATACCAGTGATGCGAGTGGAATTTACAATCAAAACATGGGCTACCTGGAGACTTATTTAGCATGGAACAATCAGGCCATTTATCTGAGTGGTGGCTCTGAAATAATTATCCGGGAAGATTCTATCTGGAACAACGTTGATTCCATCGGGATTGATTCGGTCGTGATTCAGCCTGTTTACAAAAAAAGAGGTGTTACCCACAACCGGACCAATTACAAGACCCATCTGATCCGTCATGATATTGCGGGCAAAGTGAATAAACAAATAATCCTGTACCGGGAAGGATATATTTACCATCTCCGTATCCAGCCCGTAGATACCCTGACGAGTGTACCAGCCAGAACTACCATTTTTCGTAAACAATCGCTGGGAGAAGCAGGTCTGACGCTGGCGCAAAATGAAAATACCTCCGGCAACATCAAACCGCCAACGCAGACGATTCCTAAAAAGGAAGAAAAAGTGATCGAGGATTATTTATTTCAAAGTGAATTTGACGAAGCGGAAAAACCACCAATGATTACTATCGACGAAGAAGAAGGTAACATCATAATCGAAGAACCATTCTCTCCAGTCCCTTCCTCTCCGAGTTGGGAACAGTCGCAGGTCCACGAATTCCGGCAGGAGCGAATCGTTCCTTATCAGTTGCAGTTCCGGACGGATTTTATTACCACCACGGTGGACAATAGTCTGCTCTTCGGAGGACTCAACAACTACGCGGGAACGGGGCAGGAATATAATTTCCCACCACCGGGTATTCTGCTGAAAGCCAATTTTAAAGACCTTTTTGAGGACTACGTTCTGGAAGGTGGTATCCGGATTCCGACTACCTTTAACGGAGCGGAATATTATATTTTTCTGGATAATAAAAAGAAAAGGCTGGACAAAAGATTTGCGGCCTATCGTCGTTCGCTTCGTCGCAACGGTGTAGATATTGCGCCACCTCCCTTACCGCCGAACCGTTTCGTGGAACCCCGTAACCGGGAGACTACTTTCCTGACGCAAATGGAATTGAGATATCCGTTTGATATTTTCAGAAGTTTACGGGCCACCACTACTTTCCGGGTTGACAAACAAACTCAGCTAGCCACCGATCAGTCTGCGCTTAATACTTCTACCGGTAAGCAACAGCGGTTGGGTTTACGGCTGGAGTATGTTTTTGATAATACGCTCGACGTGGATATTAATATTAAAAATGGTACCCGGTACAAATTTTACGCGGAAGTATTAAAGCGTTTTGAAATTGATTTTGTGGATGGATTTAATTTTGATTTGTCCGAAGGATTTATGACCATACTGGGATTTGATGCGCGACACTATCAGCGGCTGGACAAGCACTCTGTGCTGGCAATCCGTGCGGCTGGTTCCACTTCATTTGGTTCCGAACGAATTTTATTTTTATTGGGCGGAGTAGATAACTGGTTGTTTCCTTCTTTTAATCAGGACATTCCGATTCCCGCGCGGGAAGGATTAGCCTATCAGACATTCGCCAACAATGTTCGTGGATTTAAAACCAATATCAGAAACGGTACTTCGTACGCTTTGATTAATACGGAATTAAGAGTTCCGATTTTTAAATATTTTTCCCGGCGGATCAAGTCGTCTTTCTTCCGTAGTTTTCAGCTCGTAGGATTTTTTGATATCGGAACGGCCTGGGAAGGACTGTCTCCTTACAGCGACGATAATCCGCTGAATATTACCACGGTCAGTAACGGCGCGGTCACTTTATC
>CAKZUV010000053.1 GCA_937921555.1 uncultured Saprospiraceae bacterium
CCACATATTATGGAATACAGTTTAAGTAATTGAAATCGGTAAAAATCTCAGAATTTGACCCCGGCCCCATAGGGGAGATTTTGAGATTTTTACCTTGATTGTCATTAGCGAAAAGTGACCTGGTACGTCCAATAATCCGCAAATCTTCACATCCGCAAATCCACACATCCACACATCATTCAACCCACATATTATGGAATACAGTTTAAGTAATTGAAATCGGTAAAAATCTCAGAATTTGACCCCGGCCCCATAGGGGAGATTTTGAGATTTTTACCTTGATTGTCATTAGCGGAAAGTGACCTGGTACGTCCAATAATCCGCAAATCTACACATCCGCAAATCCGCACATCCACACATCAAAAAATCTACAACAACGTCTTAAACTGCGGTCGCTTCGGTGCTACGTCTCCCAGTCTTGCCTTTTTACTCGCTTCGTAGTCGCTAAAATTTCCTTCGTAAAATACCCATTCGCCGTTGTCTTCGTACGATAAAATATGCGTCGCCAGGCGATCGATAAACCAGCGGTCGTGCGAGACCACCAGCACACAACCCGCAAAATTTTCGATTGCCTCTTCCAGTGCCCGCAATGTGTTTACATCAATATCGTTGGTCGGCTCATCGAGTAGTATTACATTTCCACCTTCCCGCAAAGTCATTGCAAGGTGTAACCGGTTTCGTTCTCCACCGGAAAGCACGCCTACCTTTTTCTGCTGATCGCTGCCTCCAAAATTGAAGCGGCTCACGTAAGCACGGGCGTTTACTTCGGTGTTGCCCACCTGAATAATTTCGTTGCCCTGACTCACTACTTCATAAATTGTTTTGTCCGGCACCAGATCTTTGTGGCTCTGATCCACGTAGGCCACCTGTACCGTTTCACCGATACTGATCTCTCCGCTATCCGGTTTTTCTTCGCCCATAATCATCCGGAAAAGAGTAGATTTACCGACTCCGTTAGGGCCAATAATTCCGACAATTGCATTTTTTGGAATCTTAATACTTAAATCTTCCATCAATACCCGGTTATCAAAAGACTTAGTCACATTTTTAATATCAATCACCTGATCACCGAGTCGTGGTCCGGGTGGAATAAAGATTTCCAGTTTGGCCTCTTTCTCTTTGGTTTCGGCGTTGTTGAGATTATCGTAGGCGTTCAAACGGGCTTTACCTTTGGACTGACGGCCCTTGGCGTTCATGCGCGACCATTCGAGTTCGCGGCGTAAAATCTTTTGTCGTTTTGATTCCTGCTTTTCTTCGGTGGCCAGGCGGTTGGCTTTTTGCTCCAGCCAGCTGCTGTAGTTTCCTTCCCAGGGAATTCCTTCGCCCCGGTCCAGTTCGAGAATCCAGCCTGCGACGTTGTCGAGAAAATAACGGTCGTGCGTCACTGCAATCACCGTCCCCGGAAAAGACTTTAGAAACTGTTCCAGCCAGTGCACACTTTCTGCGTCCAGGTGGTTGGTCGGCTCATCGAGTAGCAGAATATCCGGCTTGGACAACAACAACCGGCAAAGCGCTACCCGGCGGCGTTCTCCTCCCGAAAGGTGTTCCACCTTCGCATCGTCCGGCGGGCAACGGAGTGCATCCATCGCTACTTCGAGGGTATGATCGAGTTCCCAGGCGTTGAACTGGTCCATTTTTTCGAGCCATTCACCTTGTTCTTCGATCACCTTCATCATCTCCTCGTCGCTCATTGGTTCGGCGAGTTTGGCGGAGACCGCTTCGTAATTGGTGACCACATCCACAATGTGCTGCACTCCTTCCTGAACGATTTCCTTGACCGTTTTGGTGGGGTCGAGTTCCGGTTCCTGTGCGAGGTAACCAATTTTATATTCTTTGTCGAAGGTTACTTTTCCCTGAATATTATCGTCGAGTCCGGCGATGATTTTAAGTAAGGTAGATTTACCAGATCCGTTCAGACCGAGTACGCCAATCTTGGCCCCGTAATAAAAAGACAGCCAGATATTTTTCAGGACGGTTTTTCCGGCGGGATATGATTTGGTGACGCCTTCCATGGCGAAAATTACTTTTTTGTCAGACATAGTGATGTTTTGATTCTGTTTTTTTAAAATTTCAGCGGGACAAAAATAAGAAAAGATGGGGAAGGGAGGGGAGTTTTTTTGGGGAAGAAACTTTCCGGAAGACAGGTAGATATTTTTCTGGTATGCGCTCAGTTTTTTGGTAAATGAAAAATTGCTAGATTTTAAGCAATCTTTTATGCTCACCATTAAAATAAAATTCCAAGTACGTTTTTTCAATTTTATTTAAAAATCTTACTTCAATTTTTCTGGTGGCCTTTTCGTTGGCATCCAAAGATATTTCAGAGGTCCAGAATGAAGACAGGTGAATCCTTTTTCGTTGAACCTCCTTCATCTTTTCAAGTCTTGCGGTAAATTTTTCATCATCCGTCAAATCTTCATAATCAGGAATCTGCCAGGAGCCTGTTTTTACTAGATTATCTTTTTGGACAATTTTACCATCATTGTTTTTAGCGGTAAAAACAAAATCTTTCAGTTGGATGCTGGTAGATTGGTTGGTTTTATTTTTCAAAGTCAAATCCGCCACTAATTTATTTCCTTCTATTTTTATATTGCTAAGTGTTCCTTTTAGTATCTGATCTTCAAAGAATTTTGTAGCAGCAATGTTCGTAGTTTTCACCTTCGACTCCTTACAGGCCATTCCCATCATTAAAATCAGCAGCAGGAATTGAATGCTTATTTTCATAATTTTCTAATTTACAAAGTAGTGCCTTAAACTTAAACAAACGATGCCAAAAGAATCATACAAAGTTCCTTCTCCGGAGATATTATTATGTATATTCAGACCCGCTCCGATGGAAAAAGCATGATCTTTGGTGGGAAAAAACAAAATCTCCGGACGTACCCAATAACCATATTCTTTAAAAGCCGTCAAATACGGAACGGCCGTAATACTCAATCCAAAACCCTTGGTCCCTCTTTCGTATCTGATCTTCGGACCGATTACAAACTGCCTGAATTCATCAAATCCCAGTTCCAGTCCAAACCCAAAAAATTTACGGTGTTCTGTATCACAAAAAATACATACCTTTCTTCGTCCTATTTCAAAACCAAGGGTATTTCCAATAAATCCGGTATAACTAATATTGTGTTCTTTGAATACAGAATAGTCGCCCTTGGTAATCTCTCCCGTCTGAGCGGACATATCTGATGGCAGACTCAACACGAGTATTGAGCCGATCAGTAATAACGTATTTAAAAATCGAAAGAACCGCTGTTTATCCAGGATCATAAGAAATCATTGAATATAAAATCTAATTATTCTGTAAGATACAATTATACATCAGAATAAACAAAAAATTTACATTAAATTAATTACACTTCCCTCTCCTCCCCTACTTCCAGCAAAATCAATTCCTTCCCCTTATCCGCAAAGGCTTTTTTCGCCGCTGCGTGGTCAATCTCAATATAACCAAAGGTATCGTAGTGACATCCAACAATTTTATCACATTTAATAAAATCACTGGCAATGACCGCATCTTCGTAGCCCATCGTAAAGTTATCGCCAATGGGCAGAATCGCAAAATCGAGTTTTGGACAGGTCATCGGGATTAGTTGCATGTCCATCGTCAGGGCTGTGTCGCCGGCGTGGTAAAAACAAACATCGTCGTTCCAGATCACAAATCCGCCGGGATTGCCCGCGTAGGTACCATCGGGCAGGACGGAGGAGTGTACCGCGTTGACGTATTTAACGGTACCAAAATCAAATTTGGCTTTACCGCCCTGGTTGAGTGGGTGACCGTCCATCCCTTTGTCTCCGTAGTAGGTGGTGATTTCGTAGTTGGAAATTATTTTGGCACCGGTATTTTTTACAACCGCTTCGACGTCCGCCACGTGGTCCTGATGTCCGTGGGTGATCAACAGATAATCAGCAGGAATATCGGCTATTTTCAGCGTGTCGCTGGCTAGTTTATTTGGAGTGATGAATGGATCAAAAAGAAGGTCTTTTCCATTGATCTGCATACCGAATCCGGCCTGACCGTAGTAAGTGATTTTCATAGAGCGTTTTTTTAAATAACGAATATTTGAGCATAAAATGCCGAAAAACAAGAAAGGTAAATTAGTTTTTTTTATCGAAAAGGCAAAAAAAAAGCGATATCATATTGATGTTCTAAAGAGACATTCAATTATAATATCGCAATTACTTCCTTAATTTGAGAGAGAGGATAATGGTTGAAAGGAAGTAAGTTTTCATTGGTTCTTTAACAAAAAGGTATAGGATTAAACTTTTCCCTTTTCGAAAAGAATTGTCCATCAATATGAACACTGCAAAGGTAATTCAATATCAGAAATGCTGCCTATAACTATGTCTCAATTATCTATCCTAATGTTTATTTCTGCATTTTTCCATAAATTTTCAGAAACTACAAAGACAACCTAAAACACTTACTATCAACTATTTACACAAATAAGTGCACAAAAATTCCGTTTTAGGCGAAGGATAAAGTTAAATGCATTCCTGTTTTTCAGGAATATTATTTAATTTCGTTCCGGAGTGGAAGAAGTTGATACCCGGAAAGCGGAAAAGCAGTATTTGCCCAGGATAATTTCACTCAAAAGACTTAATTCCATAATGTTTTGGCATAAAGTCTAAGGAACAAAAACAATGAAAACAATTTTTATCTTTCAGATAAGACTAGCCACGCTATGGGTGCTGGGTTCTTTTTTATTTCCTCCGGGGCAGCTATACGCCGGGGTACTGGACCTTGTTCCCAATCAGCGTATTTCCCAAAAAGATCTTTCGGCCCATTTCTTACTCGCCGAAAATCCGGTTCTGTCCGGTGAATCTCCAGATTTTACAACCACGACTTTTACCCGGATTCCGGAAAACTTTATTTTTCATCCCAATCAGGAATACTGGCTCAAACTAACACTCCGGTCTGCTCATGCCAATCTTCCCGAACAGTGGATTCAGCTGGGCCGTTACGATGAAGTAGCTTTGTACTGTAACCGTAAGCTGGTCGGCCGGACGGGCAGGGCCGTCAACAGCAATGACTGTATGCATCCGGTTCATCAACACTGTCTGGCGCTGACCTCCTTATCCGCAACGCCCACGGACTATTATTTTAGCATTAAGACGGGACGTTTTCAAACCCCACAACCACTATTGGTTGAACTAACGACGCTCAAAAAGCTGGAACATACCAGGAATGAGCAGATTAAAAACAATCTTACCTTCTATTTTTTCCGGATCGGTATTCTGGCGATTATCGCTTTTATGACCCTGCTTTCTTTCGCTCAGTTTTTCACCAGTAAAGACAAGACCTACCGTTGTTACAGCCTTTATTTATTACTCACTTTTTTTTATCTATTAATTACCTTTGAGCAGGTGAGCTCCTTTAGTTTTTTTATTAAAAATAATTTTGCCAAATCTTTTCAGGCGCTGATCATTCCCAGCTTGATGCTGAGTTATTTTTTCTACACGCAATTTGTCCGCTGTATTCTGGACACCCGCTCCAGGCAAATCCGTTTTGATCGACTCCTGAGAAATTACGGCTTGATGACCTTAGTGTTTGTTTTTCTGGACCTGATGATTGGTTTTGTTTTTCAGGCAGATTTCTATCCTCATCTGCGGAGTATCTTGCTTATTATAACTTTTGTGATCGCCATGTATATATACGTACAAATCTGGAAGACAAAGGGGATCGTCGCCAGATTGGTACTCACCGGATCGGTTATTTTCAGCATCGGCTCTTTTCTGGGTTTTTTATTTACTACTTTTATAAAATTACCTCAGGGTCTGGGTATCTTTTCCAGTGGTCTGACCTATATGCAGCTCAGTGTTTTGATAGAAATAATATTTTTCACCATTGCCCTGGCTACCCGTTCGCGACAGATTGAAATTAAAAAAGCAAAGGCCAGCGCAGATTTAATTACCGAAACCTACGAGAAAGAAAAACTGGCTTACCAAAATGAGAAAAGCAAAGAATTCGAGGCGCGCAGATCCCGGTTTTTTGCGGATACCAACCACGAATTGCGCTCGCCACTAACGGTTATCCAGGGAGTGGCCGAAAATCTAAACGGCAGCCAGCTTCAGCGTAATATCATTCTGAAAAACACCACCAACATGCTCTATCTCATCAATAACATGCTGGACCTGGCCAGAACCGAATCGGGCGATGTTCCCGTAAATATGCTGCAGGATAACTTTGTTAGTTTTTGTGAATCGCAGATAGAAGCGTGGACTTATTTTGCCAAAACCAAAGATATTGAAGTGATTTATCAGTCATCTGCCAGTCTGATTTTGATGGATTTTGATGATCAGAAAATGGAACAGATTTTTTCTAACCTGATGAGCAATGCTGTTAAATTTACGCCGCCCGGAGGGACCATCACGGTGACCACCAACGTACAAAACGAAAAAATGGTACTCTCTGTGCAGGATACCGGAAACGGAATCGCCAAAGAGGATCTTCCCAGAGTATTTGACCGGTATTACCGGGCTGAAAATTCCCAAAATCAAAAAATAGAAGGAACCGGAATTGGACTGGAACTGGTCAAAAAACTGGTGGAGCTGGTCGACGGAACCATTACCGTTTCCAGCAAACTCGACGAAGGATCAACTTTTGTTTTATGCTTTCCCATCACCAAATTAGCACCCTACGGAAAGGCCAGAATTTCTTCGAATACACTGCTTACCGCAGATACCGAAGAGGCGGTCTTCAATGGTACTGCTCCGGACAACGCGCCGGTGATTCTCGTGGTAGAAGATAATCCTGACATTCTAAACTACCTAAAAAATTCGCTCGGACAATGGTATAATATGATTACTGCCACCAACGGAGCCGAAGGAATCGCAAAAGCCCGCGAGTCGTTTCCGGACCTGATTATCAGCGATATCAGAATGCCCGTTCAGGATGGATTGTCTCTGTGTGAAACGCTGAAAAAAGACCTGACTACCAGCCATCTTCCCATTATTTTACTGACCGCTTCTTCGATGGATGAAGATAAAATAAAAGGACTCGAACGGGGAGCAGATGCCTACGTCACCAAACCTTTTAGCCAGGTTGAACTAAAACTGAGAATAGAAAATCTCCTGCAAGTCAGAAAAAGCTTACATGCTTATTTTTCAAAAAATATCAATTCGGAAAGTATTCAGCAAAGTAAAATTTCAAAAGAAGATCAACATTTTCTGGACAACCTGGTCAGCTTTATTAAAAATAATATCGATGATGAACAGATGGATGTCCGGCAAATGATGTCGGCTGTGAACGTCAGCCGCCCTACCCTGCACAGCAAGTTAAAATCACTGACGGGGTGTTCGGCTACCCAGTTTAAAAAACAAATAAAAATGCAGGAAGCCAAAAGATTACTGGAAGAAGGCCACCGGAATATTTCCGAATTAGCGGATCGGCTGGGGTATAAATACGCCAATAATTTTTCCAAGGATTTTAAAAAATGGTATGGTGTCACGCCCAATAAATTTGGCCGGTAAAATGAAAAAAACGTACGAAAAAAAACGAAAAAAACGTAGAAACAAGGCATGCCTTGTTTCTACGTTTTTTTCATTTTTCATTCCTCATAATTTACGGCCACCCGCAACGCCTTCAGTCCGGTAACCCCCTGCAGATCGCCCAGTTCCAGATCTTCAATTTCCGGTTCTATCATGCCTTTACTCATCAGAAAGTTCAGGTAACGGCGGTACGTTTCTGCATCCCGGTCCTGTGAATAGACGATGGCTATTTTTCCGGGGATGGTCAGTCTTTGTTCCCCTCCTTTGACCAGCGCTTTATCAATCCTTTTCTTTAAAATTTCGTACCGGATATTATAGGCTCCATCCACGTCAAATGATTTACTGGACATTTTAAACTTTACCGTGATCGGGCTACCGTGCACCATAATCAGCGAAGCAATCTGTAGTTTTAGTGGCAACTTATCCTGCAGTTTGCGGACCAGCCGTTCAGTACCAACCATCGTTTCCAATTGCCAAAGCTGTAAATTCTGCAAATAAATAGGACTGTAATTTTGTTTTTTGACCAGCGACTGTCCCACGTACATATTATATTCAACACCGTCTGTTTTGTATTTTTCAAAATAATGAGGATAAATTTCTTGTGCCTTTTCCTGCTCCCGGTCCAGATAGTTGGCCATTTGATCATTAATCATTGCGACACTATGCTCAAAATCTTTTCGTCTGGCATAAATAAAACCCAGGTCCTCGTCCAGTTTTCCCTTGTATTTACTGACCATTTTATCCATTTCGGGGCTCAAGGTCCGAATATGTTTAAAGGCCGGATAGATTTCATCCACCAAAAATTCGCCCATCGTTACTTCATCTCCCGCATCCATTCCCGTTCGGAGATGCATCGTAGCTTCCTCCAGCCGGTGTAATAATTGATTGTAAACAAGCAAGGGTTCCACCTTCAGCGCTGATTTTATTATTTTTCCTGCCAGGTTCATCTGACTGACCAAATCTTCCTGCACGGCCTGATTACGCTCCTCGGTAGAACCTTTGATATCAGACTGACCAAAGATAGGCATGACTTCTTCAAAAACAAGATCTCTAATAATAGTATCCGGATTATTTTGACGGTTTATGTAATAGTCTTCGGCTACTTCAAAAAATTTCCAGGAAACAGCCGGATGAATCACCGTAAAATTTTGCTGAATAATACTCTCCATCATGGTTTCATGCAACACCATCCAGCGCTGCATAGTCACCGAAAAAATGGGAATAACATCAAATATCTTGTTAACACTAACGGTATTAATTTCCCGGATATGCGGACTGCCAAATTCGATTACCCCGGTCAGTCCATTATCTAACGGTACTGGAATAGCCACATAGCTCCGAATCCCGCTCTTAGCCAGTCGGTGTACCTGTGGTTTGTCTTCGGGAACTAATTTGGTCAGATCAGAATAAAATACAGGTTCCATCCTGAGTAATTCCTGGCGTCCAAAACCACAAAAGCATTCCGTTATGGCAACGTCCCGCTCCAACTGTAGTATGATGCTTTTAAATTGTACCTCCCGAAAACAGTCTATGGTTTCTGTTTTTTCGTCTAAAATAAACATGCCCATTTCCAGGTCTGACATTTCCAGAATTTGGGCGACTTTATTTTTTAAATTTTTAAAGTGAACTTCTGATTCAAAAACGTCAGGGTGTAACAACTCTGTTTTTAATTCCGAAACAATCTCTTCAATTGTTACATCAAATAAATTTACAATACTAAACCCTTTGAAAACAAAGGAGTCTGGTGGAAAAACATCCTTCCAGACTTCAATATTGTGGGCATTGTTACGGAGCAGTTCGATGTCTTCCTCTGATATAGAAAAATCCGGATTTTTGGGTTCCAGTTCACAAAAGTCTCCGTTAAACAAAACCCGGTAATGGCTGATACGTTTTGAGTCTTTGTCAGGTACATCCAGGTAATAAGAACGTGGACTTTTAAAATTAACACCATAACGAAAGTTAAGTATAAAAATACAGGCGTAGATATAATATAAATCATTATCCATATCCCTGATTTCGAATTTGAAATCAGAACCTGCTTTTTCGAGAATTTTATGCAGTCGTCTGGTAGGATTAAAAATAATATTAGTAAAAGGAATTGATCCCGCTTTAATTTCATTATCCTGCAAAGGCTCAGGAAAAACAACAGAAAGCAGTCTGCTAATCGCTTCACTATTTTTATGAATAACGTCTTCGTTAAGGATTAACGATCTTAATTCGGGGTATTGTTTTAATTCTTTCAGTACTTCCCGGGCATATTGTGCAGCCCCTTTGGCAGATCCTGCGGCTTGGTTTTCCCAATATTGATAAATCCCTTTGAAGCTCACTTGTATTTCAAAAGGCAATTCTCCCCAGGTATTGATTGGATGCTTTTTTTTAATTAATTTGTTCATACGCACCATCTTTGTTTATGATCGAAATTATCTGAGCATTGCGAAAGCGTCGCAAGAGGAAAGAAAATTATTTTTTCACCGTTAATCTGGACGTTTTTGTGCAACTCAATTCAGCGCTTATCTATTTCTAACGGTTTTAGGGATCAGAAGGTTTTATCAGAAATAGTGTTATTTAGTAGACTAGATAGGATGCAGAATAATGAAGCAGACACAATTAATTGAACCCCCTCATTTCTTCTATAACATTACCGATCCTACGGCCATCCCGACACCAAGTAAAATAGCTATTAATTTAGGCAACGGAACGGCATGATGGTCACTGCTGCTATCAGATTCAAATAAAATAGTGGTCGCAATGTGCAAAAATGACCCGATCACCACCGCTTGTAGTATGTTATGCCAGTTTCCGCTTTGTTGCTGCTCCGCTATCGTCGAGGTCAGGGCCGCAGCCAGGGGCGACATGGACGCAAAGATAAGTAGCAACAACCACAAAGTACCCTTAGTGTATCCTGATTTTTTTAATAATAAAACCAACGCAAATGCCGCCGGAGCCTTGTGCAAAACAATACTCCACAACAGGTGATGACCACTATGATCGTGCACATGCCCTCCCAGCGGTAATCCTTCGATGAAAGCGTGCAAACAGAGACCGATCATCACCATGGTCGTATGCCGGCGGACTTGATGCTGATGATGTGGCACGTGGATATGCCCGTGCTCGACCCCACCGGAGAATTGTTCCAGAATTAATTGAATAAAAAAACCAATCAGAATATAAATGCCTACATTTTCTACCGAAGAACGAAAAACAGTGGGCATGATGTCCATCACGCAAATCCCCAGAATATAAGCTCCGCTAAACGATAAGAATAGTTGTAATCGGGACTGATCTTTTGAATCAACCAACAGCGCCGTAAATCCTCCTAACAGAACGGTCAGCAATAAAAGAAAGTATTCCCAGATATGCATGTTTAAAATTTATTTTTACCGGCTACTGCCAATCGCCAAAATTACGCTTTTTCTCTGGCTATAAACCCCGTTTTCAACATCGCTCTGGCCAGCAAACTTCCAATCAGCCACCCCAACAAACCACCCGCTATGACATCCAGCGGATAATGCACCCCAACGTAGACTTGTGCGTAGGCAATAGAAGCTGCCCATAAAATCAACCACCACGGACGGCGGCCCAGCCATCGACCCAACGCAAAAAATAAAAATCCACTGACCCCAAAATGGTTCGTAGCGTGACTGGACGTAAAACTATAACCGCTTCCACAGGGAATTAACAAATGTACGGGTAATTGCTCCTCAACCTGATGACAGGGACGGGGACGGCGGATCGTCTTTTTCATTACCTGACTGCTTAGTGTATCCGCAATAATCACCGTCAGCACCAACCCGATGATCAGATACCAGGCCTGCCTTCCTAAATTTTGAAACAAAAAAAATAACAAGAATATGTAAAGGGGAATCCAAAAAAGCTTATTTCTCCACCAGGGCAACAAAAAATTTTGCCAGTCTGTTTCCCAGGATTGATTGATCAATACAAATAAATATTTATCTAATTCCAATAGCCACTCCATAAAATAAATAAGGATTAACAACTTATAAACAACTAGAAAACAATAGTCTACAAATACAAATAAAAATATATGATTTTTCCTTTTTTTTTTAAAAATCGGAAATTCCTTTTTTGGATGAAACTTTACAAATACAACGGGAGTATTAGAATAAATCCACCTAGATTAAATAACGGTATATTTGGTTGCTCTAGCCTTATTTTTAGTCTATTTTTGTAGCCTGGATATACGTTAGTGTCCATAATACTATGATGAAAAATAATCTAAGAGCTTGTTTAAAGCAGGGTAAATCCTTTTTGTTTTTGCAAAGAACGGACTATTTTTCCAGAAGTCGTTTAAGAATGTCCACGAAATCTGCGGATAAATGCTTGTTTCTTGAACGACTTCCGTACTACTTCTTTAATAACGGTGATTTTAATCAAAAAAAACTTCACCGTAAAACCGAAAATCGTGTCTTTAATAAAATCTATCTCTGGTATTCGTGGAACAATTGGTGGTGTAAGCGGAAAAAATCTGACGCCGCTGGACATTGTAGAATCTGCCTCAGCCTACGGTTACTGGCTTTTACAAAAAGGTAAAAATCCCAAGGTCGTCATTGGCCGGGATGCCCGCATATCAGGTGAAATCGTTAGTCAACTCGTCGTAAACACCCTCCGAAGTCTGGGGATTGCCGTGGTAGATCTGGGACTTTCCACTACTCCAACGGTAGAAATTGCCGTGCCGCTCGAAGAAGCCGGTGGGGGAATTATTCTTACCGCCAGCCACAATCCGAAAGAATGGAACGCCCTCAAACTCCTAAACGATAAAGGAGAATTTATTTCTGCCGCCGATGGGCAGGATGTGCTGAACCTGATCGAATCCGGCGAAATCACCTACGCCGAAGTAGATAAATTAGGGAGCTACACCACGAAGGATACTTACATCAATACGCATATTGAACAGATACTTAACTTAACCCTGGTGGATGTCGCAGCAATACAGGATAAAAATTTTAAAATTGTCGTGGATTGTATCAACTCCACGGGTGCCATTTCTATTCCGCCGCTACTCGAAAAACTGGGGTGTGAATGTATCCTCCTAAACGAAGAAATGACGGGTGTTTTTGCCCACAATCCGGAACCACTGCCGGCCAACCTCCGACAGCTTTCAAGTGCCGTCCTAACGCATCGCGCCCACCTGGGAATCGTAGTTGATCCCGATGTAGACCGGCTTGCTTTCGTCTGTGAAGATGGCGAAATGTTCGGCGAAGAATATACCCTGGTAGCCATCGCGGATTATATTTTAAAACACACCCCCGGCGCGACGGTATCCAACCTCTCTTCCACCCGTGCCTTATCTGAAATTACAGAAAAACACGGCCAGACCTACACGGCCTCCGCCGTTGGAGAAGTCAACGTAGTGACCAAAATGAAGGAAGTCAACGCCGTTATTGGCGGAGAGGGAAATGGTGGCGTTATTTATCCCGAACTCCACTACGGACGGGACGCCCTGGCTGGAATCGCACTCATGCTTTCGCACCTGGCACACGCCAATCAGCCAATTTCGTTCCTGAGAAATTCGTATCCTAACTATACGATTTCAAAAAATAAAATTGAATTGAGTGATGATATTGATCTCGATTATATTTTCGATGGTTTGCAAAAAAAATATGAACGCGAAAAGATAAACACCATTGATGGTCTTAAAATTGACTTTGAAGAGGGCTGGATTCACCTTCGGCGTTCCAATACAGAGCCAATTGTCCGTATTTATACCGAATCCGCTTCCCAGGTGATTGCCAATAATCTGGCAAATAAGATCAGAGCAGATATTAATGATCTGATGAAAGAAAAGGCGCGTACGATTTAACGAATTTCCTTATCAGAACTACCGTAAAAATCCGGCTACAACGAAAATTGTAGCCGGATTTTTCTTTAAAACGAGCTTTATTTTACATTTAAAAACCTACCTTTGTATTATAGAAGCCAATAGACTTTAGAGCTTGTCTAAAGCTCCATCAATTGAGTACAATTGACAAATTTTATTCAGAGATTCAGGCGAAACATTTTGTTTGACAGTTCAGGGACATGACGACTATGCTAATCAATCGGGCAAAGTGACAAAAAGATGAAACTGTATCTGAGCCATTTTATTAATATACTGCAACCAGACAAACCGCATTTATTATGAGAATATATTTAGACAACGCGGCTACCACCCCCTTGCTGCCAGAGGTCATCGAAAGAATGAACCACGTGCTTACCAACACTTACGGAAACCCGTCTTCCCTGCACGCCGAAGGCAGAAATGCCCGTGCTACCATTGAGGAAGCCCGTAAAACGGTCGCTAACGCAATCGGTGCCTCCATCGGAGAAATTTTCTTTACTTCCGGTGGAACTGAATCCAATAACATGGCACTTAAATGTTCGGTCAGGGATTTGGGGGTCCAACGGATTATATCTTCTCCCATTGAACACCACTGCGTTCTCCACTCACTGGAACGACTGCAAAAAAATATGAACGTGGAAGTAAAATTACTGCCCGTCAACAAGTTTGGCCGCGTGGACCTGACGGTCCTGCAGGAATGGCTGGCCGAAAGTGATAAAAAGACGCTGGTCAGTTTAATGCACTCCAACAATGAAATTGGAACCATGATTGACATTGATGCCGTTGCGGATATTTGTCAGCAGCATAATGCTTATTTCCATAGTGATACCGTGCAAACAGTCGGCTATTACCCCATTGATGTAAGCCACGAGAAAATTAGTTTTATTACTGGTTCCGCGCATAAATTTCACGGACCGAAAGGAATTGGCTTTATTTATATTAATAATGAAAATATTGTTCGTCCATTCGTGGATGGTGGTTCTCAGGAAAGAAATATGCGGGGGGGTACCGAAAATATTGTGGGCATTGCCGGACTCGCAAAAGCACTCCAGTATTCAATAGACCACCTGGAAGCACACAAAAATCAAATCAGTAACCTGAAAACGTACTTTAAGGAAAAACTGAAAATGGAATTTCCCGGAGTAGAATTTATGGGAGATGACGAAGGCCTGAACCATTACAAAGTACTCAATGTATCTTTTCCTCCTTCCCCGAAAGCGTCGTTGTTGTTATTAAGCCTGGATATCGCCGGAATCAGCGCATCGGGTGGAAGTGCGTGCAGTTCAGGGGCAGAAGCAGGTTCACACGTACTAACTGCGTTAGACGTGGCTCCGGATCGTAAAAATATTCGCTTTTCTTTTTCTCACTTAAATAATAAAAATGAAATAGATCAGGTAATCGAAAAATTACGCCCGATTTTAACCCAGGAACTGGTAAATTAAATCAGGTAAACGCTTACCAGAAGGACAAAAAAAAGCATTGCGTTTGGGTGCAATGCTTTCATTTCTGTGTCTATCAATGAGTGGATGTGCGTCATTTTATAAACGCTTAATACAATTAAAACCACCTTTATGACGCAGACTTGTCTGTCAGGTCACTTTTAAAATAAAAAATTTATGAAAATTGCGATGCTCGGTTACGGGAAAATGGGAAAAAAAATCGAAGAACTGGCGCAGGCGGACGGCCACGAATTTATGCTGAAAATTGATCATCATAACCGACACACCCTGACCCCGGAAAATTTACGCCAGGCGGATGTAGCCATCGAATTTACCGAGCCCGCTTCCGCCGTCGAAAACATCAGGTTGTGCCTGACCAATGGCGTTCCCGTCGTGAGCGGTACCACTGGCTGGCTGGCCGAGTATTCCAAAATTTCTGAACTGTGCAAAAAAGAAAACGGCGCCTTTTTTTATGCGTCGAATTACAGTATCGGCGTTCATCTCTTTCGTAATATAAACCGGCAACTCGCCACCTTGATGGATGGTCAGCCGGACTATCAGCCAATGTTAACCGAAATTCACCACACCCAAAAACTGGACGCACCCAGTGGTACCGCCATTACACTGGCCGAAGACTTGCTGGACAAAATTTCTGAAAAAGATAAATGGGTTAACGAAAAATCCAACGACCCGTCTACCCTAAGTATCCGCTCCGAACGAATCGATCAGGTTCCCGGTACCCACCGAATTGACTGGTCTTCCGCCGTAGATACCATCCGCCTCGAACACATCGCACACTCCCGCGAAGGATTTGCTAAAGGTGCCCTGGCCGCCGCCACGTGGCTTCCAGGGAAAAAAGGCGTTTTTGGCATGAAGGATATGCTGGGGTTTTGAGCCCGCCTGCCAGCCGGCAGGTTTTGAGTTTTTCAGTGATGAAAGCCAGGTGAAAAATTATAAAATCTCCCCCTGGGGCCGGGGTAAAATTTTATAATTTTTCACTGGTTTGAGTTTTGAGTTCGCCTGTCATCAGTGGGCAGCTTTTCACGATCGCGGGCATTATTCATTCTTCATTAAAAAATTATTCATTAAAACCCTATTCATGATCCCAATCGTTTTAAACAACCCCATTTTATAAATACCGCTCTCCCACTCAATGACCACCTTTCCGCGCTATGCTAAAAAAAATTCTCCTCACACTGGTGCTCCTGTTTCTGCTCTACGTAGTCGGAGTACTCCTCTACGCCACCTGGCACGATTACCAACCGGAAGAAAAAACCACCGTATTACCGGACAGCGAATCTCCTGTCAAGCAAATTGAAAAAGACACACTCAACCTGCTGACCTGGAATATCGGCTACGGTGGACTGGGAGCAGAGTCGGATTTTTTTTATGCGGATGGCCGCGTGCTTTTTTCGGGAGGTATGATGATCCGTCCGCCGGAATCGATCGTAAAAAAGAACGTGGATGGCATACTCAAAACCCTCAGCGAACAGCCGGCAGACATTATGCTGTTACAGGAAGTAGATATTTCTTCCAAACGAAGCTATTATTTCAATCAATACGAAGCCATCAGTAACCTTCTGTCTGGTTACGAATCCACCTTCGGGGACAATCTTCGTACCGCTTACAGTCCCGTTCCGGTGCTCGAACCCTGGCGTACCTACGGGTATACCCACAGTGGGATTGCGACCTTCGCCCGCTACGCTTCGACCCAAACGACCCGTTATCAGTTGCCCGGTAAATTCAGCTGGCCGAACCGCCTGTTTTTGCTGGATCGTTGTGCGCTTGGACACCGGTTTTCACTCAAAAACGGAAAGGAACTGATCGTTTACAATATCCACAATAGTGCTTATGACAAAGATGGCCGGATCAAAAAACAACAAACCGATTACCTCAAAAAACGATGGTTGGCCGAATATGATAAAGGCAATTACGTAATTGTAGGCGGCGACTGGAATCAGGTACCTCCCTTTTTTAACCCTAACTTTTTCCGCCCCGGCGCTCCCAAAAGAGAAAATGTCAACATCGATCCCGAACTGATGCCCGCCGACTGGAGGTGGATTTATGATCCCAACGTTCCCACAGTACGCGATACCAGAGAGATTTACACTAAAAACCAGACTTTTACTGGCCTTATTGACTTCTTTTTGCTCTCCCCCAATCTGCAGGCCCTACGCGTACAAGGTTTAGATCTGGATTTCCAGTATAGTGATCATCAGCCCGTAGCCATCAGAATTGTTATTAAGTAACTTAAATCGACCATTCTACGTACTAAATAAGTAGCAGAGATTTATTGCTAAATACTTGTTATTGTGGTAGATAAGACTTAAAATTGTGGTGGTTATTGATAACTCAATAATCAGAAGGGATTATATTATTTTTAAATTTTATGGGTACTTTACACCCTGTCAGGTAATTAAGAATTAAGAAGTAGCAAAAGGCTTCTTTTATTTGTTAGTGCTAGTTAAGAAGATTAGACTGGAAGTTATAAAATTACTTGAGAAACTAGACTGAACGCTGTTCAATTGCCCAAATTATTATCCCTTTATAACACCACGCCCTATTCCTCCTAATAGCTGTAGCGAATAATTTTGTCCTCCTTAATTTTTTAACCTAAGTTTTTTCAATTAGCAGTTCAGCCTACGCTGAATGCCCACTAAACTAAGATATGGACTTACAGTATTTTTTTAATATACTCTGGAGACGAAAATGGCTTATTCTCATCGTCATGATCATTGCTACAGTCGCCACCTTCTTTTTCGTGGACCGGAAACCGGATACGTTTAAATCGAATGGCCTCATGACTACGAGTATCGTAGGACAGCGGGGAGTAAATCCACAGGAAGAAAAACCGTGGATCATGGAGTATTACGTGAACATGGGTTTCGAAAATATGATCGAAGCTTTGACTTCCCGCCGTAGTATTGACTTTCTAACAGCCCGTTTATTGCTACACGATCTGACCGCCGATACGCTTGCGGCTGCCGATGGACCTTTCCGTCGTTTGTCCGAAATGAAAGAGGTTGATTTACCTTATTCACCGCAGGAAATCGCTGACCTGATGGATACTTTGCAGCATAAAGTGGATTATTTACAATATCAATTTTCTGATCCACAACAATATCAGATTTTTAATGATGTAGCCAAGGCACTGGGATACGACTACGAAGGCTTACTAAAATACAATCTTTCTGTTGGCAGAAGAGGCGATACCGATAACCTTTCCATAGAATTTGAATCCGAAAACCCCTACCTCTGCACCTGGGCGGTTAATACATTTATCGAAGATTATTTACGGCTTTACGAAGACGACGCACAATCGGAAGGTGGCAGCAAGGTACGTTTTCTCAGAGATCAGGTGAACGACGCCAAGTCAAAACTTTTAGCGTTGGAGACCAAGTTGAATTCTTATAAAAATGAAAAGAAACTTTACGACGCTGGCGACGAATCTCAGGGAATTATCTCCCGTCGTAATAAAATCAGAGAAAATCTGCAGATTGAAAAGTCCCGTGTACCAACTTTGAGAGCGAATATCGCAGAACTGGAAAAACTGATCGCACAAAAAGGCAGTGAAACCAACAGTATCGAAGAGTCTTCCATTTATAATAATACCGCCGTTATAAATATGCAAAACAAAATTGCGGAACTCGACGAGATTATTATCAAATCAGGCGATACCGACGAAGCCGCTAAAAAACAACGGGAATTAATCCAGATCAATCTCGACGAAAAAATTAAAAAACTGGCAGACATTGATAAGAAAAAAGAAGATATTCCGGATAACAAAGCGACCCAGTCCAATCTTTTTGACCAGAAAGTGCAGGCAACACTTGATCTGAACGAGGCCACCCAGCGAATTACGACGCTCGAGGCGGACCTGGCCAGCGTTACCAGCAATCAGGCCAATCTGGTACAGAATGATGCCATTGTACAAAACCTGGAGTCTGAAATCGAAATTGCCCGGAACCAATACATCGCCGTGGATTCCAAATATTTTGATGCCAAACAAAGCAATAAGAATACTTATCAGCCTCTCAAAGTACTGGAATACGCCCGGATGCCGGAAAAACCGGAATCCAAGAAAAAAGCGTTGTTATCCGCCTTTGCGGGAATCGTTGGAGGGGTGTTATCCACCGTACTGATCTTCCTGATGGCCTTTTTTGATACGAGTGTTAACTCGATCAGTAAGTTCCGTAAGTTTACCAAAGTGGATTTATTGGGAACCATCAATAAAGTCGATACGGACAAACTGGATTTGAAATATCTCTTTTCGTCTAACGGACAAAACAAAACCCTGGATACGTTTAAAGAATCCCTGCGGAATATCCGTTACCTGATCGAGACGTCCAATTCCAACCGTTTTCTCTTTACTTCTACTAAAAAACAGGAAGGAAAGACGTTTTTGATTGTCACACTGGCGCACGCCCTGACCATCAAAGACAAGAAAATTCTGATCGTAGATACCAATTTCAAGAATAATACGCTTACCAAAATGTCCAAGCAGACGATCGAAGAAAACCTGCTGAACAGTAAGTTACTGGGAGATAATGACCTTTCTTCGGAATTCGTTTCTCAGCAAATTCATGATCCTTTTAATCTGGAGAATGTAGATATTATTGGAAATAAAGGCTCTTATCAGTCGCCTTCAGAAGTATTTGCCGGAAAAGATTTTGATAAATTCCTGGAAGGGCTGGAAGAACACTACGATTACATCTTTTTTGAAAGTGCTTCGATGAATAATTATTCGGACACCAAAGAACTGACACAGTACGTCGATAAGGTAATCGCCGTATTTGGCGCGGAAAATGATATTAAAAATACTGATAAAGAATCAATTGATTATCTCAGCAGCCTGGGCGGTAAATTTATGGGAGCTATTCTCAATAAAATGGATTTGCGTAACCTGAGCTAGAAAATTTAATCACAAGAATCGATTATACAGGGGGACACCCACTCATTTTGCGGATCACGTCACGGTACCTGCTTGTTTTTTGCAGGATAGTGAGATAAGCAACGCTGAAAACACATTTTAAGGATTGTTTTCCCCAATACACTGTGTCAAACACCATCACTAAGTGGCAGAAGCATCACAAAAATCGTATTACGTAAAATCTGGTTTATTCAGTTTTTTCGAGAAAGGCTCCATGTTCGTTTTTGGTTTTTTAGGATTTGCTTTATTAGCGCGAATCCTGCCTCCGCGCGAGATGGGTATCTGGGTCGTTTTTATGACCACCGCCGCTATGGTGGAGGTAAGTATCGTAGGATTGCTACAGAATGCGATGGTCAAATACTTATCTATTGCCAGCAAAAAAGATTACGGACGTATTATTCTGGCCACCACAACGCTCTATCTGATCGTAGCCGCTGCCTTTGCCGCATTTCTGCTGTTTGCCGCACCTTTTCTGGCGGATTTTCTAACAACGGACGAAGACGCCATCTACCGGCCACAATTGGTTTCGCTCTTCAGATTATTCTGTTTGCTGCTCTTTGTACTCATTCCCTGCTATCTGTTCAATTTTATTCAACAAGCCAACCTTTCATTTGAAGGTATCTTCTGGAGTAATTTTGGTCGTAAAGTAGTTTTTTTCAGTTACGTACTGATCGCATTTTTTGCCAGCTGGGAATTAGAATTAGCTACTTTATTAAAAATGCAGATTCTCGGTGCGACCCTCGGAAGTGTGATTGCCTGGTATTTCGGAAAGAAATTCTTTATCATTGAAGAATATAAAATTGACTGGGCCTGGGTAAAAGAATTATTCCGGTTTGGGAAATTCACCTTTGGTACCAATCTCAGCACCATGCTGTACAAAGGCATTGACAAATTGATGCTGGCCCGTTATGCCGGTTCTGTTCCGGCGGCCCTGTACGATGCCGCCATTAAGGTCACCAATCTCGTTGATGTTCCGGCGATGACCGTCGCTTCGGTGGTTTTCCCGCAAAGTTCTATTCAGTCCGACAAAGATGATCCGGCGAGGATCAAGGCCTTGTACGAGCAGTCTGTCGGGGCGATACTGGCCATTATATTACCGTTTATTCTGGTTGTCTTTCTGATTCCCGAGTTTACCATCTGGGTGGTAGCCGGCAACGAATATCTGGCGGCAGCTCCGGTTTTGAGACTGACCATCCTTTACGGGGTATTCTTACCATTTGCCATTCAGTTTGGAACGATTCTCGACTCTATCGGTCGTCCCAAGATTAATTTTGTGTTTACGCTGATTGGTGTCATCACGAACGTCACGCTGAATTATATTTTTATTAAAATTCTGGATATGGGAATCTACGGCGCTGCCTACGGGACATTACTCACTTATGGCATATCGTTTGCGCTTTATCAGACGGTATTGAGACGTATGTTCGGGGTTAACGCGTTGCTCGCATTTACGCATATTCCGGCTTTTTACCGGCAGGGATGGGAAATATTGTCAGGATTTATTCGTAAAAAAGGAGCAAATGGTCAGCCTTAGTATTTTACATTCAGCGCTTGTCCTGAGTTTTCTTTTATAGAAAACGTTAAGAATTTGCTAAGTTTTAGAACCAATTTGCTAAAGTTTCGTTCTTTTAAGGTAGCTCGTATTAGCAAATGTTAAATATTATACATATTTTTTTTTCTTCCATTGATCTGTTGATAAAAAATATGCACTTTGCAAACAACCCTACTAACATTTAACCGTTCATACCATTTGAGAGAAGACAGGATTGTCTAAATATTACTGATTCAGGATACTACCCAAATATCCCATTTCCCTGAATATCCCAATTTTTGAACATGGATTACGATATTATCTATTTTTCACTTTTTCGCTGGAATGGTCCTTATTCGTCCATTTCTATTGCACTAGCCCGGGAATTTTCCCGTACCCGCCGGGTTTTTTATATAAATAATCCATTTACCCTGAAGGATTCTTTCCGCAAAGATCCACAGATAGAAACGGTAACCCCCAAAGTTACAACCGGTAAAATCGGTTTTCAGGCGGACGAAGAATTTTCCAATCTGGTAACGATTACGCCTCCTTTTACTTATCCGATTAATTTTTTACCGGAAGGAAAAATATATGATAAACTGTCGGAACGAAACAGCAAAGTAATCTACGATACGGTACAGCAAACTATTGACCGGTATGCCATCAAAAAGTATGTTTTCATCAATTGTTTCAATCCATTCTACGCACCCGTTTTACCTGGAAATTTTAATCCGATTCTCAATATTTATCAGTGCGTGGACGATATTTCACAAGAAGATTATATTGCCCGTCACGGAGTAAGACTCGAAAACGAAGCGGTCCGGAAAGCGGATATGACCCTGGTTACTTCTCAGGAATTATTCCGGCTGAAAGCTCCTTTCACCAAAAATATTCAAAAACTTAATAACGCCGCAGACAATAGAAATTTCAGCCGTGCCCTTCGGGAAGACTTTCCACGGCCACCTGAAATAGCGGATATAAAGAAAAAAATCATCGGATTTATCGGAAATCTGGACGAAGTCAGAATTGACTATCAACTCCTGAAATCCGTCGCATTAGGTCATCCGGATAAACAACTGGTACTGATCGGTCCGCTGAATAATACCCAATATAAAATTCACGGACTCGACAAAATGGACAATGTTACTTTTACCGGTCCCAAAGATATGGAAGCGCTACCGGCGTATCTGAAATACTTCGATGTCTGTATTATTCCTTTTGCCAAAAATTTACTGACCAAAAGTATCTATCCATTAAAAATAAATGAATATCTTGCAGCAGGAAAATCGGTCGTTTCTACTGATTTTTCTCCGGATATTGCCAGTTTTAAAGATTTTATCCATCTGTCAAGTTCACAAACCGATTTTGTCAACTTAATTGACTGGGCCATCTCCGATAATTCGGCGGACAAAATCACCGCCCGGACTAAAAAAGCGGCAACCAATACCTGGAAAACCAGAATCAGGCAATTCGAACAATTGGTGGAGCCATTTTTGCAAAAAAAGAAAAAAAACGAAAGGGTAACTGAGCAATCGTGAACCTTTAGGTTTAGAAGATACTGAATAGACTGATACTATTACAATGCTGCAAACTTCTCAAGGTCCCGGGCTTCGATCCTGGCTGGCCAACCGTATTATTTTACAAAAGCTCAATAATCCTTTAGGACTTGGATTATTGCTGCTGCTCGCCATGCTGACCTCTTACGTCATCGCTATTCTGGAATTAAAGATAGGAATCGTCATCCTGGGTGCCATTATTGGTATTCCGTTGATTGGTGCCTGTTTGTTGCAGCCAGTCTATGCTATCTGGACGATTCTGGTGGTCGGCGTTTTTGTCGATTTTTTAAAAAAAATGATCGATGCGCCATTCGGTACTGCGCTGGACGGCCTTCTTTTCGTTAGTTTATTTGGTGTGCTGATTCAGCAGGTTCATAACCGGGATCTCTCCTTCGCCAAAAATTCAGTCAGTGCCTGGGTGCTGATCTGGGTAGCACTCAACCTGCTCGAAGTCCTCAACCCCTGGGCGGGCAGCAGAATGGCCTGGCTCTACACGGTCCGTAGCATGGCGGGATTGATCATTCTCTATTTTGTGGCCATTTATGCGTTCAGTAGTTATAAGGTTATTACCAAAACGATCAAGCTGATTATCGGACTTGCACTACTCTCCGCGCTTTATGGCTTAAAACAGGAATTTATCGGATTTTCGAATGCCGAACTGACCTGGCTTTATTCGGACCCTAAAAGACTGGAATTGATCTTTCAGTGGGGGCGGCTCCGGATATTTTCCTTCTTTTCAGATCCGACCACTTACGGGGTTTTTATGTCGTATATGGGCACCTTTTGCTGTGTGCTGGCAACCGGGCCGTTTAGCAATAAGAAAAGAGGCTTGCTCCTGTTATCAGCCGGCTGTATGTTTGCTGCGATGGTATACGCAGGTTCCAGAACGCCCTTTGTGCTCGTTCCTTTTGGGTTTATTTGTTTCACCCTGATCACGCTGAAAAAGGAAATCCTGGTGGGTGCCGCGTTCGTCGGACTGCTGGGCGTTGCTTTTATTATGAAAGGAACCAGTAATCCGGTATTATTCCGGCTGCAATCTGCCTTTATCCCCAAGCACTCGGACGATACGATGCAGGTTCGTTTCAAAAATCAAAAATTTATCCAGCCAATGATCCACCGGCACCCCGTAGGTGTAGGGCTGGGGAGTACTGGAGTATGGGCCAAACGCTTTACCCCCGATTCTTTTTTGGCAGATTTTGCGCACGACAGCGGATTTGTCCGAATTGCCGTTGAATTAGGGTGGATTGGCCTCTTGATTTATATGACATTTTTATTTACCTTGTTGCGTCAAAGCATTTATTATTATCTGAGAGTGAGAAATCAGAAGATAAAATGCCTGTACCTCGGCTTTACGGTCGTTTTATTTCAGTTAACGCTGGCTTGTTATCCACAGGAAGTATTAGTACTTTTACCAACCAGCCTGGTCTTTTATTCCATCACTGCTGCGGTAGTCCGGCTGAAAGACTTTGACGATGTACCCTCCCACCACGTACCGTCCGTAATTACCACTCCCCTTTCGACGACGACGGTGGAGATGAGTGTACCTCATTTTAATGAGCAAAAAAGAATCGAAACGCCAACCTCCCCAAAACGGTAGTTTAGAGCTTGTCTAAACTTCCATTAATTGGCTGCAATTGGCAAATTTTATTCTGAATTTCGTTAAAAAGCCTCGCCGATGCTAAGGCATCGCCTATGTTTTTTGCCTTATTCAAAACAAAATTTTCTCAATTTCGCACAATCATGAAAATTTGGACAAGCTCTTAAAACAAAACGATAGCACGCTCTACTCGTAAAAATAATATTTAAGACTATTTATGGTACCTGCATTAAAAGTAATGATTCTGGAAGATCAGAAAACAGATCAAATTCTAGTAAAAAGGCAACTTCTCAAATACGAGCCAAACAGTGTCTTTTTGATTGCTGACAATAAAAAAACTTTCTTAGAAAAAATTGACTGGTTTCTGCCGGATCTCATTTTAGCAGATTACAATCTGCCCGATTATACGGGTCTCGACGCACTCATGTACGTCAAAGAGAAAAAACCTTTTGTACCTTTTGTGTTTGTTACGGGAGGATTGCATCAGTCTGATCCGATAGCAGAGGTGGTCCTCAAACTGGCAGATGGCTTCGTCCTCAAAGACGACCTGAAAACCCTTCATAAGGAATTGGAAGGTATCATGGGCAAAATAGCGGATCGGATTAAAATGCAAAAAGAACTGAGTAAAATTCAGAATCAACAGCGTTTAAAAATCATGAAAGCGACCGCGTTGCTCAAAAAGTCCGGTGATTTCTCTAAAAAAGAGGAATTATTGAACCTGCTCAGTGATCTGGATGGTTAAATTCAGATAAACAGAGACTGTTCTTTAAAGTGTGTCAGCGCGAAAGCTTTCCTTCAGGCCTGCCTCCCGAATCAGGGAGGAACACAAGGTGCGGGATACCAAATGACACATAACCGTACAGTCCCGATAAACACTAATATACGGATCAATCAACAGAGCTTATTTAAAGCAGGTTTCATCCTTTTGAATGTTACAAGACTATTTTTTCAGCATTCCTAAACATAAACTACCTAGCAATGATCCCTCCCCCTATTCCAGATAATGAAGAAGAAAGGCTATCCGCTCTATATTCTTACAATATCATGGATTCTCTTCCTGAAAAAGATTATGATAACTTAACCAAAATCGCTTCTGAAATTTGTCAGACGCCCGTCGCCTTAATCACCTTTATGGACCGGGAACGGCAGTGGTTTAAATCCAAAGTGGGCGTCGAATTAACGGAAAATGCCAGAGACTATACCTTTTGTGCCCACGGCATGATAGATTCGCAGGAACCACTTATCGTCAATAATGCTACCGAAGATCCGCGCTTCGAAAAAAATCCACTGGTTACCGGACCGTATCATGTAAGATTTTACGCGGGGGTACAGCTAGTTGATAAAGATGGTTTTCCGCTTGGTAGTATTTGTGTGCTCGATGTTGTCAATAAGGAAATTAGTGAATCCCAACTCAACACACTAAAAATTCTGGGAGAACAGGTAATGCGCTTATTGGAACTTCGTAAAAACATCGTAGCCCTGGAAAATACACAGCAAAACTTATTACGCATCAATAAGCATCTGAAAGATTATGATTATATCATCTCCCACGACCTGAAAGCACCTTTGCGAAATATGAAACACCTCGCCGAAGCAATCAGTGAAATTTACGGTGAACAGATAGACACGAAGGGACAAAAATATCTTCAACTGATGAACGATACGGCCGAAGATGCCATTTCGTACGTCAATGGTATTCTAAACTATTCTCAGGCTACTCATCAGATCGAAAATCCGAGCGAAACCGTCGATTTGCACGAATTGGTCACCCAGATTATTGAACAGGAAAAGCCACCCGGCCAACTATCTGTTTCGCTGCCCGGTCAGTTACCGGTTCTCGAAGGTTCCAGGGCAGCCTTCCGGCAAATTTTCAGCAACCTGATCAACAATGCCATCAAATATAACGACAAGGAAAAAGGCTGGATAAAAGTGCTTTACAAAGAAGACGAACAACATCATAATTTCCAGATCGTGGATAATGGAAAAGGTATTCCGGAAGAAAAAATAGGCAGTATCTTCGCGCTCTTTTTTATGGTGGATAAAACAGAGAAGACAAACAGTAAAAGTTCGGGCGTGGGACTCTCCATTGTAAAGAATCTGATCACCGAAATGAAAGGAAAAATTATGGCAAAATCTACCCTTGGAGAAGGAACTACGTTTAATTTTTTTATTCCAAAATAACCCCACTGCATCCCGCCTGCCTGAAACAATAATTTTAATGAACTTTCCAGGGCATCTTACCTTTTATAGTTTATAGTAAAACATAAAAATGCTTTCTATTTGTATTATTGTAATTGCAAGTAGTGAACGTGGTCTGCGTTAAATATCTTTTTAGCTTAACTTTTTCCTAAATTAAAAATCAAATGAATAACGATTTTTTTAATGACCTGATAGCGAGCCTGGAGAGCTATTATGTTGATTTCCTGGTGCTTTTACCAAAACTGGTTCTGGCAGTTATCAGTTTTTACATTTTGCTTTTCATTGCAAATAAAACACGTAATTTTTCTAACCGGAGGCTCACCAAACAAATGGACGACCCACTCCTGGCCGCTTTTTTAAGCAGAATTATAAAAACTATTATCGTCCTATTTGCCTTGATGGTCGTGATGAATATTGTTGGACTGGCTGGCATTGCGGGTGGGCTTCTGACGGGAGCGAGCGTGAGTGCGGTAGTGATCGGTTTTGCGTTTAAAGATATTGGAGAAAATTTTCTGGCGGGTATTATCCTGGCTTTTAATCGTCCGTTCCGGGTAGGTGACACCGTAGAGCTGGATGGCATAAAAGGTAAAGTTGTTGCCCTTAACATTCGTAATACACAAATTAAATCCTTTGACGGGAAAGATATTTATATACCAAATGCCAGCGTCATCAAAAATCCGGTCGTCAATTATACCCTGGATGGTTTTATGCGGCACGAATTCAATATTGGACTGGATTACGGGTCGGATACGGATCAGGCGATTATAATTTTAAAAGAAACCATCGCTGGAATTCCGGGCATTCTGGATGGCGACAGAGCACCCACTGTACATATCGGCGATCTCAATTCGAGTTCCTACAACGTCACCGTTCAATACTGGCTCAATACTTTTGATCCGAAAATTTCGGCAGCAACCGTCCGAACTCAAGCCATCAAAGAAGGAATGACCAACCTCGAAAATGCCGGCTTCTACATGCCGGGAGATATCGTAGAATTAAAAAATTATAATGACAAAGAAATCAAAACCGGAACGGCAGAAAAAAAACCAGCGGTGTAGGAATCAAAATGAAGCTCCCTAAGGCAAGCCGTCGGGGTATCGCTCAAAGCTAAACACTGTTAATTGGTAACTCTGTTAATCAGGCCCGCTAACCTGCCTTTGCTAAATTTCCTGCAGCAGGCACGGCAGGCAGGCAGCGTCTCGGAGAATTCTTATTGATTAAAAAATCAAAGCCAATTGCAACTTCCTGCAATTGGCTTTTTTTAAACAATTAAAATACAATAATACAATTTGAACATTTAAGAGCTTCAACCTTTAAATTAGCGAAACAACAAAACAATAATTATTTTTTAATCTTACAAAAATTACAATCATGAAAAATCTAATAATGATCCTAGGCTCACTGGCCTTTCTTATGCTGACTTTGACCTCGTGCCAGGAAAGAACTGCGGCTGAAAAAGCAGAGGACAGAATGGAAGAAGCTGCCGAAAACCTCAACGAAACTTCAGAGGACATCAGCGACAACTTTGAATCTGACCGTGAGGAACTCAGAGAAGAAATGGAAGAGGCACGGGAAGAGGCCAATGAAGACCTGGAAGAACTGCGTGCTAAAATGGCCGATGCTTCTGACGACGCAAAAGCCGAGTACCAAAAGCAAATTACTAATTTGGAAAATAATCTGAAAGAACTGGATCAGGACATCGAAAATATCGGTAAACAAATGGCCGACGGATGGAACGACTTCGAAGCCGGTGTAAAGTCCAGAATGGAGAAGCTGGAGATGGAACTGGACGGTTCACTCTAAATCAAAAAAGCCAAACAACCAATAAAACTAAATTATTTTTTTACCATAAAAACTAAATTATCATGAGCGCATTAGCAGATAAAATCAAAGGCAACTGGAATCAAATGAAAGGCAAACTCAAAGAAGAATACGCCGAACTGACCGACAACGATTTAATGTACGAAGAAGGTCAGGAAGACCAGTTGATGGGCCGATTACAAGAAGTAACCGGAAAAACCAAAGAGCAAATAAAAGACTGGGTTGACAGTTTCTAGTACTAAAAATATCATAACTCCAATTCACCTGTTAAGCTGTTTCTCGAAATATTCGGGAAGCAGCTTTCTAATTATATCTTATGCCAGTTTGCAGGCTCAATCAAATCCCATAAGTTCCCGTACAAATCCGCAAAGACCGCAACCTTTCCATATTCCTCCACCGCTGGTGGCCGGACAATCTCGATTTTCTGATCGAGTAGATTCTGGAAGTCCCGGTCAAAATCATCCGTGTATAAAAACAAAAAAACACGTCCTCCCGTCTGATTTCCAATCCGGGAAGCCTGTTCTTCGTTAGCCGCTCTGGCCAGTAAAAGACCCGCCGCGTTCGATCCGGGTGGCTTGACTACAACCCACCTTTTCGTTTCACTGAGCTTGGTATCTTCGATTAGCTGGAAGTGTAATTTATTGGTATAAAAATCAATGGCCTCGTCGTATTCCTTTACTACGAGCGCCAGCTGGGCAAGTGTCTGTTTCATTGTCTGTTATTGAGAATATTATTTGAAATGATTTGAGTTAAGTAATCGGGAAATTCAAAGATAAACATTTAGCAAAAAAGATTTGCTCACACAAAAAAAGAGGCGACCTCTTTACGAAACCGCATCTTTTAACTGAAAGAAATTTATTGTTATTTATTCTGTCACTGAATGAAAAATATAATCAGCCGAATTAACCCCCGTGTCGTTGCTCACTTGAAAAGATCCATCTGGTTGCTGCAAAAGTACTTTCGTAATTACCTCATCAGATACTCCGTTTTCACTGGTAGTTCTTTTTCTTTGGATTAAATCCAGTAAGGTATCTCCATCTACGTCCTGAATCCAGGTATCCATCTGCTTGTGTGCGCCCGACGTCGTTTTCTTCAAGTAGGCAAGAGGCTGAACCATCTCTAATTGCTGACCATTTAAACGGTACAGGCCAAGTTTATTGATCTTACCCTTTTTGTGTTCATTGATGATAAATAAATTATTCTGGTCGTCATTATATTTGATCGCAAATACAGCATTCACACGCGTTCCGGAACGGGTATCTTTCCACAGGCCAGGCGTCAGATAAGTACCAAAACCATCACCCAATACTTTACCATGAAGATAATAATCGGCAACCGGCTGACTTTCCGGTTTTGCATATATGTGCAGATTACCGACGTTAGACAGTTCGAATTGATTGATAAAATTAGCCAAGCCTTCGTCTGCCGATACAGTTGCCAAATCCTGTGATAATGCAAAACAACTCATCAGCAAAAAAGAAAATATTATTGATATTTTATTAAAATTAAAAAACATAGTATCTATTTTAGGTTTAAAAATCTATCCCTAAAACGATTTGTCTTTTTGTTTGTTCAGCGTAGGAATAAGATCATCATCGCAGGCTTACCAATTCCCGCAATTCTTCGTTGTCGTAGTTTCCAATCCATTTTTCTCCATTCGCGACGGTCAGATTTGCCAGTTCTTTTTTGGATTTCAGTAATTCGTTTATTTTTTCCTCAAAGGTTTGTTGAGTGATAAAACGGTGTACCATCACATTCCGCTTCTGTCCGATCCGGTACGCACGATCCGTGGCCTGTGCTTCCACCGCAGGATTCCACCAGAGATCATAGTGAATCACGTTACTGGCTTCAGTCAGATTCAGTCCCGTTCCGCCCGCTTTCAGCGAAAGAATCATCACCCGCGTTGAGCGGTTATTCTGAAAATCTTCTACCATCGCGTCTCTCCCCTTCCGGCTGATTCCACCGTGTAAAAAAGGAGCATCCAGAGAAAAATTCTCGGCCAGTAACTCCTGCAATAACGTTCCCATCTGCTGGTACTGCGTAAAGATGAGGGTCTTTTCGCCGTTGTCTAAAATCTGTTGTAACAACTGAAATAACAACATGGTCTTTCCCGAAAGATTGGCCGCTTTATCTCCTTTTTTCAAATATTGATAAGGATGATTGCAAATCTGCTTCAGCGCCGTAATCAGCATCAGCACCAGACCTTTTCGCTCCACGCCTTCAGCGGTTTCCACCCGCTTCATCGTTTTATCCACAACGTTCTGATAGATCGCCGCTTGTTCGGGCGTCAACTGACAAAACTGATCCTGCTCTATCTTTTCCGGCAAATCTTTGATAATTGATTTATCCGATTTTACCCTTCGCATAATAAAGGGCGCTGTAATTTTCTTAAACCGTTCCAGTTTTTTCAAATCCCGGTCCGCCTCAATGGGCTTAGCGTATTCGTCTTTAAATTTTTTGAGGGTACCCAAATATCCTTTATTTGCAAAATCAAAAACACTCCAGTACTCGCTCATCCGGTTTTCGACCGGCGTACCGCTCATTGCCACTTTGATGGGTACTTTTAATTTTTTGATCGCTTTGGTCTGCGCCGTCGCCGGATTTTTAATATTCTGTGCCTCATCGATCACCATGATCAGCCAATCGTATTTTTGTAATTTCGCCACTTCTCCCCTCGCTACTCCGTAGGTGGTCAACAAGACATCCGCATCTTCGATGGGTGCCAGTTTACGGTTCGCTCCGTGGTAGATATGCGTAATCAGTTCCGGACCAAATTTTTTAATTTCCTTGTCCCAGTTGGTCAGCAGCGTCGTTGGCACCACGACCAGCGCTTTTCGCTCGTCCAGACTGCCCTCCTCTTTTAATTTGAGCAGCGTCGTGATCACCTGCAATGTTTTTCCAAGCCCCATATCGTCGGCCAGCAAACTACCAAAACCCAGACGGGTATTTTTATATAACCATTCGTATCCTCTTTGCTGATAAGGCCGCAAAGTCGCTTCCAGACTAATCGGTGGTTCGATTGTTTCCGCACCAAGTAACTCATCCATTAATTTTCGCAACTCCGGTGTCAGGTCAATACTGGCCCCTTTATATTCGTCGGCGAGTGCAATTTGTAAAAGTTCCTTTCCATCCAGTTCCGGTGGATTTTCCAGTGCGACAATTAGTTTAGCAATGGCTTCTTCGTCAAAAAACAGATACTGATTCTGATAACGGACAATCCCTTTAAATTGCTTGATCATTTTTAAAAACTCCGCCCGTGAGACCGTCTGATCACCGAGTGCAATCCGCCAGTCAAAGCTGAGTAGGTTGTCCAGATTGATGAGTGATTTTTTCTTTACTGCACCCGATTCGCCCGCCGACACCTGCATGGACAATTGGGGTTTAAGAATTTTACGCAATGCTTTTGGCAAAACAACTTTAATTCCAAAAAGCCGGATGGTCGGAAGAATTTTAAACAAAACATCTACAAATTCTATTTCATCAAAAAGCAGTGGCGCTTTACCTTTTAACTTTACTAAATCTCCGATCCCCGGAAAATATTCGGAGAGCATCGCCAGGTCCCGTAGCGCATCCATCCGGATATCTGCGTACTGCTTTTTTTCCAATAGTGATTTTAAACCAAAAACGGGTAGCGTCTTTTTTCGCTTATCTTCAAAAGCTACTTCCACCGCAAATCCTTCCTCGGAATCATCCACTTTTATGACGGGCACAAAGTCTTTTTCAATGATATAAAATTTGTTTAACCACAATTGAATCGCCACCGGATAATCTTTGCTTTCGTAATCATTAAATGGTTCAGATTGCTGGTTAAAAAACATTTGTACGACTTCGATTGGCCAGAGCCGGTCTTTGACCTTTGCATTTTCAATCATCAAGTGAGTTAAAAAAATGCTGGTCAGTGCCGTAAAAAAATCAGCAGTAATCGGCTCTTTAATATTGGTTCCTGCTTTATAAAATAAAATATTCTCCGGCACCAGCGCCCCGACCAAATCGTGAATATTTTTCACCACTGAGTTTAACAAAGCCGGAATCCAGCGAATAAAATACTGATTTTTTTCACTCACCAAAAGCTGTGGAATCAACGCACCTTGCCGGGCCAGTTGCCGCGCGTACAACCACGTAATCCACAGGCCACGTAAAGCAGGTGCATACTGTTGAATTCGTAAAAAAGAAAGGGTATCCAACCAGTCCGTCAGCGCGTCTATTTTTTCAAAATTAAATAAAACCTGATCGTTTTTATCCCGAAAACTCACGTCGAGAAAACTACCTTTTTCGGAAAGAATAATTTCCAAATCTTCGATTGCATCCTTTTGTACGTCGAGCGCGGTAGATGGAGATTCTACGTTAGATTTTTTTTGCAACCCCTTGGTTAGCCGGTCATAATTTTCGGATAATATTTTTTTAAAATTACCCGCCGGAAAAAAAACAGGTTGATCGGAAAGAATCGCCATCAAATCTTCCTTCAACGAGGGAATGACCGAAAAATCAATCTGATCCAGATTCAGGACGGGCTGTTTTTTGGTATTCGCTCTATCCGACAAATCTTCCCACAAGCGAGCCAGTGAAAGAATGCGGACATCCTGACTTTCCTGGCTGGTATAACCCGCTTTTTTCAGCGCATCAAACAAATCAAAATTATGTAATTCAAAAACCAAAAAGGGATTTTGATCAATCTCGTTGGCAATCAGGTAGATGACCGACGCCATGTGTTTGCAAGGTACCGCCCAGTCGGGGCAGGAACACTCCCCTTCGATATCATTCCAGGAAGCGGGAAAAAGTGCCACTCCTTTTGAGGCAAATAACTGCATCAGTGCCGGCGGTAATTTGCGGTTGAGCAAGGAAGAAAGGTGCATCGGATTTTCGATCACCACTTCGGTAATTTTTGCTTTTTCCCGGCTGGAAAAAGGAGGAATCGTAAAAGAAACTTTATAGGGACGGGGACGACTACCCTGGACTTCTGCGGTTATTTTATTCCCTAAAATCCGAATATTCCGGGCCAGTCCTTTGTTGGCGTACGTCCGGCCACGGGGCAGCCGGTTAGAAAAATCAATTTGATTCAACGCGTTTAACCACTGTTTTCCCCACCAGGTATTTCCGTAAGATTTCCTCATATTTTTTATAAAGTTACTGCACCGTAAATTTTAATAGTTATCCATCCTCACTATTTTTTTCTCTTGCCCCACTTCTCCCAAAACTTCCAGTTGATCTTTTTCTTTTTTCTTTTCACAATAATAAACCGAAGGCTGATTCCCGTTTGGTGATAAATCGTATTCCGGCCTCCGGACAAGTTGACCGCTGGCTTATAGTCCCAGGATAAAACAGTATTTTTCATCGCAAATTCTATCCCCCCAATAAAGGTTACGCCGTAAGGATTATCAAACCCTTCTTGTTCGTCAATCCAGCCGATATGCGGACCAAACCCCAGATAATAATTAAATCTTTTCGAGAAAATTTTACGATGATTTTCAAATAAAAGCGTCAGCGCGGATTCGTTTTCCTTTGGATGATGCGTCAAAATACCCTCCAGTGTATTTTGTCCCCACAATACCTGTTGTACCGTCAGGCCGAAGGGACTTCCCAACCGAAGACCAGCCGCCGTGCGGTAGCGTTGTGCACTGAGTTCTGTATCAGCCACAGCAATAAACAGCAGTATAAAAACGATATTTTTTATCATAAAAATTGGTTTCTGGACTTTGAACAATGGTCCGGTAGTTTTTTAATCCGGAAGGCAATCAGCTATAATTTGAAAAGCCTCTACTATCAACGCCCAGTGGTTTGTAAAATTACAGAATTCATAAAACTTATTTTTCGTCCTGCCTTCCAGGAATGATGATTAAATCGAAATAAAACTTGCGATCTACCGTTTTTAATATTAACTTTGTTTTTCAAAGCACTTTATTAGTAAACGAAATTTATCACCAATTGGATATGGTAATGGATCAACAAAAACATCATCTTGAAACGCTTACGGAAATCAGAGCGCTCATGGAGCGCTCTTCCCGCTTTATTTCTTTGAGTGGATTGTCCGGCGTAGCGGCGGGATTTTTTGCGCTTTTGGGGGCCGCCGCCGTTTACTGGTATTTGGATATCACTCCTTTTTCCGGACAAAAAGCCTACTACGTCACGGCGGAAACGCTGAACCGGGGCGGGATGCATTATCTTACATTTTTTATGGTAGATGCGGCAATTGTACTCATTCTGGCCATCAGTAGTGGTATCTTTTTTACGACACGTAAGGCCCGGAAGAAAGGCCTGAAAATGTGGGATGCTTCTTCGCGGCGATTGTTATTGAATATGGCGATTCCCCTGGTAGCAGGCGGAATATTTTGTTTAGGATTGCTCTATCACGATTTGTTTGGAATGGTCGCTCCGGCCACGTTGGTTTTTTACGGACTGGCGTGTTTGAATGCGAGTAAATATACGTTGAATGATATCCGGTATTTAGGTATTCTGGAAATAATACTTGGCCTGATTGCGATGTTTTTTCTGGGATATGGTCTGGAATTTTGGGCTTTTGGTTTCGGGGTTTTACATATCGTTTACGGACTGATCATGTATTATAAATACGAACAGTGAAGAATCTTTTTACAAAAATAAGAAAGGAATTTGATCACCGGACGCGGCTGGGAATCATGTCGATGCTGGTCGTAAACGATTGGGTAGATTTTACGACGCTCAAAGAAATGCTGGGATTACAGGACGGTACGCTGGCCAGTCATTTAAAAAAACTGGAAAGCAACGAGTTTATTAAAATCAAAAAAGAATTTATCGGCCGCAAGCCCCAAACCTCCTACGCCGTGACCGATGCTGGCAGAAAAGCTTTTACCGATCACCTGGATGCGCTGGAAGAAATTATCAGACAAAGCAAATAGTTAGGTCCAAGACAACAACCGCTAAATGAGCAATAACACTTTTATAAAGAGAAGTAACGATTGAAGTGTTTGAAGTTGCAGTTTCAATCGAAACGTTTTCTTCCTATTAATTACCTAAAAATTTAGAGACTTTGGCACTGACCTTATTTTAAAATTTTAAAACCATCAGAAATTCCTGATCTCTTTTTTTGAATATCAACTTTGTTTTTCAAAGTACTTTATTAAAAAATAAATTTTCTAACATGAATAAATCAGCTTTTTCCTCCGTCCGGCTTACTGACGCCGAAAAACAAGCTTCTGTCCGGGCCACCGAGGCCTTTGAGGCGCAACTGGCACAACTGCCCAAAGTGGGAGCAACCGGATTTTTCGGACCGGATAGTATGACCTGGAAAATTTACCGGGAACCGACCATGTTGCTCGGTGGCATCAGTGCCCTGCTACTCCAGATTGCGCATCCGGCCATCGCCGAAGGCGTCCGGAAATTCAGTAATTTCCACGAAGAGTATCTGTACCGGGCACACCGTACTTTTAATGCGATGGCCGGATTTTATTTCGGGTCGGAAGCGTTGGCGCTCAAGACCGCCAGGCGATTGTTTCAGATGCACGGAATGATTCGCGGCAACGTCGGTAAAAAAGTAGATGGCTGGTGGCAGGTAGAAAGGTTTTGTGCCCGCGATCCGGAACTCCTCACCTGGGTGCTGGCCACGCTCGTAGAGACGAGTTTGCGGATTACCGAACTGATCCACGGACCTTTGCCCCGCTCCGAAAAAGAGCAGTTTTTTCAGGAGTCAAAAATCATCGCTACGCTGATGGGTATTCCGGCCGAATCTTATCCGGATGATCTGACCGCCTTCGAGCACTACTACCAAATTATGCTGGAAAGCAATACGTTGCAAGTAACACCGACCAATATGCAATTGGCAAGAATTATTTTAAATCCACCGTATGGCAGCAACCGGATTTTCCGGGCAATGGCCGCTGTCTTTTTGCCCGAAAAATTTGCCATAGAATATCAGCTCCTACCCTCTCCTACCGAAAAAAAATGGATAGACCGGTTTGTCAGATTTTTAAGAATTGCCCTGAAGTTTACGCCCAAATTTGTACGCTTCGCTCCTCCTTATCACCAGGCCCGGTGGCGACAGACCAAGGCCCGGAAAAAGTGGCATACCGGATATTTTTATACCATGCTGACCAGGCATTTTAAATTCCCGTTTGGCATTAATGTCTGACAAAAAGTAAGGCAAGTGATCAAAATTTATTCAAATTCAGCAATCCAATTCATCTTTTTAATAAAAAAATTATGTCTCTACTCACAAAAATAAGAATCCTGTTTTCGGAAGACCGGCAGTTCAGGTCGTTTATGCTCTTGTGTATCTTTACTTTGTTTAATTTTTGTCTGATTGGAGTAAGGTTACACTACCTTGACTTTGACCTGGCGTCTATCCAGTCGTCCGAAGATTTGTTTAGTCTGCGCGGCACGACGACCTTTCTGTTTTTAATCTGGAATTTATTTTTGGCGTGGATTCCTTACTGGGTCTCACTGGCCGTCGCACCGTCTTACGAACGCAGCAAGTCGCCGTTACTGACAGGTGGATTACTTTTCGTGTGGCTGTTGTTTTTACCCAATGCACCCTACCTTCTTACGGACCTGATACACTTGCGGATGCGAGCACCGATTCCATTCTGGTATGATCTGATGTTGTTGATTTCTTTCGCCTGGACGGGTTTGCTGCTTGGTATTATTTCGTTGTATGAAGTTCACCGGTTTATTGCATGGCAGTGGTCAAAACTGGCGGGATGGATGATCGTTATTATCTGTGTGATTCTGAGTGGACTAGGGGTGTACATTGGCCGCTTTCTACGCTGGAACTCGTGGGATATCCTGACCCATCCACTTGAACTGATGGAGGATTTATATTACATACTGGTGACCCCACAAACTTTCGCCGGCAGTGGCAGTATTGTAATTTTTGCCGCTTTCTTTTTGCTATCCTACCTGACCTTTTTTAGTTTTTCAGAAAAAAAATTTAAATAAATATTAAGCTATGAGTGTCTCTTTCTATTCGTCGGTCCATCCCAAAACCCGGGGTGGACTTTCTTTCACCGAAGCGCCCGTTGACGCCTATTTTGAAAGATTAATTTTTTACTGGTCCGAGCGACTGTTGTCACCGAAACTGCGTGGAAGTCGCTGGCACGAGTTTATTGTTTTTGGCATCAAACAAGCAAGAGCGGCGAGTTACGGCGGTAGCTTACTGGCTTTGATTTTATTGACCAGTTTCTTTGAGTTCACGACGATTGCCCGGTACGATTTTCTGTTTATTGGTGCAATATTAATTCAGTTGTTGCTGCTGATTTTAAAAATAGAAACGTGGAAAGAAACACAGGTTATTTTACTTTTTCACGTGGTCGCAACGGTCATGGAAATATTTAAAACGCATCCTTCGATTGGTAGCTGGCAGTACCCGGAAGTCTGCTTTTTTAAGATTGGGAATGTGCCGCTTTTTACCGGATTTATGTATTCAGCCGTCGGAAGTTTTATTGCACGTTCGTGGAAAATAATGAAATTGAGGTATACCGGATATCCTCCGCTTCTGGTTACCATCTTGTTGGCAATCGCGATTTATCTCAACTTTTTTACGCACCACTTTATTTATGATTTCCGGTATATTTTATTTGCACTGATTGGTATATTTTATTTTAGAACGCAAGTTTATTTTGTGGTTTATTTAAAAGAAAGAAAAATGCCAATGTTACTGGCTTTTATGCTGATCGCCTTCTTTCTGTGGCTGGCCGAAAATGCCGGTACTTATGGTAATATGTGGCAGTATCCAAATCAAGCACAAGTATGGCAATGGGTATCACTGGGAAAGATGGGTGCCTGGTTTTTACTGATGATTGTCAGTTTTGTCCTGGTATCACTTCACCAAAAAAACACCCTCTTCAGCGATCATTTGACTAAAAATGAATGACACAAAATCTAAAATTTGACTATATTTATGGCTCTAGTGCCACTGTGTAATAAATTCAATCTGTTTTGGAAAATAATCTTTTGCTTGATGTCGAGACTTACGCCGTTAATTTTATTACCCGTGAGGTACCAAAAGATTATGCCTTTCATGATCTGCAACATACGATCAGCGTGGTGGAAGCAGCCCGTACGATTGGGAAAGACATGAATCTGCAGGAAGATGAACTGGAAATTTTACAAATAGCGGGTTGGTTTCACGACATGGGATATGATCAAGGGCCTGAAGGTCACGAAGAAAGAGGATGTGAATACGCGGCGAGCTTTTTATCTTCGCTTGATTATCCTGCCGAAAAAATAGAAAAAGTTAAAAGTTGTATCCGGGCGACCCGACTCAATCACATTCCTCAAACGGAACTGGAAAAAATAATCTGTGACGCGGATCTCAGCCACCTGGGACGCAGAAATTACTGGGATCGGTGTGGCAGAATCAGACAGGAGCTGGCCACTACCCGTAATACGGTGATGACAGACGAAGAATGGGTTAGTTTTGAACTGGGATTTATGCAGGCACACTTTTTTAATACCTCCGTCGCCCAAAAATTATACGGAGACCGAAAAACCAAACACATCCAAAAACTGGAACGACGCCAGAAAAAATATAAAAAATTAACCAATCCCGGCACTACCAATATTATTCCCATCGAAAGCAAGAAAAGGAAAAAAAAGAAAAAACCTTCTTATTCGGATCTGGCGGGTAAAAACGATTCTGGCAATATTAATTTAAAACAAATCAATCTGGGACGAGGGGTTGAAACCATGTACCGGACTACTTACCGGACTCATATCAACCTCAGCTCAATTGCCGATAACAAGGCTAACATTATGTTGAGTATCAATGCTATTATTGTTTCTATTACCCTCTCAACGTTGGTTCCTAAATTTGATGATATTCCCAATCTGGTGATTCCAACTGTAGTCCTTCTCCTGGTTTGCCTGATTGCCATTATATTTGCCACCCTCTCTACCCGCCCCAAAATTACGGAAGGTCGTTTTACCAGAAAAAATATTGAAGAACGCAACGCGAATTTACTTTTCTTTGGAAATTTCTACAACATGAGTCTTGATGATTATCACTGGGGAATGTTGGAAATGATTAAAGACGAAGATTTTTTATACAGCTCAATGACGCGGGACCTTTACTATCTGGGAATTGTACTGGCTAAGAAGTACAAGTATCTGAGCTATTGTTACACCGTTTTCATGTATGGTCTGATTATATCGGTTGTTACTTTCGCCATTGTTTTTATTGCATAAAAAAGGATGTCCACACCGTAAGAAAACTTACGGGTGGACTCAACCCTATAGAAAATAACAACAAAACAGAAAGTTCTTTATCTTAGGAATGTTTTTTTGTTTTTGTTCAGTTGATCAAAAAGAATTTGTTTCAACTTCTACTACAGCATAGATAGGGGAAATCATAGAGAATACAAACTTTTTTTTTTGAATAAGTTAATACAGTAAAACACCTGCAAGTAATAGAAATTCAGACAAGCTATAAACTTAAAAGAATTGTCCGTGGACAGAGCACTCGCTTTAGCTGAGCAAAAAATTATAGAGATAAGTAAAGTATCTAACTAGGATTCGTTAGATTCGATTCGGTGGGCCATCCGCTGAATCGCTTCAATGATTGCTTCCAGGGCTGGTGGATAATCCACGTATTGAACTTTGTGGCGATCTTTTCCCCAAATGCTCAGTGTCACTACTTTTTTCTTTTTCCCATAGGCAATCGCCAGACGAAGTGGAATGGGACGGGGTTTTTCCTGTTTTCTTTTCTGACAAATACTATTGTCACAATCGTAGATTCGCTCCAGTTCAAAGAACCCTTTTTTGTCTACAAATTCTGCGAAAGCTTCCAGCTCTTCGCGCGGAATATCCTTACGGGTAACATTCAGTCCTTTATCGACGGTCTTAAATTCTTTTATCAGACGACCATCACTTTTGATGTGGATATAATCACGCAATACCGGATCAATCCCTCCATAATATCCACCACCAATCAACTCAATGTTTATATAAACCCGGTCGTCTTTGTATTTTTTTTGTTTTCTCTTTTTCTTCTTCTTTTTTGATTTCCGCTTAGCAAAACTAAAAAGCCCCCCTCCTTTTTTCTTTTCCTCCATTTCGACAATTACATCCGGAAGTTCGTTAGCTGGCTTAATGAAAGGCGCATCCTCACTTTCTACTCTGACAAAATGATACTGGTACGTACCTTTACTGTTGGGTTGGGTAAATTCCAGAACCAGCCGGTTTCGGCTTAATTCTGCTACCGCAAATTTTTTGATATGCTTAAAACTATAGATGAGTTCCCGGCCTTCAACCTTAAAACGACCTTTGGTCAGGCGACCATTCAGGTATTCCTGATAGGTATAGTTGTAACGAAAATAAAGATAATATTCGTAAAAATTTTCTGCTTTGTGAATAGTCGTATTGGATTCCAGATGAATCGCATAAGTATATTTCCACTTGGATTCCAACAGCCGCCGCTCGTCTACCTCACCAAAACTTCGACTGACCTTCGGACCGCTATCCTGCTGTGCGCATACATCAGCGACCAGCAATCCGACAAATAGCAGTAATAAGGGCAGGAGTTTTCTCATTATTATCCGTATCTATAAAAAATTTGAAATTCGGTTAGACAAATTTCAAATTAAATATTATCAAATATTATACCATTACTTCACCAATACTAATTGGATTTAAAAGGTAAAACAAACTTGATACTCCCCATAAAAAAAGGGCTTTCTGCTTCTCTGATACAGGCTAATAATAAGAAACAGAAAGCCTTCTTCTCTCATAATTTTCATGGTTATCGGTTATTAAAACCGATAACCAAGGGTAAATAATATATTATTACTGGCTAATTGCCGGTTTACCTGTTGTTCGGCACGGCTATTCTCCAGACTATACGGAGAATAAATATCTTCCCTGCTGCCACGGACGTAAGCCAAGTCCAGGTACACTCTGTCTGCCCGGTAACCTGCCCCCACACTAATCCGGGTAAGCACATCGTCCTGATTCGCCCGTGCAGAAGCTGACCAGTTATAGCCCGCTCTCAGTAAAATACGTTCAATTTTATATTCGGCTCCCACCCGTATATTTAAGGCAGACTGAAGTTCATCTTCTATTTCCGCATTGACAATATCTCCCCGGTCTGTATCAAAAATACTATTACCATCCTTGTCCAGATTATAAACATTGTTTCCGTAATTAACATATTCTACTTCTGCGGATAATAATCCAAACTGGGGAATGATTAATCCTCCGCTCCCAATGAACCGCCAGGGCGTCCGGAATCCATAATCAATATCTCTGGGCTGAAACGGTTCGCCTCTTCCTGAAGTAATATTCCCGTTTTCCGTAAATGTATACCCCACACTGGTATCGTAAAAATCCGTCATTGAATAAAAAGTAGGCGTATGTACCGCCGCGCCAATCCGGATTTTTGGCGTAGGCCAGTAAATCATCCCAAGTTTTACATTTACTCCAACCCCTTCTGTGCTCAGGGTATCCGTAAATTGTAAACTCTCAAAAAAAGGAACATTTCCATCAAACTCGGTTCCAGGATCAAACTCCTCATAAGATCTGGATTGTGTATATCTCAATATAGGAATACCCAATGACCCTCCAATTAAAAGCTTATTATTGTAATTGCCCGCGAGAGAAAGAGACAATTCGCTAATTGACCCTTGACGGCTCAAATTTTGTAATCGCGCTATCTGAGCATTGGGATCGGCATCTTCAAAATCATTGAAGTAAAACCCCGTTGGATTATCCTGATCATCCAAAATATCCCCAATTGCAAACGCATCATAAGCCGGTCCAGCCAGAAAATCATCAAGTTCCTGAGCAAATACTGGCGCCCCACCTGGATCGGTCGCTAGCTCTAAAAACTGTTCTGCCATAGAGCCAGAAGACCGACCTTCAAAATTGAAATTTTCCTTAAAATTAGCTATTCGATTGTAGCCAATCGCAAAATTGGAAGTTCTCCATTTTCCTCTGGGCTGAGAATTTAGTACGATTCCTATATTACTAAAACTAAAGCTCGCAGCGTTATCCTCAATTTCAGGATTACTTCCTCCGGATAATACGCCGGTAGTATTTCGTAAATCAAAAGAAGGAGTAATACTAAATTCTGAACTACGGTAAATTGCCAATCCCGCCGGGTTCACGTTGATAACCGAAAATTCGCCACCTAAAGCACTCATTCCACCTCCAATACCAGCCATTCGAGCGGTACTCGCAGATTCTATCTGACTAAATCGTAAAGCATCATTTAATGATTGAGCAGATATAGAAATAGTGAAACTAAATAATAAAATGATTAAAATATTATTTTTCATAAAAGGGGTTGTTTTAAAGCTTTTGAAGCTGCATTCATTTTTCATTAAATTTAAAACAGCTTACTTTATAAATATTTTCTCTAACAAAATGTTCAATGTTTGACTTCGAGCCATAAAAAAAGTGGGTGGAAAATCAATCCACCCACTTTTCCGCTTATGCGAATGCCATAACAATCTTAGTTACCTCTGCGGCTACTAGTGCTTCTACGGCTGCTGCCAGAAGAAGAAGATCGACTTCTACTGCTGCGGGAAGGAGAAGCACTACTTCGTGTACGTGAAGAGTTGCTTCGCTTTACGCCACTGCTACGTCTTGTAGAACTTCGTGTAGCCCTAGTACTACTACGACTTGTACGATTACGAGTGTTTGCGCGAGTTCTACTTGTACGATTATTTGATCGGGTTGCAGAACTTCTGGAATTACTACGCTGCGTAGCAGTTGCTCTACTATTGGTTCTACCAGTATTGCCTCGGTTATTTCCAACACTATTGGTTCTGTTAAATTTCCCGTTTTGAGCTCTAGTACGCCCAGTTCCATTTACTCGGGTATTTCCAGTATTGTTGATAACCGTATTCCGGGTATTATTAAATGTACCACCGGTACCAGTCCAGGATGGAGGACAGTATCCGTAGCCTCCGCCACCGAAAGCGTTACCGCCACCAAATCCACCTCGGTTGAAGCCGTTGTTAAATCCAAACCCATTATTAAAACCAAATCCTCGGTTAAATCCATTGTTAAACCCGAAATATGGATTGTAGAAATTATTGTAAGGATTACGGAATCGGTTTCGGTTACTGATAAAAAACGATACACCGGAGTTTCCAAAATAAGGATTGAAGAATCCATTATTAAAGTTAGACGCGTAGATAGCACGGCCAGGGATACCAAAACGATCATAGTAGAAAACATCTACGTAAGCCGGTGAATAAAAGTCAAATCCAGCGTAAGGACGGTGGAACCGACGAATTCGTGACGTGTAATAGTAATCATAGTCATCATCGTCATAACTGGCAGCATCAAAATCATCATCGCTCGAATCATCATCCTGAGCATAATCATCGTAAGATGAATTGCTGTAGTCTGTGTAGGCTTCTACATCCGTTGAAGGATCGAAGTAAACGTCGTCGTACTGCGCGCTGGCAGTAATACCAAATCCCATCAGGAAAAGGGCGACTAAATAGATTGAAATTTTATACATTTTCATAATAAAGAAGTTTTAATGTAATTAGGTGACTCTCTTACGAGTTACAGGTACAATTTATTACTTTTGTGGCAACTTTTTAGTTAAAAAACCATTAAAGTTGAATTTTTATTCTTAAAAGTCGGTTAATAATCTTTTAACCATCTAATAAACACTATTTAGACGCTTGTAGTTCAACCTGCGTCACAAATATAAAATTTAATAATTAGTTAAAATTGTAAAAACATAAATTTATGTCGAAAGTAATTACCAGTCGGGCAGAAGATTATTCTGCGTGGTATAATGATATCGTTAGAAAAGCTGGTTTGGCCGATCACTCGGCCGTAAGGGGCTGTATGGTCATTAAACCCGATGGTTTTGGTATCTGGGAGAACATGAAAGCGCAACTGGACAAAATGTTCAAGGAAACAGGTCACGTAAACGCTTACTTTCCTTTATTCATCCCAAAAAGCTTTTTAAGTAAGGAAGCAGAGCACGTAGAAGGATTCGCCAAAGAGTGTGCCGTAGTTACGCATCACCGCCTGATGAACGATCCTAATGGCAATGGTGTGGTGGTCGATCCTTCTGCCAAACTGGAGGAAGAACTGATCGTCCGACCTACTTCCGAAACCATCATCTGGAATACTTACAAAGACTGGATCAAATCCTACCGCGACTTGCCACTACTCATCAATCAGTGGGCCAACGTCGTGCGCTGGGAAATGAGAACCCGATTGTTTTTACGTACCGCAGAATTTCTCTGGCAGGAAGGACATACGGCCCACGCAACCTCCGGGGAGGCAGTGACAGAAACACTAACTATGTTGGATGTCTACGCTAAATTTGCGGAAGAATATATGGCCATGCCCGTAATCAAAGGCGTTAAATCTGCCAACGAGAGATTTGCGGGTGCACTGGATACTTACACCATCGAGGCACTCATGCAGGATGGCAAGGCATTACAGGCTGGGACTTCCCACTTTCTGGGACAAAATTTTGCGAAAGCTTTTGATGTAAAATATCTCAACGAAAATCAAAAGGAAGAATATGTCTGGGCAACTTCGTGGGGCGTTTCTACTCGTCTGATGGGTGGACTGATTATGACGCATTCTGACGATCAGGGGTTAATTGTTCCTCCAAAACTGGCTATGACGCAAGTGGTGATTGTTCCGATTCCAAAACCTGCGGCGGCGATCGACGAAGCGGCGGAAAAGATTATGAAGCAGCTAAAAGCGCTCGGAATCTCTGTCAAATATGATACGGACGCAAAAAAGCGACCTGGTTTTAAATTTGCCGAACACGAACTCAAAGGGGTTCCGGTTCGCCTGGGTATCGGTAACCGGGATCTGGAAAAGGGTCAGGTAGAAGTAGCCCGACGGGATACACAGGAAAAGTCCAGCCAGCCACTGGAAGGAATTGCCGAATATGTACGCGGATTACTGGATGAAATTCAGGACAACCTTTTTAATCGTGCTAAAACTTACCGCGATTCGCATATCACTTCCGTAGATAATATGGATGATTTCAAAGCGATTCTGGACGAAAAAGGTGGATTTGTACTCGCACACTGGGATGGCACTACGGAGACCGAAAAGAAGATCAAAGACCTGACCAAAGCAACACTGCGCTGTATTCCGCTCGATGCCAAGGAAGAGGATGGCAAATGTGTCCTGACGGGTAATCCTTCTACCAAACGTGTATTGTTTGCACGGGCTTACTAATTACACAATACTGAACTTTTCAGTATTTTTAATATATATTATTATCGCCGCGAATAACACGCTTTGTTATTCGTGGCTTTTTTTATTCTACATTTAAACAGAAACACAAACTTAAAATTCAGTTAAATCTTATTATTATAAAATAATATTTGGACTTATCAATAAAAAACCCTACATTGTATAAATAAAGACATATTCTAAGATCGTTTTAATTTATTAACCACCTTAAATGCTCCGCCATGAAGACACATCAACGGGAAATTTTGATTTATTACAATCCAGAATCCAGTGCTGATCGCCGAACAGTAGCACACGCACATGGCCTTACGCGCCACATCAAAACTTACAAGTTCGGTCAAACTCCTTCTACCCATGCCAGCTGGTCACAAATCATTGGTAAACTGGAAGTCCATCCGAAAGATTTGATGAATAAAGCACATCCATACTATCAGGAGCATATTCGCGGCCGGGAATTTAACCGTCAGGGATATTTAAAAATATTAAGCAATAATCCGGACCTGTTGAAAGCCCCCATCGCTATCAGAGGAGATCGTGCGGTACTCTGCACCAATCCAACCGATATTTACAGACTGATTCACGGGAAAGTTCCAACGGTTGTGTAATAGTTGTGTAATGCATAATTCCGTTTTCAGTGACTTTATCACGGTCTTCCTTTCTCTGGTCTCCCGCTCCCGCGATGACCAGTGACTTATTCCATTTCCAATCAGGGAATATAATTAAAAGTCTGTCATACCCCTTAAACGGTTCCCGTTTAGGGGGTTTTTCATTTTAAATAAACAAAATGTTTTATTTCTCTAGGATAAATCAACCCTTTTTACTACCTTTGTAGGGAAAGCAAATAGCTATTCAACATAAGTGTATTTTTTAGAATTTTCTGCTACTGAAAATTTAAAAATGCACTGAATATTTCCCTGTTTTTATTTAAGTGCCGGGAAAACCACTTTTTATTAATTCAAAAAACAACTATTATGGCATTTGACGTTGAAGGTCGTCTGTACAAAAAATTTGAAACTACTCAGGTTACCGAAAAATTTAAGAAAAGAGAATTTGTGCTGGAAATTGAAGACGGTGCTTACACTCAGATGGTTAAAATGCAGCTTACGCAAAATAACTGCGAAAAACTGGATCCGTTCGAAGTGGACGATCAGCTTAAAGTTACTTTTTCACTCCGCGGACGGGAATATACCAAAGAAGGGAAAACTTCTTACTTTACAAATCTGGACGCGTGGAGAATTGAAAAAGCAGGCGGACAAGCCAACAATGGTGCTCCCAGTGCCAGTATCGATTCGTTCCCTTCCGTAGCCGATGAACCCGCAAATACGGGCAGCGTGGATGATGATCTGCCATTCTAAATTTATGATACCTGTTTTTTACTGTTTCTAAACAGTAAGAAATGGTGCCAGCGGTTTTAACGCTACCTTAAACAAATCGCGCTGTCAACAGACCCAAAATAATTGTATTTTGGGTCTGTTCTGTTTTACTCAAGTTATTCAAAACAATATGCGTTATCTGATCCTTATTTCGGCGTTTCTTTTTTCGGGTATTTCTCTTTCCGCGCAGCAGTGGCTTACCGGAATTGAAACTACCTGGACGGATTCGTTCGTAGAATGGCGGCTTTATTCCGAAACGGAAGGTGACTACGAAGAGGACGAAGAACTGGAAGCTTCCGGTGAGCTGGAACTCCGATGGAAAAATCAGGATAACTGGACCGAATGGGATTTTGAGATTGGGGAAGAACGGGGACAGATCGCGCAGGTCTCCCGCAGTCGGCCCGATCAGTGGGAATTACGCAGTGACGGCGGCCTGGTAACTATACGCCCCCGGTGGCCCAATGACCTGACCGAATGGAAAGTTACGGGCAAGAATTTCTCTTTTATTTTTAAAAGCAAATGGCGCAACAACCTCGACGAATGGATACTCGTGGATGATCGTTACGGCCATTTTTCTTTGCAAACCGCCTGGGAACGGGATCCCAGACAGTGGAATATTTACGACGAGCTGGACGAGGAAGTTCCGCTCAATGTCAAGATGGCGATGGTCTTTATCGCTACCTTTTACAGTTCGCCTAAAATCTGATCGGCGTGCTGCTTGGCTTTTACTTTTTGAATAACCTGTTCAATTTTTCCTTTTTCGTCGATCACAAATGTGGTACGATGTAATCCGTCAAAAGTCTTTCCCATAAATTTTTTAGGTCCCCAGATACCATAAGCTTCAATGACCTCCCGGTCCGTATCCGCCAGTAATGGAAATGGTAATTCGTGTTTAGCGATAAAATTCTGATGTTTCTTTTCGGAGTCGGGACTGACACCCAGTAATTCGTAGCCTTTGTCTTTCAGGTCCGAGTAAGCATCTCGCAGGTTACAAGCTTCGACGGTGCAGGTCGGTGTATTATCTTTTGGATAGAAAAACAAGATCAGTTTTTTTCCTTTGTAATCCTTGAGCGCTACTTTTTCTCCTTTTTCATTTACTCCCGTAAAATCAGGTGCTTTGTCACCCGGTTGCAGATTTGTCATAATAATTATTTTGTTTAGATACAGAATGTC
>CAKZUV010000054.1 GCA_937921555.1 uncultured Saprospiraceae bacterium
ATTTTATTTGTACGATGAACAAAATAACGACTGGGCCAACCGGGTACGTTTTGACGATGTTCAGTTTCCGGTAATTCCATTTTCTACGTGCGATACTGACGGTGATGGATTGGCTGATTACGTAGATTTGGATAGCGACGGTGATGGTTGTCCGGATGCGCTGGAAGGTGCAGGAGCATTTATTTATGCTGATCTTGAAAATAATACATTGACAGGTGGTATCGACGAAAATGGTGTGCCGCTGGTCGCAACAGCTTCGGGACAGGGAGTGGGTTCTTCGCGGGATTCCACTCAGATGGGACCGGTTTGTATCACAATGGCTGAAAATGATATCAATCAGACACCACAGAATACGAATGTCTCTGGTAATATTCTGACCAATGATAGCGATCCTACTCAGGATATGCAGTGGGTTCAGTCGATGGTGAATCTCGATTTTTCCGGTAATCCTTTATATGTTCAGATTGGTGGAAGAGGTGCAGATATATATGATGAACATGGCGTTTTAGCAGGAACATTTTCTATTTATTTTGATGGCGTTTACGAATTTTATCCTTTTCCTGGATTTAGCGGAACAGTGCCTTTGAGTTATGTAGTTCGGGACGCTACTGGAGCGGAAGACGTGGCGACGCTGGTCATTACGGTAGTCCCTGCTTTTGATCCAACCACCAACCACGCGCCAATTGCGCACGATGATACCAATACGACGGAAATGGATAGGGACGTTACCGGAAATTTAATCGAATCCAATGATCATGATATTAAAAATGAGATGCTGACGGTTAGTAATATTTTGGCAGATACGGATGGTGATGGCATTATGAGAGATACGTTGACAATCGGAACGGGATCAGAAATTTATGGTCTGAATCCACTTGGGAATCCCGCATTGGCAGGGACCATGACAATACAAGCAAATGGTACGTATATTTTTGATCCGGCGGCTGAATTTCTGGGAAGATTACCATTGGAATACACCATCATAGATACAAACGACGGTCAGGACCACGCCAGATTAACCATCTCAATTGTACCGGATACCGGAAACCAAAGTTTTGCGAATGATGACTTAAGTACGGGTAATATGGATGTTCCTCAGACGGGTAATGTCGTGAATAACGATCATGATCCGGAAATGGAACTCCAGATGGTCATTGGGGCCACAGATAATAACGGAGCAACGCTCATTGTGGATGGAACTACCGAAAACGAATTGCGCAGCAGGGGAACAATTACGATGGATGCGGACGGCTCATTTAATTATACACCCGCCGCAGGATTTATCGGAACCGAGTCGATTGCCTATATAGCCTGCGATAATGTCAGACCGGAAGCAGCTTGTGATACGGCAACTTTGTATTTGACTACATTGCCATTTAATAGCCTTACTTCTACGGATGATTTTAATAACACACCTTTTGAAACAGCGTTAATGGCTTGTGTTGGAACCAATGATTATGATGCGCAGAACGATTCGCTGACCTTTAGCCTGACGAGTATCAACGGAGGAATGCACTTATATACCGGATATGTTATCATGGAAACAGATGGGAGCTATAACTATCATCCCGGTTTGGGTTTTAGTGGGGCGACTCAATTCGAATATCAGGTCTGTGATGATGGACAACCCTCTCTCTGTGATACGTCTGTTGTTTATTTAAAAGTCTTTCCGCCAATTAGCGCGGAAACAATTCAGCTGGTCGCCAATCCGGATGTGCATACCCTGAAGACAGGTCATACCGGAACGGGTAATGTAATGACAAACGATCTGGATCCGGATGATTTGAGGCCGGCGGTAACAACGCTGGTCAACAATGCGCCGGTAGCGGGATTGGATGATAATGGGAATAGTGTTTTTCCGGCAGGGATATTAAATCTGGCAGGAGATGGCAGTTATTCTTTCACACCCGAGCCTGGATTTACGGGTATGGTTATTCGGCCTTACGCTATTTGTAACGCTCAGGCTCCTGCTGTCTGTGATATTACAGAACTCAGGTTAAGAATAATTTCGGATGCTGCTAACATGACGTTCGCCCACGATGATGCGGTGATTACTGATGCTGGAGTTACAACTCATGGTAATGTAATTGCAAATGATGTAGATAGTGAATCGGATACGCAGATGGTCACGGACTATCTCATTGATACCGACGGAGATGGTATAGGAGATGTTTTTGGTGCGGTGGGACGAACTAGTATCGTTGGTGGTTTTGACAATCAGGGGGATTTTGTCATTGATGCCGGTCAGATGAATCTGTCCGTAGATGGTTCCTTTTCTTTTACACCGAAGATAGGTTTTACAGGAAATTTGAATATTTTTTATACGGTTTGTGATGATGCCGAAACGGAGATGGCCTGTGCGGATGCGACCTTGATTATTTCTGTTCTAAATGTTCAGCGGGATTACGGTGATGCGCCCGCAGGATACCCAGATGTTTGGCACCGGGCAGTAACTGATGCGGATGGAAACAACGAACTAGACGGCGCAACGGATGTCTGGCTGGGTATGAATACCAATCTTGAAACAACTTCAACGGATTCGGGAACAGGCGATCAGTTTGATGATGCTATTAGTTTTGGCAGTAATCCAGGACAGTTTCCGCTATACCCAGAGGCCGGAGAATCTTATGAGGTAGATATTACGGTCAACTCTTCTCAGGTGGACCTGGTCTTTTACGGAATGTGGATTGACTGGGATGAAGATGGGGTTTACGATGATTTTTATGCTGGATCGCAGCAGACGGCCAGCCCTGCCATTGCGACGGTTACCATCACGGCTCCGGCTACCCTGGGAGCAACGATAAACGTAAGATTAAGAGCGGATGATAATCCTTTGCTGGCTGGTGATTTTGCGGGTGGAAAAACCAACGGAGAGGCGGAAGACTTCCAGGCGCTGGTCGTGCTGCCCGTAGAGCTGACTCGTTTTACGGGGCGTCCGAATGGCTGTCTGGTTGATTTACACTGGCACACGGAATCAGAGGAAAATTTCTCCCATTTTGAATTACAAAAAAGCGACAACGGTCGTGATTTTACCCCACTGACAGAAGTGCCCGGAACCGGGGGGACAGGAGTTCCGTTCAGCTATAGCTATCTGGATAAAATGGCCAACGAACAGAATTACTACCGTCTGAAGATGGTTGACCTCGATGGCACCGTTGAAATATCTGAGGTCATTAACGTGAGAACAGATTGCGGCAATATAGGAAAATTCAGTTTGTATCCCAATCCGGGAATAGTAGGAGATGGTACGGTAATTATTCGCTTTAAAGCTTCCGGTACGAAAGCACATCTCCAGATTGCAGATTGCTACGGACGAATCGTTCGACGAATCGTATTTGAGACTGCAATCAATGAGGAAAATACTTTACAGTTAGCACTTTCAGATTTAAAGGAAGGTAATTACCATTTGCAGTTAATCGATGGTTCCATAGAATATTCTAAAACCTTCATGCTGATCAACGAAGATTAAGATAACAATTTTTCAGTTAAGTACACTAATTTTTAATAGTATTTTACTATTGTTAGTATGAACATGGATGTTAAAGCTGCTTCGGATGTATTCCGAAGTGGCTTTTTTAAAATACACCGACTTCTGCTTCCCATTTTATCACCAAAACCCGACTGGTGGTTTCGTCCACCCGGAATCGTTCGTCCAGCCGGTGATTTACAATCCAGCAGATTACACCGTTACTTTCCAGTATCCAGACACGTTCTTTTTCGAGAATAGATAATTTTTTATCAGAAAAATAATCCTGCACTTTTTTATGCTGACCGTTCATACCGAAGGGCTGAAACTGATCTCCATCTTTCCAGCGGCGCAGCTTGAGCGGGAAGACCAGTTTTGCCAGATCCATACAGGCAATATTTGCGGTGGTAGGAAATTGCTTGGGTCTTTCATCCAGATGGGTAAGGTTTAGTTTTCCTTTCGGTAAATGAATTTCCTCCTGATCATATTCGATCAGATATTCGGTTTGTCCATCTGCCTGATTATTTTTTAATGGATGGATGACGTACTGCCCGTGGTCGATAATCAGACGGTGAGAACTGCTGATAAACTGGCTGCCCGATTTTCCGCCGTTCAGTAACTGCATCACCTGACTGGAATTAAAACCAAAGGGGCGCAACAACTCATAAAGAATGGTCTCTTTTGCCGGATAATAATCGAGCGTTTTAAAATCCAGCGTGGTAATTTGTTCGTTCCGGCTTGTGATCTGTTGCCGGATACCATTGATGGCCCAGAGATAGATGGTCTCCACGTCCCGCAGATGGTTAAACGTTTGCCGGGATGTTTTTTCCAGGGCAGGATTAATTTCTTTCAATACCGGAATAACCTGATGCCGGATTTTATTACGCATATATTTATCGGTTGCGTTGGAGGCATCTTCACGGTAAGCAATTTTATTTTTTTTACTATATTCGACAATCATATCTTTGTCGGCAAATAATAGTGGATGGATAATAAAATTATGCTTGGGCAAAATTCCCCTTACACCGCGGATACCACTGCCTTTAGCCAGATTATAAAGCGCCGTTTCGATACTGTCATTGGTATGATGCGCCGTAGCAATACAGTCAAAATTCATCGCCTGCCGGATATCTTCCAGCCAGTCGTAACGCAGTTCCCGGGCCATGATTTGAATGCTGGTTGACTCTTCAGCTGCTAACTTTTCGGTATCAAATCTGGTCGCAAAATGACTGACATTCAATTCTTTTGCAAGTCCTTTGACAAACGCCGCATCCAAATCTGATGCTTCTCCTCTTAATTGAAAATTACAATGTGCGATGGCAAATTCAGCGCCCAGCTGCTTCAATAAATAACAGAGTACAACCGAGTCGATTCCACCACTAACGGCTACCAGGATGCGGTCAGTTGGCTTGAATAATAAATGTTGCAGATTATAATATTCTAATAATTTTAGCATAAGGTGACAATTGAAATAATAGAATAGGTCGCCTCACCAGAAAGTAGTAAAAGGAGAAATTCTACCGGGATTAGCCGATTTTTTGAAATTTTTCTCAAAACATACTCATATTTTTTACGAAGATACCCATAAATGTTTCTTTTGGGCGTGGCGATCTTTCTACAAGTAGGTATTTTTGGAACGAAGAATAGCCTGTCAATAATTTGTCATAACTTATCGTTTATTTTGTTCCCGTATTCAATACAAATATAATGAAAGAAACTACCTCGCAGGAATCGTCTTCTACTTCGCCGGTACCCGGACGGCCCCGTACCATGGTTTCCTTTCTGCGGGCACAAGTTGCTTCGCTGGTTTCTACGGCGGCGGACTTTGCGATGACCTTTGTATGTAAAGATATTTTTGGCTGGTGGTACGTGCTGGCTACGGCCATCGGAGCACTTACCGGAACGATTGTCAATTTTATGATGGGACGGAACTGGGTGTTTGTCTCCAAAGAAAGAGGCGTCTGGAGTCAGGCGATGCGTTACGGAATCGTCTCCGTTGGGAGCCTGATTTTAAATACCGCCGGAGTGTGGATTTGGGTGGAAGCGACCCACGAAGGCTGGGTGTATCCGTCGAAGGTGATAGTCGGGATTTTGGTCGGTTTTACGTGGAATTTCTTTATGCAGAAAAACTTTGTGTACAAGTAAATTTTATCCGGAAAAACCACACTACTGGACATTGGCGGGTTGGGAGCTACTTCTTTAGGAGACAGGGAGGTTGAAAATGGAAGAAATGTCCAGTAGTATGGGCTGGGAGATAGAAAATGGGAGAAATGTCTGGTAGTGTGGAAAAAATAAAATTTTTGCTATAAATTTGCCCTAAAAAACAGAGATTGAAAAATACGTATTATAATCTGATCGATCAGACATTTTATTTTCCCCAGGAGGGATTTGATATTGTCAAAGGGTATCTGGAATTTCACGGAGTGCCGCTGATTCATTTAATAGAAAAATATGGGACACCTCTAAAGTTGACCTATCTGCCAAGTATTGGTAAACAAGTCAAAAAAGCCCGTAACATCTTTAACCGGGCCATCAAAAATAAAGGCTATAAGGGCAAATACCATTATTGTTATTGTACCAAAAGTAACCACTTTAGTTATGTGCTGAATGAGGTGCTGGAAGAAGGTGGTAATCTGGAAACTTCTTCTGCCTTTGATATTGATCTGATTAGAAAGTTGTACGAAGCGGGGAAGATCAGTAAAAGTTTGATCATCGTCAATAATGGTTTTAAAACACCGGATTACATCAAAGGAATTGCGGACCTGATTAACGATAATTTTAAAAACGTAATTCCAGTGTTGGACAACATGGAAGAGTTGGATGGTTACGCAAAACTGATCAAAAAGGATTTTAAAATTGGTATCCGCGTAGCGACGGAGGAAGAACCTAATTTTGAGTTTTATACGAGTCGTCTGGGCATACGAAATTCGGAAGTCATTAATTTTTATAAAAAAAAGATCGCTAAAAGGAAAAATATCAAGCTCCGGATGTTACATTTTTTTGTGGATACCGGCATCAAGGATTCAATTTATTACTGGGGAGAATTACAAAAGGCCATCCGAACGTATTGTGAATTAAAAAAGATTTGTCCGGAACTGACCGCCATTAATATTGGTGGAGGAATGCCAATCCGTAATTCTCTGGGTTTTGAATTTGACTACAAATATATGATCGGACAGATCGTAGATCAAATTCAGCAGGGTTGTGAAGAGGCCAATGTGCAGACACCAGATATCTTTACAGAATTTGGCTCTTTTACCGTCGGTGAAAGTGGTGCCAATATTTTTTCGGTGCTCAACCAAAAACAGCAAAACGATTCGGAACGCTGGTACATGATTGATAATTCTCTGATGAATACCATCCCGGATAGCTGGGGAATCAATCAGCGTTTTATTCTATTACCTATCAATAAATGGAGAAATCCATACACCAAAGTAAACATCGGGGGACTCAGTTGCGACAACTCCGATTACTACAATTCTGAAGCGCATCTCAATCAGGTATACCTCCCCGAATTTCCAAAAGAAGACGAGGAAACACTCTACCTGGGATTTTTCCATACGGGGGCTTACCAGGAAGCACTGAGCGGATACGGCGGTATCAAACATTGTCTGATCCCTTCGCCAAAACACATTCTGATCGACCGGGACCGCAAAGGAAATTTAGTAGACCGCGTTTTCCGGGAAGAACAGAAAGCGGAGGATATGCTGGATATTTTGGGGTATTGAGCGCTGGGCTTGTTGAAACGCTTTGCTTGTTGAATCGTTGATTTGTTAAAGCTGCTTTCCTGCGTCGGCAGACAGGTCGTTGACATGTAAAAAAACGTAGATACAAGGCATTGCCTTGTATCTACGTTTTTTTACATCAGATTTCAAATTATTTTGCCTTACGGTTTTGACAAAAAGTGCTATTTTCTAACGATTCAACGCCTCAACGATTCAACGATTCAACGATGAGCCTGCTCTAAAAACTAGGAAAACAGAAAAATTGAGACACATTTAATAAAAATAATATTCATATTTGATTTACGATAAAAGATTTACACGTTAAAGAATCTCTGCGTTCTCTGCTCCTCTGCGCGAAAATCA
>CAKZUV010000055.1 GCA_937921555.1 uncultured Saprospiraceae bacterium
GATGTAACCTTGACTTTCGTAGAAACGGAATCAGGTGAATTATGTGACGAAGGATTTTCTCGTAAGCGAGTATGGACGGCCACGGATGGTTGTGGAAATACGGCTACGGTAGAAACGGCTATCTGGGTCAACAAAGACAATACACCACCTGTATTTACTTTTGTACCTCCAACCGATCAGATGATTAGCTGTGAAGACTTCCCGCCAACTTTCGGTAACGTAACGGTAGAAGATGATTGCAGTGGCGTAACGGTTACCTTTGTGGATGACTTTGTTTTTGGTGACGAAAATAGTTGTGACAACGGCGAGAGTTTTGATTACCGTCGAACGTGGACGGCTACGGATGGTTGTGGAAACGAATCCACAGCAGAGCAGAAGTTCTGGGTGATGCCTGGTCCTGCGGCGGCTACGATTAGCGGAACGCTGATGACTGAGGAACTCGAAATGACGGATAATGTAATGATGAGTTTAGAAAATTCAAATGCCATAAACGTAAGCGAAATGTCTACGGATGGTAACTTTACGTTTGATGTTGCTTTGAATCAGAACTATACGCTGACACCGGAGAGAGATGATAATCCACTGAACGGAATCACTACGTATGATCTGGTATTATTGGGTCGTCATCTGTTAGAAATAGAAACACTGTCCAGCCCTTACAAGCTGATTGCTGCGGATATTAACAACAGCGGAAACGTGACTTCTCTGGATATGATTGCGTTACGAAGACTGATTTTGAATATCGATGAGTCGATTGTAAACAATACTTCGTGGAGATTTGTGGAATCGAATTATGTATTCCCTGATCCGACGAATCCATTTGCGGCGACGTTCCCTGAAGTATCTAACTTTAATGGAATCACGCAAAGTCAGATTGCTGACTTTATGGCGATCAAAGTAGGAGACCTTAACGGTAGCGCAGTGGCCAATCAATTAGCGGCGGGTGATACCCGAAGCTCAGATGGAGACCTGGTCTTCCAGCTGGACGACGCATCCTTAGCTGCCGGAGAAGAATACGAAGTAGCTTTCAAAGCACGTGATTTTGCGGCGGTACAAGGTTACCAGTACACGCTGAATCTTAGCGGACTGGAACTGGTAGAAGTGCAGGCAGGAGCCTTACGTGGTATCACTGCTGATAACTTTGGAATGACAAATCTGGATCGTGGTATACTGACCACGAGCTGGAACACCCAGAACGGTCTGACGGTATCGGACGACGAAGTACTCTTTACATTGGTTGTAAAAGCTACGGAAGCGGTTAAGCTGAGCCAGGCACTACGGGTAAGTTCTGATGTAACACCGGCGGAAGGATACAGCGAACTAAGCGATAAACTGGCAGTCAGTTTACGATTTGGTGAAGGAGCGACTGGTACGGAAGCATTTACACTGTACCAGAACCGTCCGAATCCATTCGGAGCAGAGACGATGATTAGCTTTGATCTACCAACTGCGATGGAAGCGACGCTGACGATTTACGATGTATCCGGTCGGGTACTGAAGCAGGTATCGCGAAACTACGCAGCGGGTTACAACGAAGAGTTGATTGAACGCAACGAACTGAATGCTACGGGTGTGCTGTACTACCAGCTGGAGACAGCGACGGAGACGGCGACCAGGAAGATGATTCTGGTAAAATAACCTTTAGTAATTTATTTACCGAAAGGTAAATTATGAAATAACGAGTGGCTATCCTGCAAATGCAGGGTAGCCACTTTTTTTAGCGCTTTCATGTAAGAGCATGTTTAAATTATAAAATGCTTTTGGCTTATGGCGGATCATGGTGTATTTTTAAAATTAAAAAATGACTAATATAATATTTACCTATAAGTAGGTATATCATAGGGTACTGAATCCCATTATCTTTGTGAAAGAAAGAAAGGAACCTCCCTCCGGTTTTAGAAATAAAGACGCATGGATAATAAGACAGTAAATTGTTTTTTGATAGGAGTGGTTTTCATACTACTGAGTTTGAGGATAAACGCACAGGAAGTGGCGGATATCAGATATACGGTAGATGAGGAATTGCCAGTGGTTCATTGTATCAACGGACTGGGACTAAATTTCACAGCAGATCATCGCGAGAGGACCATTACTGCCCGGGAAATTAATCTTGGGAGTACCGATAATATTGGTATAAAAGAATTAAAACTAACGAAGCACCACCCGATTGCGAAGCGTCCCGAAGATGGTGCAACGGATCAGATAACATTTACGGCGAACGATTCAGGTAAACACAAAATTGATTTATGGGTCGGAGATTTTGGTGGCAACTGGGCGAGAAAGAGTACTTATATAGTAGTATCAGATCTTGCGCTGAAGAAGGAACCAGCCACCAGCAATATAAAGGCGATTAATTATCCCAACCCCTTTTCTGAACAGACGAGCATTAATTTTGAGATGATTGATTCCGGGAAGGCAAATATCGCTTTTCTGGATAGTAAAGGAAATTTAATTAAAGAAATAAAATCCGTTTATCCGAAAGGAGAACAAATTGTAGAAATAAATAAAAATGATCTGCCGGGGCCAGGTATCTATTATTACCAAATTACGACGGAGCAAGGCAGCATCATCAAGAATATGATCATGGTGAATTATTAGGAGAGGAAAGAAATTATAATCCCAGATTATGTATAGTGAAGGTAGCCGCCCGGCTACCTTCCTCTCTATTTTTAGCCGTTTGTAAAAATAACTCTCAGCCCAAACATCAACGGCCGCCCCTTCGACTCACTGACAGTGGTTCTTTCGTTCAGCTTGATATCCAAATCATTATAGTCAATACTGGTAAGCGGAATTTTCACAAAAGGGCGGAGCGACAATCTAATCTGATTCGATCTTGGTGTATTAAAACCCAGGTAAAAAGTAGCACTGTAGTTATTTTCTTTCATAAAAAGCGTTTTATTATCCTGCTGATTTATGTTGGCTTTTATACTGTTAATATTAAAATCAACAGAACCGCCGTATGAAAACCAGTCAAACTGATTATCAATTCCAAAAGAAAAAGTCTGAAATCTGCCCAGTAGCTTGACAGAATTAGTCACACCGTCTTCTTCGGAAAGAATCGCTTCCTCATCGTCAAAACGATACACCCAAGTAGCTTCTATACCCAGAAAATCCAATTCGTAACGTAGTCCGAAAAGCAATCCATTACTTAACCCAAATCTGTCAAATTGACTGAGGGCACCGGGATTGGAAGCATTATAATTTTCGAGAATTTTATTGGCGGTGTTTGCGGCAGTAAAACTCAAATCGTACCCACTATTGATCCTTAGTTGAGCATTCAGCTGATAGCCATAAAATAAAAAAAGACAAGAAAATAATATTAATCTGCGGACAGAAGAAGTAAAGTTCATGGTATTTGTTTGAGTAAAAAATTATTTCTACAAATAAAATTACGAAATATCTGCCTAATAAAGAGGAATTAGTATATGATGATTTAAAAAATGTTTTATTTATTTGTAATTAGAAACATATTGTTTTATATTTGTAGCCAATCGAAATATCATATACTGAAACACTATTCTTTTTTGAATAAAAAACATCGTTATCATGGAAAAGACTTTATGGAAAAGTCACTGGTGGGCCTATGCTCAGACCAATTGGTTGAAAATTGTAGTCTTTGGAATTTTGTGTTTCATCTTTCTGAAAAAAGACCTCACTTTTCAACTAAATCTGAATGCTCCTTCAGAAGTGGAGGAGTCCGTTGAGAAAAATCAACCGGATTTGAAATCGAGGAAAAGTAAATCAACCCAAAAGTTAACCGACAAGAAAACAATCTCTTCATCTGTCACGGCCAATAAATCTGGTTTTATGGATAAGGTGGCCTTTCAGGAAACGCAAGTAAAAAGCGAGAAGGCACCTATTACTGATTTTCAGCCGGTCGGAGAAATTGACGAGTGGACCATCAAAAGTTATATTGAACGATTCAGTCACGTGGCCATTACCGAACAGGAGCGGTTCCAGATTCCGGCATCCATTATACTGGCCAACGGTATCTTTCATAGTTTTGCCGGACAGGGGGAAATTACAACAAAGGGAAAAAATCACTTTGGTATCAAATGTACTTCCGGCTGGACCGGCGCTTCAATCAAGCAGGGTGGTCAGTGTTACCGTAAATATTCGAGTGCCTGGGAAAGTTTCCGGGATCATAGTCATTATTTGAATCAGGGAAAATTTAAAAGCTTGAAGAAATTTGAAATTACAGACTATAAATCCTGGGCAAAAGGACTGGAACGCCTGCAATACGGTGAACAACTTAAAATGTCTTATCAGTTGATTCAATTAATTGAGCAACACAAACTTTATCAATTTGACCTGGCGGGCATTTAAGATTTTTCAAACAAGACCTGAAAAGGTGTATTAATCGTAATTTATTTAACATTCCTAAAAGGGTGTCTGCGCGAAAAGTTTCCTTTGGGAATGGAAGTTTAAACAAGTTCTAAAATGACACAAGTGGTCGTACACTCCCATTTAGAAATTTAAACATGCTCTTATTCCATGCCAGGATATTTTCTTTTGTAGTAATAAACGCCTGCTCCGTACACCCAACCTTCCCCACCACGCGTGGTTTTTACTTTTATCCAGGGTTCGTCCGCTACGGTATTTCCTAAGGAGATCTGCTCGGTAAATGGTGTGATTTCATTCATAAAGTAAACCTCCTCGAATAAAACAAGTTTGTTAAGAATAGCACTGTCCAGGCTGGGCCCCCTGCGGATATTAAGACCGTCAATGGTTACAAACAGGCGGGTGGCAGGATCTGCAGTCGCTACCGGCGGTGAGATCGCAGTTGGCTGTACCGGCACCGTCGTTACCGGTACTGGGACTGTCACTTCGGTAACCGCACTGGCTGGTATCAGAATACTATCCGGTTCCGGACTGGTCACGGGCGCGACTTCACTTTCAGTCTCATCTGCGGCTGGCGTATCCGCAGCGTTGGTGCTGGCATATTCTAACCGTTTTTCGTTACAACGTGGAATAGCAAACAGGATGAAACTGATAAAAAATACAATGATGATCGTAATTTCAAGGCCGGGGAGTATAGATTTTTTTTTCTTAGCCATAGTATTAAATAATTATTTTAAATTTAATTTGTTCACATATTCGGGTAGTACTAAAACTTCTTCACTACCTTGCAAATATAAGCGCTTGTCCAAAATTTCTGAATAGTCACTGACTGATTGGACATTTACATAAACGCTGAGTGAGCACCAATGAATCTCTTTATTATAAGAATTGAACGCGCAAAATATGAACCAAAATTTAACTTATCAAATCGCCCTCACAAAAATACCCATGGTAGGACTTTGGACGGCTCGTTTGCTCATCGAAGCCTGTGGAAGTGCCGAAGCAGTTTTTAGTGAAAATAAAAAAACTTTGACAAAGATTCCCAGAATTTCGCCGGCGATCGCAAAAAATATCCTGGAAGCTGACCCCGAATCATTGAGCGCTCCCGATCTTTCTTTTATTAATGAACATAATATCACGCCGCTCTTTTTTACAGACCCTGACTATCCTTCCCGGCTAAAACCGTTTTCGGACAGTCCGATGATTTTGTACTACAAAGGTAAGGCAAATTTGAACGCAGATCGCATTGTTGCCATCGTGGGTACGAGAACTCCGACCGATCAAGGGAAAATTTGCTGCCACGAGATTGTGGAAGGTCTGGCAAAATACAACGTTTTGGTCATCAGTGGTCTCGCCTACGGAATTGATGTGACAGCCCATCAGAAATGCTTATCTTTACAGGTGCCAACAGTTGGCGTGTTAGGACATGGAATGAGCCAGATTTATCCGGCTGCTCACAAACCCATCGCTGCAAGGATGCTGGAACAGGGAGGAATCCTGACCGAGTTCGGCCCGGATAAAGGCCCGGAAAGAGAACATTTTCCAATGCGTAACCGAATCGTTGCCGGAATGTCTGATGCCGTTATCGTCGTAGAAACAGCCCGGAAAGGAGGGTCTATGATTACCGCAGAACTGGCCAATGGCTACAACAAAGATGTATTTGCCGTGCCGGGCAGATTGAATGATCGCTTTAGCAAAGGATGTAATCACCTCATAAAAGCACACAAAGCTCAACTGCTGGAATCCGCTGATGATATTGCTTACATCATGCGATGGACCGAACAGGATCCACCAAAAGAGCAACAAACCGCTTTATTTCCGGAACTGAATGAAAACGAAAGGAATTTAATTAACCTGATCGGAGAAAACGAACAGATAAGTATTGATCAACTGGCGTATCAGGCGAAGTTAAATAGTAGCGAAATGGCTACTTTGATCCTGCAACTGGAATTTAAAGGACTTATTAAAACACTTCCCGGAAAAAGATTTATTCTGGTTGAATAAACATTGATGGGTAAGGTTTTAAAACTATATTTATAATAACAGACTGCGAAGTTGTAAAAACAACTTCTATATACCATTTTACATGAGAGTATTATTGTTGATTTTAATAATCCCGGTGATCCTGCTTAACTGCGGATCTTCCCGTCCCGCGGTCGACGAAGGTGCGGGACCGATTCACGCTATGCCAAATGACAATCAGGAAAAGGCCGCAAAAAATATCATCTTAATGATTGGAGATGGAATGGGGTTAACACAAATTACCGCCGGTATTTATGACAATAATAATTTTTTAAATTTTGAAAAATTTCCGGTTACCGGATTAATGAAGACCCATTCTTACGATAATCTGGTGACTGATTCGGCCGCCGGAGGCACCGCAATGGCTTGCGGTGTAAAAACGTATAATAATGGGGTAGGCGTCAACAAGGATGGAATTGCTGTTAAATCAATTCTGGAAGAAGCCGAAGAGAAAGGAATGGGGACGGGAATCGTAGTGACTTCTGCGGTGGTTAATGCCACACCTGCTACTTTTATGGCGCATCAGAAATTAAGGGCATTTGTCGAACCGATCGCCGAAGAGATTGCTAATTCCGGGGTAGACTTTTTAGTGGGAGGCGGAAAGAAATATTTCGACCGGCGGGATTCGGACGAACGCAACCTCATCGAAGAGATGAAGGCAAAAGGATATCAGATAGAAAACTTTATTCAGCATAAAACAATTGAGGAAGTCCGTACTGATTCCGTAAAAAAGTTTGTTTACTTTACAGCGGATGATGATCCGCTGACAAAAATTACCGGACGGAATTATCTTCCCTACGCCAGTCAGATGGGAGCCAATTTTTTAAAATCCAGAAGTGAGAATGGATTTTTTATGATGATTGAAGGTTCTCAGATTGACCTGGGAGGGCACGCCACCAACTTCAAATACGTGATGTCCGAACTCAGGGATTTTGACGAAGCAATTAAAAACGTTCTTGAATTTGCCGAAGCCGACGGAGAAACCCTGGTCATTGTAACTGCCGACCACGAAACCGGAGGTCTGACCATTCAGGAGGGCTCAAAACTTAAAAAGATTAAAGCTGATTTTGCCTACGGCCGCCACAGCGGAACGATGGTTCCCGTTTTTGCCTACGGACCTGGATCAGAAAAATTTACCGGTATTTTTGATAACACAGAGTTATACCGGAAAATGAAGGCGGCGCTCGCATTGTAAAAAATAACACAACGAGCATAAAATCAGATGTTTCAGATAATAAAAAAAAACTACTGTATTCAAAACAGAAAAAATATTCCTTTTATAAAGTAGATCGAACACCGTAGCCATAAGTAAATTAGTCCCCGGTGTAATCATCTATAACAATATACAAACACCAACTATGAAATATAACCAACTCGGCACGACCGATCTTAAAGTCTCTGAAATCTGTCTGGGAACCATGACTTTTGGAGAACAAAATTCTGAAAAAGAAGGACACGAACAACTGGACTATGCAATGAACAACGGTGTTAATTTTATTGATACCGCAGAAATGTATTCCGTTCCGGGTCGTAAAGAAACGGTTCACAGTACCGAAAAAATAATTGGTACCTGGCTGGCAAATCGCAAAGACCGGGAAAAAATCATCCTTGCTACCAAGATTACCGGACCTTCCAGTGGCATCACCTGGATTCGTCAGCCACTCGACTTTTCTCCGGCTTCGATCACAACGGCACTCGAAGGCAGCCTAAAAAGGTTACAAACCGATTATATTGATTTATACCAGTTGCACTGGCCCGAGCGCAGAACCAATTTTTTTGGGAAACGCGGTTATGTCCATGACGAAAATGATCCGTGGGTGGATAATATTTACGAAGTACTCAATGCCCTCAGCGAACACATCAAGACGGGTAAAATCCGGCACATTGGTATCTCCAACGAAACGCCTTACGGAATGATGCGCTACCTGGAAGAGTCCGCCAAAAATGGATTGCCCCGCGTCGTTAGTATCCAAAATCCTTATAGCTTACTCAACCGTACTTTTGAAGTTGGACTGGCTGAAATGGCGATCAAGCAAAAGGTAGGTCTGTTAGCTTATTCACCGCTTGCTTTTGGGTTATTGTCCGGAAAATATCATCAGAAAAAAGATCAGGCGAGAGATCGTCTCAATCGATTTAAACAATATGATCGTTATAAAGGAAAGCAATGTTTAGATGCTACCGCCAGGTATCTGGAGATCGCTCAAGCCAACAACATGACCCTGACTGAGATGGCGCTTGCTTACGTCAATAGTCGTCCGTTTCTTACCAGCACGATTATTGGTGCCACGACTATGAAACAACTAAAAGAAAATATCGGTAGTGCCAATTTTGAGATAACAAAAGAAATTGAAAAGGCCATCGAAGCGGTGCAAAATGATATTCCTAATCCGGCGCCGTAAAGTTTTGAAACTATCTCTACGTGAAAAGCAGCTAACCACACATAGAATGATTAGCTGCTTTTTTCTGTTTCTGGAAAACCTCCATAGAATCAATCAGGATTAGATCTTTAAACATGCTCTTAGAGGGGAGGTGCTTACAAACCGTTACCGGAGGGATCAAGTTATTTGGCGTAAAACATGGTTTTACAGATGCCGCTCCGAATGGTAAGAAGATCTTACCAGCGGACCACTCTCCACGTATTCCAGTCCTTTCTCTAAACCAACCTCTTTGTACATTTCAAAAACATCAGGATGAATATATTCCACCACGTCGAGATGCATTTTGGTCGGTTGTAAATATTGTCCAATCGTCAGCACATCACAACCATGCGCTACCAGATCATCCATGATTTCAAAAACCTCTTCTTTTGTTTCGCCGAGTCCGACCATGATGCCGGATTTGGTTCTTTTCCCAAAATCCTTGGTTCGCTGAATCTGTTCCAGACTCCGGTCATATTTTGCCTGGGGCCGAACTTTGCGGTAAAGACTTTTCACCGTTTCCATGTTATGGGAGACGACTTCCTGTCCGCCACTGATCATTCTTTCCAGCGCATCCCAGGTTGCACGCACGTCGGGAATCAACGTCTCGATGGTTGTCGCAGGACTCGCTTCTTTGGTTTGCACCACGGTCTGGTACCAGATTTCGGCACCCCGGTCCTTGCGTTCGTCCCGGTTGACGGAAGTAATTACGGCGTGTTTGACCTGCATCAGCTTGATCGCTTCGGCCACCCGTCGTGGTTCATCTTCGTCGTATTCTCCAGGGCGGCCCGTTTTCACGGCACAAAAAGAACAAGAACGGGTACAGGTATTTCCCAGTATCATAAACGTCGCCGTACCGGCGCCCCAGCATTCGCCCATGTTGGGACAATTACCACTTTGGCAGATCGTATTTAAGTTATACTGATCCACCAAATTTCTTACTTTTTTGTAAGACTCGCCGATAGGAAGTTTCACCCGGAGCCAGTTTGGCTTACGACGTACGGGTTGTTTTTCTGATTGATCAATGATGGGTAAATCCAGCATGTTGATAATTCTATTTTAAAGACTGGTGGCTGGAATTACCAGCGTTTGCCCAGTTGAATGTTTAAATAAAGGTTCAAGAAAAAAGGACGGTTTTCGGCATTCACAATATCATTATTTTCTACCAGAACCGGCATCTTTTTTACAAAAACATCCAGCATAAATCCTGCTTCGATGGCTTTAACAAATTCGTCGAAGGCTCCCCAGTCCAGGTGTACGCCCGCTTTGGCGTGAAAGCCCGGTACAAAAGACACTTCTTTGAGTCCACGGGAAAATCCGGCGGAACCAAATATATTTCGTTCGTCCAGAAAAAAGCTGGCATTCTCATCTGAATACTTTTCGGTGCTGATAAAATCCCGTCCATTTTCTGATCTGAAAAATTCCAGATAGTAAGGTTTTAGAATCCCGAGGGTAGGGCCGAAAGAATAGGTATATCCGGCGGAAAGTCCCCGGTCTTTCGCTTTTTGGGTTAGATATTTCTTTTCGCCGATGGCAGCTCTGAGTGCAAATAGGTTGTTACGTTTTCCAAAAACAAAAGAACGGGAAGAACGTCCGTTGAGTTGTGACTGGTAATCAAAACTCTGTCGGTTTTCTTTAGTATGTTTTAATTCACCAATTTCAAACTGATAAAATCTTGTTCGGTAATAGGTCTTTATCCGTCCAATATTTACTCCCAGCGCAAAACCATGCGTATGCAGACGAATGTCGAACGTAAATTCTTTGTCATAGATGATTCCAATGGGCGTATTGTCAATCCTTTTGGGTTGAAAAGTGCCCTGAGCATCTGCACCAGAGACAAGAAAGATCAGAAAGAGCGTATAAGCAAGATATTTTTTCATAAAATCGCTCAGATTAGAAAATGAATTATTCGGTGTACCGACCACTGTTTTACCATTACTAAACACCAAATAGCGGACCTATAGTTTTTAAAGATACGGATAAAATATAAAAAATGGAGTGAAAAGACATTTTAAACAACTCCGATATGAGCCATTGAGAGATTTTGAGAGATTTTGAATTGCAGACCGGTCACGAATGTTTGTTTTTTCAACATTCCTAAAGTTAAAATACAGATTTCGGGATCAATCAGAAAAAGTAGTTTCCTCTCTAACCGACCATTTCGGTGGCAAAGTCAAGAAAGAGTTTTTCCACATTTTCACCAGTTTTGGCACTGGTAAACAAATCTATGGGTAAAGGAAGTTCTTCCACAAGTGCGTTGAGTTCCGCTTCGGTAGCCAAATCTTTTTTATTGCCAACAATTTTTATGGTCGTCAACTTGTTGATACTCTTGAGATATTCGAGATCCTGCGCCAGATTACCGTAAGTCGATGGGCGGGAAACATCAAAGACGTAAATGATACCACTCGTGCCTAAAAAGTAAGAAGTAGGTACTTTATTCTGAGCTACTTCTCCGGCGATATCCCAAATCATCATGGATAAATCACCTTTTTCGGTACTGACTGATTTTTTACCCACTTTAACGCCGATAGTTGTCAGGTATTTATCTTCAAATTTGTTATTAATAAATCTTTCGAACAAAGAAGTTTTTCCTACCCCGAAGCTACCCGTTAAAATTACTTTTTTGCTTAACATGTTTATTGGCTTGTTTGTCGTTTATTGCTGGATATTAAAATGGCCAAAATGCGTGGACAGTGCAGCAGATATTCGATCTGTCAGCGTTGAATCAACATTTGTGGTGTCAAAGGGGATATTTTCCCCGGCAAATGTAATTAATTTATTAGATAAATTATCTTTTTCAGAAGCTGATATTGATCCGGTCATCGCGACGGCAAAATAGTAGGAAGGTAAATTGTGAAGAAAAATTTTGTAGTTTTCGTATTGAATCATTTCCAGATCCTCTTTTCCACGGTTGAAAGCATCCTCTGCGAAGGATTTAATGGCCGTCAGCATACCCGCAATCACATCCTGATCGGGGTTTTTTTCTTTAGCAAAACTGCCTAATAACAATCCTGAGTCTCTTTGTACGAGATAGATTTCGTGAATTTCCGGATTGTCGAGCTGACTTAAAACAATATCGCTATCGGACGGTCCAAAAAAACGATTAAAAATATTTTTTGGGGAAAAGCGGTTCTGTACGGTTTTTATCTGACTGTCAATTCCTTCTTTGAGGATCTGAAACTGGGCGGTTATAAACTTTTTAATAATGGTATTAAGCTTCGGAAAAATCATGTTAACGATTTCATCCTGCGACTCAGAAAGTTTTTTAGAAACAATCTCTTCGATAATCAAACCGTATTCTTCCCGGAAATTTTCCTTTAAAAAGGCAAGGTGCTGTCGGATAATGGGGGAGACCTTTTCAGATAACTGCGCTTCGTCTTCCAGTATTTCCCGAATAGCAGCGAGGGCTTCCCGGTCTTCAGATAGCAGAATCTGCCGCAACTGTTCCATCAGTTGTGCTTCTTCTTGGGACGACGGGGAAGAGGCAGGGCGATTCATAAGGTTTTTATTATTCACCAATCAGTTTCTGACTCAATTCAGCCATCATTTTACCGAGTTTTTTCTTATCCTCGTTGGTAACCTTGTCAATTTTGGTGTTGAGATTTTCAATGCTGGAAGCGATCAGATTTTCCAGCCGGTCCATCCGGTCGGAAAAATCACGGTTGGATTGCGCTTCCCGATCTGAGATATTGGCGCTCAGATAATCAATTCTCTGGTGGAAAATCTCTTCCAGCTGATTCAGCCGTTCGTCCAGCTGATTAAATCGCTGCTCGTATTCTGAGATTTGATGTCCCATAAGAATATCCCGGATAATAGAAATTTCGCCGCTTTGCTGGCTTTGATTTGTGTCTGACAGGTGGTTCTTTTTAGACATAGTTTAAGAAGTCTTTGTTCAAAGGATTAAAAGTAAGAAAAAAATTTTAGTTTTATACCCAAATAATCGCACGCTTGAAATAATATTTTAATTTTTTTTAATATTAATTACATCTGTTTTTTAGAGATTTAAACATGCTCTAAACACATTACTATAAAAGAAAATACCCGATGACGTACAACTTTGCTGACCACCATTCTATCATCAATCAATTCATTGCTGAACTCCGGGACATCGAGATTCAAAAAGACCGGATGCGTTTTCGTCGCAATATGGAACGAATCGGCGAGATCATGGCCTACGAAATCAGCAAAGGACTTGCCTACGAACAAAAAGAAGTAGAAACGCCCATGGGAATTGCCAATTGTATGGTACCTGCTTCTGACGTGGTCGTTGCCTGCATCCTACGGGCTGCCTTACCATTTTATCAGGGTTTTATTAATACGTTTGATCGGGCAGGAAGTTCCTTTATTTCGGCTTACAGAATGCATCACAAAGACGGGACTTTCGAAATTAAACTAGAATACGTTACCTGCCCCAGTCTCGACGGAACCACCCTCATCGTCGTGGACCCGATGCTCGCTACGGGGGCTTCGATGGACGTAGCCATCCGTTCGCTGTCAGAATACGGCACTCCCGAAGCGCTGCATATCTGTACGGCCATTGCTTCCGACTACGGCTACAATTATATAAAACGACTGTACCCGAAAGCTCATATCTGGATGGGCGCCAAAGACGAAGAGCTGACCGCAAAATCTTACATCGTTCCCGGACTTGGAGATGCGGGTGATCTTTGTTTTGGGCCAAAACTGCAGGAATAAGCCTTATTATTAACTATCTTCACACTTCGGTGTATTCGGAGATACCCCAATTAACTTTACCAAACAACTATGGAACAACTCAGTGCCGGCCTTATTTTAGTGATCGTTGTCGGTTATTTTTTATTATTGTTAGGAATATCTTTTTTTACGGGTAAATCTGCCAGTAATCAGGACTTTTTTATTGCGGGACGTCAGTCTCCGTGGTATTTGGTGGCTTTCGGGATGATTGGTGCTTCTTTGTCGGGGGTAACCTTTATTTCTATTCCGGGGTGGGTCGCTGAAAGTCAGTTTTCATATATGCAAATGGTATTGGGATACCTGATCGGTTATACCGTGATTGCGACTGTACTGATGCCCATGTATTATCGCCTGCAGCTGACTTCTATTTATACCTATTTGGAACAAAGATTCGGTCCGGCTTCCTACAAAACAGGTGCCTCTTTTTTTATCTTATCCAGGGTAATTGGTGCCTCTTTTCGACTCTATCTGGTTGCGATTGTGTTACAACGTTTTGTGATGGATACTTATGGGATTCCGTTCTGGATTACCGTATTGCTGACTATTCTGCTGATCTGGATCTATACTTTCAGAGGTGGTATAAAAACGATCGTATGGACGGATACCCTGCAAACATTTTGTATGCTGGCGGCGGTCATCCTTACGGTGATTGTGATTTCCAACCGGTTAGAATATTCATTTCCGGATTTATTGGATAGTGTTCGCAGTTCTTCTTATGCACAAATTTTCTTCTTTGAAGGAGGTTGGTCTGACTCAAAAAATTTCTTTAAACAACTATTGGCCGGCGCTTCGATTGCCATCGTAATGACGGGGCTCGATCAGGATATGATGCAAAAGAATCTTAGCTGCCGAAATATCGGGGATGCTCAAAAAAATATGTTCTGGTTTTCCATCGTCCTGGTTTTTGCCAATTTACTTTTTCTTACCCTGGGCGCCCTGCTTTATATTTATGCTACTGAAGTTGGCATTCCGATTCCGGAAAAAATGGTAGATGGTGTCATCAAAGCAGACGGTGATCTTCTATACCCTACACTTGCCATACGTCATCTCGGACCAACCGTTGGCGTAGTGTTCATATTAGGTTTGATCGCAGCGGCTTATTCGAGTGCGGATTCCGCTCTGACGGCATTGACGACCTCTTTTTGTGTGGATATTCTGGGATTTGAAACAGATGAGATGACCGGAGAATCTGTCAAAGAAGCACAACAACGCAAACGATTTTTAGTCCACGTAGGATTTTCAGTACTGCTCTTTTTTGTAATTCTTATTTTTTATCTGCTAAATAATGATGCCGTTATCAAACAGATATTTACCGTGGCCGGCTACACGTATGGTCCGTTACTAGGGCTTTATTCCTTCGGATTTTTTATTGATCGAAATGTGACCGATCGGTTGACGCCCGCGATTTGTATCGCTTCCCCGATGCTTACTTTTTTTATAAATTTATATTCGGAGCAATTATTTTTTGGTTATAAATTTGGGTTTGAATTACTGATTATTAACGGTCTGATTACCTTCATTGGCTTGTTTATATTTTCGGAAAGACAAAATCAGGTGGAAGAATAGCGAGAAATCAGAATTGTTTAAATGACTGAATTAGTGTATATTGTGTATCACTAATATTTTAGAATTAAATCTTAATAAATTGATTTACGAAAATCTAATTGATAGAATAACAATTGATCCTGAAGTTTGTCACGGTAAACCTTGTATTAGAGGATTGAGATATCCTGTTGAAACTATTTTAGAATTATTAGCTTCGGGAATGACAAACGAAGAAATTTTGGAGGATTATGAGGATTTGGAACTTGCTGATCTTCAGGCTTCTATTCTGTTTGCAGCTAAATTAACGAAAGTTAAAAATATCAGTAAACTAGTTGCATGAGGTTTATTATAGATGCTCATTTACCTAAAAAACTTAGATAAGATATTAGAAGAGATTTCACATAATTTCGTAGTAGAGATAACCAATAAATCGCTAATCACAATTTTATAAAAAAGATAGGCTGTTTACAAAATGATTAAAGGCTGCAAGAAATAGACTCCAAAAAAGTTAGCCCTCTTTCTCATGAAAATCGCCAAAACTCCCTCTAAGGTCGGGGGGGAATTTTGGCGATTTTTTACTTTTTAGACAAGCTCTTAATACAACAACGTAATATCTCCCCGGTACAACAACACCTGTCCATCCACAAACTGCACCTGCATGATGTATACGTACACGCCTGGATTCATTCGTTTTCCATTCAGCGTACCGTCCCATCCGCTCTGATCCAGTGGATCCGGCAGGTACGGCGTTGCAGCCGAATTATCGGTGGAGAAAAGTACTTCGCCCCAACGGTCAAATACCCGCATGAAATTTATATTTTCCACGCCTGGTCCGATGAACGGTTTGAAAGTATCATTATTACCATCTCCATTGGGAGAAAAAGCATTTGGAATATATACATTACGGTTTTTATCAATTTCTACCAAAATATCATCGGAACCACTACAACCATTTTCGTCAAAAATAGTCAATGAATACATTTGTGTTTCTAACGGCGCAACGGTGACGTCCAGACAAAAGGCACTGTCCATACAAACCAAATCCGTCAGCGGCTGCCAGACAATCGAATCAACGGGCAGAATAGAACCAATAAACGGATTAATTTCCTGACTCTCTCCCAGTTGAATTTCTACATCGTCACCCAGATCAACCACAATTTCAGCAGGTTGATTAATGACAATATCCTCTTCCGCCCGGCAACCTGCCCGGTCAAAAACGGTAATCAGGGCTGATTGTCCACCTAACACCGGGATCGCCGCCTGAATGGGGCGCTTCGGTCCGTTATTTACCGAAAATTCGTAGAGCGGACCATTGCCACCAAAAGCAGTATCAATCGTTACCACGGTCTGAAACCCAAAACACTGTGGCTCTACGATATCGGCAATATCAAATTCAATCGGATCGGGTTCTTCCAGCGTAACCAATACGTTGTCGGTACAACCTTTTGGATCGGTAGCGGTGATCGAATAACTACCTGCTCTCAGATTGATGCCTACCGAACTGGTAGAAACATTATCCGTCCACTGATAATCGATAATACCTGCATTTCCTCCTGTCGGGAACACCACAATAACGCCACTGCTGTCCGCAGGACAAATCACTTGCTGTAGTTGCGCGGAATCCACCATGACCTCAAAAAGATCAGGTTCACCAACGGTTATATTTTTGGGTTCTTCACAGAAATTAGCATCCGTAATGGTGACATCGTATTGCCCTGCGGCTAAACCGGAATTGACCGGTCCCGTTGTTCCGTCTCCCCATAAATAGGTATAACCCGGAGTACCACCGGACGCTGCGATGGTAATCATTCCGTCACTATCACCCAGACAACTGGCATTCTCAATATCAATGTTTTCCAGCGGCAGGGTAATTTCACTCGGCGAGTCGATAAAAACGGAATCAACGATAGCACAAGTATTATCGTTGATGGAAATTACATTCCAGCCCCGGCAAAGTTGGGTAGCTCTGCTATCTACGGTATTCATATCATTTTCACCACTGGCCCACTGGTAATTATAAACAGCGGCCGTGGAAGTTCCACCAAAAGCCGTTGCAAGCGCTTCTCCATTACAATCACCGTTGAAACAATCAACGCCCATTTCTTCTGAGAAGACTACTCCAATCGGAGTTGGACAATCTAAAAAGATGGCCCGTTCAATTGTATCACATCCGTTGGCGCCCGTGATCGTTACAAAGTAAGTGGAATCACAGGGTAAGGCAAAACGGGGATTGACACTACTGCCATCATCCCAGGTAATAGAGTAGGGCATTGTAGCACCAGAAATCATTAACTGAATTTGACCATCGGAATCTCCCGGACAGGTAGGTCGGGTCACGACTTCCGTCAAAGCAATCTCATCCGGGGTAGTGAGCGTCACGGTATTTGTCGCCGTACATCCATCGTCGGCCGTTACGGTAACAATATATTCTCCGGGGCCAAGATTGCTGATGGTCGCTCCGCTTTGGCCCGTATTCCAGGCGTAGTTCTGAACAGGAGCATTTCCGGGCGTTACATTGACGGTTATCTCTCCCGTCATATCGTTGGGACATTCTACTGGCGTGACATCGAAGTTGTCAATGGTAGGCTCGTTAGGTGCCAGAATTTCAAAGCAACGGGCATCCGGACACATATTTACGTCGTTGATGGTCACACAATAAATACCGGGTGATAAATTATCAAGGCTGGCCGTCGTACTCGCAGCGGGATCATTCCACAAGAAAGTATAAGGGCCTGTTCCTCCGGCACCACCGACGGTAATACTTCCGTCCATTCCACCACCGATACAACTGACGTTTCTTAAAGAAAGTGAATCTACCGATACGGCACTGACAATCAGAGAAGTAGAAAATGGCCCCGCCTGACAACCATTGGCGTCAATGACGATCGCAGAATAATTTCCTACCGCCAGATTGTCGATAATATCAGAAGACATAACGCCCGTATTCATCACACCATTACTCCAGCTGACCTCATAAGGAGGAACACCGCCAGCAATATTCAGGGTAACACTTCCGTCCATATTGGTAGCACAAGTCGGATTCATAGCGACTGGCTGTGCGCCAAAATTGGTAGCGGTCTGCTGGATGGTGATGGTCGTAGTGGTCACCAGCATATCATCATCTTCCACGGTAATTGTATAATCACCCGGAGGGAGCATCGTAATACTTTCTAAATCACCTTCACCGAGGATACTGCCGGCACCGTTGTTGGTGGGCATTCCTACTTGCTCGTAGGTATAATTATAAGGTGCCATTCCACCAATTACAGAAAAGTTAAAACCTCCTTCGGCCATGGCCGGACTGGCGGGCGATGCACAAATAGTAGATACATCAATCATTAACGTACCATCCGAAACGATGACAGAACCATTTTCAAAAATATATCCGACCCTGGAGTCTTGTATATTAGGATCCCCGGTAATTTCTACGTTATTATCCTCAAAGATGAGCGGAGAATTGGAACCTAATGGTCCAATGATATCAAAACATATTTCAAAGGCGGTCTCCCCGTCCGGAATGGATAAGGTGCTAAAAGTTGGTTCAAACCAATTAAGATTTAAAGAGTCTGTAATCATTGATGGGGGAGGCAGTAAGAATTCACCTGAATTGATAGCACCACTCTGAATACCATTGAAAGTCATAATGGTATTATCCCAGCTGATCGTTAACTGAATACTGCCAATATTATTAAAATCCTGAACTGTGACGGGCATACAAAAAAGAGACCCAGGAGCAGCAATGGAGTCGCCCACTGACAAAGTTACTGGTTGACAACTTCCCATATCAACGGGAAAGCTACTGGTGCATCCGTTTGGATCTGTTATCTCAATGGTATACTGACCTGGGAAGGGTACATCGAAAGTGAAGGATTCGTCGTGTGTCGTATTGGTATCATTGGCAGATTGTCCTCTGACCGAAGGATCACTGGTCAGGAATATATCAATGACATAATTGAGTGTACCAATGATTTCAGGCAATCCACCCGTCACGGTTGCCGTTCCTGTACATCCGTTTCCACCCGCATTATTATCCAGTCCGGTTAATTGAATTTCATTCAGAAAAACAATGGAAAATGCCTCATTGACATTAGCGTTGACACAAGGTCCGGCCAGACCTCCTACACCGTCTGTTTCCCATCCGGGAGAACCCGGAATAAAGTCATCTACCGTTATGGGGGCAAAAATCATTTCAATCGGATCTCCACCATTAAAGAAATTCTGAAAGCCGCCTTCGTTGGGTAAAAAGCCATCACCACCAGCGGTGAAGTCGTCGGAAGGAGCTACCCAAATACTATTAACTGGTGGTGGTGGATCATTAAGCCGGCAGAGTTCCAGTAATTGTATGGTATTTAAATCCGGACCAGTTACGGTAGGCTGACATCCATATAAACTATAAGCGATACCTGGAGCTGTCATCGGTTGTGGATCACCTCCAAGGTCGAAATCACCCGCGTGATTAAAAAAGATGGTATCCCCAAAACAGAGGTACATGATGTCATTGGATTGAGACCCGAGTCCCAGAGACTGAGTAAAGGTTCCCGCAGAAGGCATTTGTCCAGGGGCACAAGCCAGCGCACTGTTCAGGGTGCCGGGAGTGTGGCTGATCGGACCATCTACTCGCGGACTTTGGGGAGTTTGACCATTTGCCATCAAAGCAAAAGATAAGCATACAAGTAAGGTGATTACACGTTGAGTCATATTCGTTGTAATTTGATTGAGGTATTGTATTCAAAAAAATGAATCAAATACACATAAGTTTAATGCGGGTGCAAAAATACAATAAGGGCACTGAAATATTATATTTCAATCCCATAATTAACGCGGGTTACTTGTGTTTTCTTGGTTAGCAATTTGATTTGAATTTAATCAAAGCTAAAGTGTAGGAAAGGAGTATTTAAATCAGTTCCAGGAATACACGTAACAAAGACGCAAAAACCATGCAGTTTAGTGCGTAAAATTACCTGAATTTTACCATTATTCATGGAATATGGCTTTTATACGAGTTCTTTGGCTGATAATTGACCATTTATTACTATACGATCCACAATCTCTTCGGTAAAACCATACGGAATATAAGCAACGGAGGGCATCGGTTTGGTGATGAACAGATTTGCGATCTTGCCTTTAGTGATGCTGCCATAGTCTTTTTCGAGTTCCATCGCGGCGGCGCCGTTCAGGGTGGCGGCATTAATGGCTTCGTCGGGGAGCATTTTCATTTTAATACAGGCCAGCGCGACGACAAAGGCCATCTTTCCGGATGGACTGGTTCCCGGATTAAAGTCACTGGCCAGCGTGACGGGAAGACCTGCGTCAATCAATTGCCGGGCGGGTGGATAATGGTCTGATAGAAAAAATGGAGCCGATGGCAGCAGGGTCGGAATAACATTAGCGTTAATCAGCGCGGAAATTTCTGCTTCATTGACTACTTCCAGGTGATCTACCGACAGTGCTTTATGAGCAATGGCGGCTTCGATTCCTCCCATCGAGTTAAACTGATTGGTATGAATTTTTGCCCTTAGTTCGTATTTGTTGCCTGCTTCCATCATCCGTTCCGCCTCGGCTACTGAGAAAAAGCCTTTTTCACAAAAAATATCGACATAATCGGCCAATTCTTCTTCCACAATCACCGGAAGTAATTCATTAATCAATAAATCCATATAACCTTTACGGTCTTCTTTAAATTCGGCGGGTAAAGCATGTGCTCCTAGAAAACTAGCTTTGACCGGGATCGGGCTGACAGCCTTTAATCTTTTGATCACCCGCAGCATTTTCAACTCTCCCGCTGCACTCAATCCGTAACCACTTTTAATTTCAATGGCGCCGGTTCCGCTGGCAATAAGCTGTTTTAGCCGTTGGTGGGCTGCCTGGAATAATTCTGCTTCGGGCATCGCGCGTAACCGCCGGGCAGAGTTGAGAATACCACCACCACTGGCGGCTATCTCGGCGTAACTCATACCGGAAATCCGCTGGACAAACTCTTGTTCCCGGTAGGCCGCAAAGACCAGATGGGTATGGGAATCACACCAGGAAGGAAAAACGTAACGGCCCGTCGCATCGATCACCTGACCCCGGACATCCGGACAGTTTTCCATCGTGCCATAGTCCAGAATTCTGTCGTTTTGACAATGAATCCAGGCGTTTTCTAATATGGGTAGTGTCTGAAAATTATTACCTTTCAGGATGGAGATATTCGGCTCCCGTATCTGGACCAGTGTGGTATTTTTAATCAAAAGTTCTGTCATACGGCAAAGGTAGTGAAAACAGATCTATTTGATTTCTGAAAAAAAATATTCCCATCCTGATCGAGTCAGCATGGGAATATTTTACCGTTTTTTGGTTTGTTTTGATTTACAGTGTAGCCAGATCTTTTATCATTCCTCCACTGCCGGTGGCAATCACTACTTCTTTAAAAGCACTTGCCGTAGTACGATCATTAAAATGGCCAACGAGCACTTTATAAACGGTCTTTGTTTCCAGCTTACTGATTTGTACCAGAATATCTTCGTCGAATGATTTTTCTAATTTTTCTACCTCGCGCAGCACATTTCCATAATCCGCAAAAACACCCACCTGAACGGAGAATCCATCTCTGGCCTGACGGCTGACCGTAAATTTAAACAAACCTTCGTCGCTCATCACTTCGGGAGCAGCGGGCTTAACTGCGGGACGGCTTACCTTGTTGGGAGCCACCGGTTTTACTTCGGGAACCGAATAGCTGGAAGGCTTTCTTACCGGAGACAAAGCTGGTCTGGTAGCGATCTCTTTTTTCTCTTTAACGGGTTTATTTACGGTAGCCGATGGAGCGGAGTCCACTTTATCATTTTTTATTTTTGGTGTTGAAGTAATCGCAGGACGGGTCGGACGGTAGTTGATCGCAGGATCAGCCGCAGCCGGTTTAGTAGCGGCGATATTGGAAAGACCCGGTTTGATTCGGTTATTCGGTTGATTGTGTTCTTCCAGAATTCTTAGTAATCCACTGGGAGCGTGTGATCCGGTATATTGTTCCAGCAATACTCCTTTTGAGTTAAAAATTAAGATAGAAGGAAGTTTTTTAATACCATAGATTTGTTTCTGCGCAAATCCGTCAAAATCATCAATATCAATTTTTACCGCCACGTAATTTTCTTTCATATAATCGATCACCCGCTGATCGGAAAAAGTGGTTTCTTCCATCCACTGACAGGGCATACACCATTTGGCGGTAAAATCTACCAGATATAGTTTACCTTCCTTGGCTGCTAGTTGTTTGGCAGCCGTCAGATTAGTATGAAATCGTAATCCTTTGGTGGTTAAGGTGGTACCCATTATGATGGGAAAACAGCACAGGAGAAGGCTGTATTTTAAAATCAACCGGTTCATAGTTTGTAATTTTATGGGTGGTAAAATTGGGGAAGTCAGGCGGAAATTATCCTCCTTTTTTAGAATACATTAAAATTATGCAAATATGATGCCAGCGTAAAAATGATTTCCCCGTTGAAAAGACCGCTCGTTTTATGAATTGGCTAAGCAGCAAAAAATAAGTGCTGATTGGAATTGTTCGTCGGAGGGAGAAAACTTTTATACGGGGGAGTCCACCTCTAAGGTCATTTATTCCCGCTCCTTTGGGGTATAACTGCACTATTTTTTCTAACTTGCGACTCCTTTGAAAATCAAAGCCGTTTAAAGACTACGTAAAAACCATAGGTGCTTTAAACGTTTATTTATTCAATAGGCTTGTTCCACCGGATCAAGTCTCTATTCAAAATGAGGAAATGTCAACAATTTCAGCAGCAATTACGGGGGTTCACGGGTATGTTCCCGACTATATTCTCACCAACAAAGAGCTAGAATCCATAGTAGACACCAACGACGAGTGGATCAGTAGCCGTACGGGGATCAAAGAACGCCGGATTTTGAAGGGAGAAGGATTAGCAGCTTCGGATATGGGGTACGAAATGGTAAAGGGACTACTGGAGAAAACCAACACCAAACCCGAAGAGATTGACTTAGTGATCTGTGCGACCATTACGGGTGATATGATTTTTCCGGATACGGCCAATACCATTTGTGATAAAGCGGGCATCAAAAACGCTTTCGGCTTTGATATAAATGCTGCTTGCAGCGGGTTTTTGTTTGCCCTGACTACGGGTGAACAATTCATCAAAGCAGGTACTTATAAAAAGGTAATTGTAATTGGAATGGACGTTATGTCTTCCATTCTTGATTATACGGACCGGACAACTTGTGTCATCTTCGGAGACGGAGGAGGAGCGGTTTTGCTGGAGCCAAATCACGAAGGATTCGGGATGCAGGATGCCTTGCTGAGAGGAGATGGTGCCGGACGTCATCATTTACACATGAAAGCGGGTGGTTCTCTAAAACCGCCAAGTCTGGAGACTGTAACCGCTAAAGAGCATTATGTTTACCAGGAAGGACGTCCCGTTTTTAAATCAGCAGTACGGGGAATGATTGGTACCACCGAAGATATTATGAAACGAAATAATCTGACAGCGGATGATATCAGTTGGGTGATTCCGCATCAGGCCAATATCCGGATCATATCTTCCGTAGCAGAAGGCCTTAAATTTCCGATGGAAAAAGTAGTGGTCAATATTCACAAATACGGGAATACCACCTCCGGCACCTTACCGTTGTGTCTCTGGGAGTGGGAAGATAAATTTAAAAAAGGAGATAAAATACTTTTAACTGCATTTGGCGGCGGATTTACCTGGGGAACCACCTATTTGACCTGGGCTTATTAATTTATTTGTCCCGATAAATTTTAAACAAGCTCTAAGTAGTTTTTTAGATGTATAAAATTTTGACAAAGAGTGATTAAATAGCTGATCTGTTCAGTGAAAAATTATTTAATAGAAATAGTACCGAATTTTTCATTCTAAAAAATGTAAATTTGTAATTATTTACCAAAATTAAATCTGACAATGGCAAATACTTCAGAAATCCGTAACGGATTGTGTATCGATTTTAATAATGATATTTATTCCGTAGTAGAATTTCAACACGTAAAACCCGGTAAAGGACCTGCTTTTGTTCGTACTAAACTTAAAAGTCTGACTTCAGGTAAAGTGATAGATAACACCTGGCCTTCCAGTCATAAAATTGACATCGTTCGGGTAGAACGCAGAAAATTTCAGTTTCTATACAACGATGATATGGGATACCATTTCATGAACAATGAAACCTATGAGCAAACAAGAATCCCCGAAGTTTTGCTCGAAAATCCATTGTTGATAAAAGAAGGTTCCAGCGTGGAGATACTTTTTCACGCGGATAAAGAAATTCCACTCACCGTGGACATGCCTCAGTACATTAATCTGAAAGTTACCTACACCGAACCCGGTGTAAAAGGTGATACTGCCACTAATACCCTCAAACCCGCCAAGATGGAAACCGGAGCTGAAATCCGGGTACCTCTTTTCGTGAACGAAGGGGATATGATCAAAATTGATACCCGCAGCGCGAGCTACGTAGAACGTGTAAAACAATAACTTCAACCCAGAAAGCAAAATATTACTATGACTTTTAAAGAAATACAAGAGTTAATTAAGTTGATCAATAAATCCAACTTAACAGAATTCAAAATGAAAGACGGAGATTTTAATCTGTCTATCAGAACCAAAAAATATGGTAAAAACCGCATGCCGCAGATCATGCAAACACCGCAGCAAATTGTTCCGGTTTCTGCTCCTATGGCACAAATGCAGCAAGTACCCATGACTCCGCCTCCGGCTCCTGCCCCCTCCGCCAGCGCAGATGCGGGTAATGATGCCAGCAATGCTCAGGAAAATACCAGCGAAAGCGCAGAAGGCAACTACGTAGAAGTACGGTCTCCGATCGTAGGAACATTCTACCGCTCCGCTTCTCCCGATAAACCCCAATACGTCAAACCCGGTGATACCATCGAAGTTGGAACGGTAGTGTGTATCGTAGAGGCCATGAAATTGTTTAATGAGATTGAATCAGAAGTAAGTGGAAAAATTGTAAAAGTGATGTTGGAGGATGCTTCTCCCGTTCAGTACGATCAGGTACTGTTCTTAGTTGACCCAAAAGGGTAATAGCTGTGTTTTTAATACAGTTTTATTGTTCACCAACTCATTAAAAAACCATGTTTAAAAAAATACTGATTGCCAACCGGGGAGAAATCGCACTGCGTATTATCCGTACCTGCCGCGAAATGGGCATTAAAACCGTCGCAATTTACTCTACCGCCGATCGGGAAAGTTTACACGTTCGTTTTGCGGACGAAGCGGTCTGCATCGGACCTCCGTCTTCAACCCTTTCCTATCTCAATATTCCACAAATTATGGCGACGGCCGAAATTACCAACGCCGATGCAATCCATCCTGGTTATGGATTTTTGGCGGAAAACGCTGATTTCGCCGAGGTTTGTACCGAATATGGTATTAAATTTATTGGACCCAGTCCGGATCAAATTCGGAAGATGGGGGATAAGATCACCGCTAAGGATACCATGATCAAAGCGGGCGTTCCCGTAGTACCTGGTTCTGACGGACTGATCAAAGATCTGAAGCAGGGAATTAAAACGGCGAAAGATACCGGATTTCCGGTCATTCTCAAAGCGACCGCGGGTGGTGGTGGAAAAGGAATGCGGATTGTATGGAAAGAAGAAGAATTTGAAGAGGCCTGGGAAAAAGCGCGGCAGGAAGCAAAAGCCTCCTTCGCCAATGATGGAATTTACGTAGAAAAATTTATCGAAGAGCCCCGGCACATCGAAATACAAATAGCGGGCGATCAGCAGGGCAATGTTTGTCATTTATCGGAAAGAGATTGCTCGATTCAGCGTCGTCACCAGAAACTGGTGGAAGAATCTCCTTCTCCTTTTATGACCACTGCACTCCGTAAAAAAATGGGCGCGGCCGCTATCAAAGCGGGTAAAGCGATCAATTACGAAGGAGTGGGAACGGTAGAATTTTTGGTGGACAAACACCGTAATTTCTACTTTATGGAAATGAATACCCGAATCCAGGTGGAGCACACAGTGACAGAGGAAGTAATCGATCACGATCTGATAAAAGAACAAATTAAAATTGCCGCTGGAGAACCTATTTCCGGGAAAAATTATATTCCTCAGATGCACGCCATCGAGTGCCGGATCAACGCGGAAGATCCTTTCAACGATTTTCGCCCGAGTCCGGGAAAAATTACTTCTTTTCACAGTTCAAAAGGTCACGGAGTACGGGTAGATACGCACGTTTACGCGGGATATTCGGTACCACCGTATTATGATTCAATGATTGCGAAGCTAATCTGTCGTGCCCAAACCCGGGAAGAATGTATCACAAAGATGGCGCGTGCGCTCGACGAATTTATCGTGGAAGGAATCAAAACAACGGTACCTTTCCATCAGCAACTGATGCGCAACGAGGATTTTAAGAGTGGTAATTTTCATACTGGATTCCTGCAGACTTTTGATATGGAAAAGCCCGAAAAATAATTCAGGCGCTTGAAAAAATAAAAGGCCTGGTAGACTTGATTTAGGAATGGCAAATAAATAAGTGCAGATTCTAGGCGAACTATTTTTGCCTCAATCAAAGAAGCAAAATGGGAGTTATGCTGTGTATAATGACCATTTTGTTGATGCAGAGTGAGGCAAAAAGAGGAAGTATAGAATCGTATTTTATTTATTTAACATTCCTTAAACATGAGGCAGCTAAAAAAACTTACTCGTTATTTAGTACCGTACCGTAAGTTATTATTTGCCAATATCTTGTCTAATATCTTAATGGCATTTTTTACGGTGATCAGCATTCCTGCGATCATTCCTTTTTTGCATATCCTGATTGGAACGGCTCCCGAGGTGACCGAAACGCCTCCTTTTGGCTGGAGTATTCCGAATCTGGTCGGTTGGGTAAAATACAGTTTTGCCAGTATGGTTGCCGAACAGGGGAGACCGACCACGCTCAAATACGTCTGCTTTTTTATCATCTTTATTTTCTTTTTTAAAAATTTATTCCATTACCTGGCGGCGGCATTTATGGCTCCGATCCGTAATGGCATTGTGCGGGATATCCGGCAACAGTTGTACGCCAAATTTCTCGACCTGCCGCTCAGCTATTATTCCGATGAACGAAAAGGAGATTTACTATCGCGACTGACCGTGGATGTCCAGGAAGTAGAAATCAGTATTCTCAGTATGATGGTAACCATTGTCAGAGATCCGCTGATCATGGCAGGCAGCCTGGCAGTGATGATTTATTTTAGTCCAGGTTTAATGTTATTTGTTTTTGGATTGTTAATATTTACGGTGCTGGTCATTGGCGGCATCGGAAAGCGACTGAAAAAAGACTCGGTGGTTGTTCAGGAAAATATGGGGACGATGATCGCCAACGTGGAAGAATCCTTATCGGGAATAAAAGTTATTAAAGGCTTCGCTGCCGAAAAATTCCGGAATGGACATTTTGACAAGATTAATAATAGCTATCGTGATGCCATGAACCGGTTGCTGTGGAGAAAGAATCTGGCCAGTCCTTTATCTGAATTTCTGGGAATTGTGGTAGTTGCTGCGTTATTGTGGTTCGGCGCACAACAGGTCTTTGCCAATGATCTTTCGGCCCCCACTTTTTTTGCATTCCTCTACGCATTTTTTAATATTATCGCTCCGGCAAAATCTTTCTCTTCTGCCTATTTCAACGTTCAGAAAGGACTGGCGGCGGCGACCCGGATTGACCAGATACTGGAAATTGTTCCGACCATTACTAAATCGAAAGAGACCCAACCTTTCTCCGCATTTAAAACGTCTATCCGGTACGAAAGCGTTGGTTTTAGTTATTCCAAAGCAGAAGGGAATGTTCTGGAGAATATAAATCTCGAAATTCCAAAAGGAAAAGTAATGGCCCTCGTTGGTGCATCCGGAAGTGGGAAAAGTACCTTTGTCGATTTGCTGGCCCGTTTTTACGATCCGACGGCTGGCCGGATTTTAGTGGATGACCGGGATATCCGTACGCTGGATTTGTCAGACCTGAGAAATCAACTGGGAATTGTGTCGCAGGAACCCATTTTATTTCACGATACCATTTACAATAATATTCTTTTTGGTACCAAAGTCAAAAACCGGGAAGCGGTAATCGAGGCTGCCAAAATTGCCAATGCACATGATTTTATTATGGCGACCGAACGCGGTTACGATTCGGTAATCGGGGACCGGGGAAACAAACTGAGTGGAGGGCAAAAACAGCGATTGACCATTGCCAGAGCGATTTTGAAAAATCCCGCCATTCTGATTCTGGACGAGGCCACCTCTGCGCTGGATGCTGAGTCCGAACAACTGGTACAGGACGCACTGAATAAATTGATGGAAAACCGGACAGCTATCGTGATCGCACATCGGCTTGCAACGGTACAGATGGCAGATGAAATCCTGGTACTGGAGGCTGGTCAAATCGTCGAGCGGGGCAATCACCAGCAATTGATGGAACAGGAAGGAACCTATCACAGTCTGGTACATCTGCAAAATTTAGAAGGCTAACCCCGTGGAATCCAGTCTCGTAATAAAGATCGGTTGAGTTAATACTGGATTCTCTTCAATTGAAAAGTCTTTTTCCGCAAGATTGGGAGCAACTTGTCTAAATTAGACACGTCTTTTAAGAACATTTAACGATCTCTTCGCCTTTTAATTAGTAATTTAGCTACTCTAAGTTTAAATAATTGAATATGAAAAAAACGCTACTCTTTATATTTATTTTATTCGGTTTCCAGTTGATGGGACAGATTACGGTGACGAGTGCCAGTTTTCCGACGGCTGGAGATACCCTTCGGACAGCGTTAGATGGTGCACCGGAAGGAATTTCTATTACGGCGCCGGGTGGAGATCAGGTCTGGGATTTCAGTAGTTTGCAGGGGGTAACAACCGAAGTCTTGGTTCGTCCCGCCTCCGAAGGAGTGAATGCAGATTTATTTCCGAATGCCAATCTTTATCTCCCGGTGGGAGAAGATGAAATGGGAGGAGAAACGTATATTACTACCAATGCGGATGCTTATCAATTGAGCGGATACGTAGGACCAGATCCTGCTAATTTAGGCGTCAATGTACGGGTGCCATTCTCTCCACCGATCATAGAGCGCAGATCGCCCATGAATTTCTTTGATGTTAATAATACAACGTATGCCATTCTGGTGGCATTTCCCACGGATTCTTTACCGGGCGAAATTACGAACGACTTGCCGATTGTACCGGATTCTGTCCGGTTGCGGGTAGCTTCTGTCCGGACAGATGTAGTGGATGGATGGGGTACCCTGACTATTCCCGGTGGAACCTACGAGGTGTTGCGTGAAAAGAGAACGGAGATCCGGGAGACGGTGGTGGAAGCCAGAGTAGGCATCGGACCTTTCGCCACTTGGGTAGATGTTACCGAATTTTTGGGGAGTGATTTTTTGGGGCCAGATACACTGACCACCTATATTTTTGTTAACGATCAGGAAAAGGAAAATATCGCAGAAGTAACCGTCACCAACGATGCGGCTGAAACCCCCATTGCAGTTACCTATAAGTCAAACAACGTAATTACGAATGTCAGTTATGTGAATACTGGAAGAGCAGATATTTTTGCGTATCCCAATCCGGCGATTAATAATGTACGGATCAATTTTCTGAATATAACACCGGGTAATTATACTTTTAGAATATTTAATATCTTAGGAAAAGAGGTGGTGAATAAAAATTATCAGATCAACGGCAACCGGACCGTTGGTATCAATATCGATACGTTACAGAAAGGAACTTATTTATACAACCTGATGGATGCCAGAGGAAAAGTATTGAAAACAAAAAGACTGATGGTGATCAGACCCTAGTGCCTAAATTCCTTACCATTTATGCGGTCTTTTTAAAGTCACACTTTTTTACTAGTCGGTCGGGTAGCTATGGCTATCCTTCCTCTTGGTGCATTATTTGATTTTAATTTTCTTGCATTATTCAATACAATAAACGAAAGCAAAGAAGTGACTAATACTGCCACCGATGACAAAGAGATGCCAGATCGCATGGTTATAAGGTAGTTTTTCCCAGACAAAAAAGATGGTACCCAGCGAATAAAACAGTCCGCCGATGACCAACAGCAGGAGTGTGATATTGGGAATGAAAGACCACATAAAAGGCATCGTAAAGACGGCACTCCAGCCCATCATAAAGTAAAGAAACAACGATAGTTTTTCGTATTTACCTATCAAAAATAGTTTGTAGAATATTCCGGCTACCACAAAAAGCCAGAGTACAGCCGCGAAAATCCATCCGTAGAAGTGATCCAGATACAGAAATATCAGCGGAGTATGAGTTCCGGCAATCAGAAAATAAATACAGATGTGGTCAATAATTTTCAGAATCCGCCGGCTGCGTTTCGTTGTTACAGAATGATAAATCGTAGAAGAGAGATATACCATCACGAGCGAACAGCAAAAAATACTGATGCCGAAGACCGCCAGGAAACTGGCGTTTTGCAGGAATTGATAAATCAGAAATGGTGTTGCTGCCAAAAAAAAGACAAGACCCAGACTGTGCGTCAGGATATTGGCGACGTCCTCACCGGTACGTTTGATTCGTTTATTCATGGGTATGTAAGTTCTTAAAGTTCTTACAGGAAATATAGATAAAAATGGGGAGGATCGCCAGTGGCGTGATAAATAAAGTTTTGTTAAGTTACTTAATCGCCATTCCTAAATGAAAATAGCCGATCTAAATTAATAAATCGGCTATTCGCTTTAAAATTGGTTTTTTCGGCTGGTGTTCAATTCGGAATGAATTGAAAATATGCTTTGATTGGAAAAGGTAAATATTTTACCCAACCCAGGCGTAACCGCCATCTCCTTTTTTTAAATTTAAGTGTTTCATCGTGTGCTATGTTTAAAACGTTATTAAGGGGTATTTATATTAAAAATAAAGGTATCTTATTTTAATTTATATATTTCAAGAATAATGCCAAACCGCGATTGAAATTATCAATTAATCCATCATATAGTGCTCTTTGGCGACAAAGATATTGTGACACAGTCTGTTGAATAGTATTTAAAACGTGAAGAATATTCTGAATTTACCGAGTCCTTTAATAAAGCTATCTGCTGATTTTTTAAATAAAAAAGAGGTAGATCTGTGGATAAAGCGGGAAGATTTAATTCATCCATACCTCTCTGGCAATAAATGGCGGAAGCTGGAATTTAACCTGCAGGAGATGAGCAGGCAGGAAAAAAAAGGGATATTGACCTTTGGTGGCGCTTATTCTAATCATATTTACGCGACGGCTGCCGCTGGAAAATTATTCAATTTTTCAACTATTGGAATCATCCGGGGAGAGGAGACGCTGCCACTCAATCCAACCTTGTCCTTTGCCCGTCAGGCGGGAATGCGACTGGAATATCTGGACCGGACAACCTATCGTGACAAAGAAAAATCTACCGAAATTTATCAGACCCGCTATCCTGGTTATTATCTTTTGCCGGAAGGCGGCACCAATATTCATGCGATTCCCGGCAGTGCCCGGACCGTGTCGGAAATCAGGGAACAGCTTCCGCAAATTCCTGATTATATCTGCCTGGCTTGTGGTACCGGAGGGACATTGGCAGGTATCGTTTCCGGTTTAGACGGAGCGAGTAGGGTGCTGGGGTTTTCTGTATTGAAAGGGAATTTTCACCAACGTGATATTCAGAAACTATTATTGGAAGCAAATATCAAAAATCCGCAAAACTGGTCCATTAACACCGACTATCATTTCGGTGGCTACGCCCGTCGTACTTCTGAACTGGATTTATTCATTCGTGATTTTAAAAAGAAATATGGGATTCCGCTGGAATGGATTTATACCGGAAAGATGATGTACGGAGTATTTGATTTAATCAAGAAAGACTTTTTCCAGAAAGGTAGTAAGATCGTAGTGATTCATACCGGAGGGATATTTGAATAAACGGGGGATAAGAATTGATTGGGTGAACTTGGAACTAGTGAGTTAATGTGATTATTGAAGTAATAAAGTAATAAAGTAATGAAAAATTAATAATGAATAATGCCCGCGATCGCATAACTCAAAACCCAAAACTCACCTCCCCTCTACGGCGTCATCCGTTTCCCGTCCCGGTACCGTACCGGAAAAGCATCCGGAAATCCCATGGCCTTGGCCTTGTTCATCATTTCCCGGGCCTCCCGTAATGTGAAAAAACGAGAAATCAATACCCGCGTCCAGCCACGTTCGGGGAGATATTCGGTATCAATCGTACCGTAAGAACGTACCTTGTCGTAATCTGCGCTTTGCTCGTAAAAAGTAACGACCACCGTCAATTGAACTTTATAATAAGTACCGGAATACGATTTATTTTTTTCTTTGGAAACAGTAGTAGATTTTGGTGGGGTGACGGGCGTTGAAAGGCGGGTTGATGGCTGTGAAGTAGTAGCGGTAGATGAGATCGATGTGTTACCAGTACTGGCAGTTGACCTGGTTCCAATTTTAAATTCATTGGAATAAATCTTCTGATTGGAGTCGTGGGTATTAAAATTATAAGTTAGCGTTGGGTAGCCCATTTGGGTGACTTCCAAATTGAAATCCCGTTCCGGGAGTACATCGAATTTAAAATCTTCCGTTTCAAAAAATTTGGAAATCAGCAATCTTCTCTGACCGTTGGTGGTAACTTCGTACAATGCCGCTTTGTATTTTTTATCTCGGCCGGGCTTGGTTTTTACTTTTCCTTTTACGATCATCCCGCTGCCAAATTTATTAATGGTATAAATGTCTGCGTCGTTTTTTCCTTCTTTTCCACTAAAACTACGGGTTGAAACCAGGAACACATTTTCCTTTCGATCCTGATAGATATATCCAAAGTCATCGGCGGGAGAATTAACGGGTTGCCTTAAATTTTCTGGTTTCTTCCAGTTGACCGTCTCTCCGTTACTGCGAAAAATATCAAAGCCCCCCATTGTCGGATGGCCATTCGAGCTGAAGAATAAAGACCTTTGCTGTGGATCATAAAAAGGAGTGATTTCATCTCCGATGGTATTAATTTCTGTTCCCGCATTTCTAGGGAAACTAAAATCAAATTCATCACTATCGATCCGACGGGTGGTGTACCAGATATCCATCCCGCCAAATCCATCAGGCCGGTCAGAAGCAAAATAGAGGATTTCGTTATTTCCGTTTTCCACGATGTGAGGATACATTGCTGTGGTTCCATCCATTCTGATATATTCCCGTAATCGCGCCGGAGCCGACCAGCTATTGTCTTTTTTTCGGGTAACAAAAATATCACATCCGGATCGCTTTCCACTCCAATCATTCTCTTTACAAACTGTAAAATAAAACCGTTTGCCATCCGTGCTGAATGATCCCTGACTGAGCGCACCGGCCGTCGCAACTGGCAATTTAGGCTCAATAGCTACCGACCATTCACCACCCTCCAGACGAGAACGTAAGATGTTTGTTTTATTGCTTCGGGGAGAAGTAAAGTAAAGAATGCCAGATGAAAAAGGAATCGGTGCGAAGTCGTGGCCGGGAGAATTTACGGCGCTACCCAGTCGGGAGAGCGTCGGTTGAAGTTCTGGATTTTCCATGCCTTCGGCGAGCAAACAACCGGCAATTTCATTATCTACTAATTTTTGAATCAGTGTTTTGTCAAAACCCTTGTAGGTCCGGGCGTAGGTTTTTAAGGCGGCTTTGGCCTCCCGGTAGCGACCCTGGGATTTGATGGCCCGACCGTATTTCAGTCCTGCCAGTGGGAAAGCTCCGTCCGACTGAATTTTTCCAAAAGCCCGTTCGGCACTGATATAATCGCCCGCCAGGAGATAAGCTTCTCCCGCTGCGTTGATGAATTCTTTTTTACTGGATTTGAGCCGGAAGGCAGATTCGTAGGCTTGTCCGGCGGCGGCGTATTCCCCGTTTTTTTCCATTTCTTTGGCAGAACGGGAAAGTTGTTTCCAGTTTTGTGCCACCAGACCATTTCCCACAAGGAGCAATATTACAACAATGATATTTATCCGGAACCTATTCATACTAACAAATTTAAACACAAAGTTACTTACTTAATCGTAAAAAAAGGTTAAAAGTTGCCGGAGTAATGGTCTTCGGAGAAGCGGGTAATTGTAAATCATAATTATCAGAGCAGTGGAAAAAGTAGCAACAGGAGCGAATGGTGCAGATCAATCATTTTTTACCTGGTATATTTAGATTTCCCCGTTCTGGATAAACCGCCCTACCATCTCCACCGCTACCGGATACACCTGATGTTCCAGGCTCAAAACTTTCCGGGCGATATCTTCCGGCTGATCGGTGGGAGCTAACGGACAACGGGCTTGTAAAATAATATTTCCTTCGTCGTAGTGTTCGTTGACGTAATGTACGGTCGGGCCACTTTCTTTTTCTTTATTGTCAAAAACAGCCTGGTGTACATGGTGACCGTACATGCCTTTGCCACCGTATTTGGGTAAAAGTGCGGGGTGAATGTTGATAACTCTGTTAGGAAAGGCCTGAACCAGATATTCCGGAATCAGCCAAAGAAAACCTGCCAGTACAATCAGATCAATCTGGTATGCATTTAATTTAGCCGTCAGGTCTTTTGTTTCATAAAAACCCTCCCGGTTGATGAGCAATGTTTCTATTCCATGTTTTTTCGCACGGTCTAAAATGCCCGCACTTTTACGATTGGAAACAATCAGACGTACCGAAAGATAAGGGTGATCTTTCAGATGGTTAATAATGGCTTCTGCGTTGGAGCCGCCGCCGGAAGCGAAGATGGCAATGTTGAGCATGGTAGCGGTTGGTTGAATGGTTTCGTTTTGTGTGAATCTGGTTTTGCTGTGCGTTATTGGTATTTTGCTATTTGCTTTCTTTAATCGCGTCAGCTTGCGCGATAGATGGAAGCAAGAAACAAAATGCAGCACCAAAACCTACTCCAGAAACTGCAATGTCGCCAGTTTAAATTTCTTTCCTCTTTCTCCGAATAAGATCATTTCCCGTTTGCCGGTTTGCCGGGAAACTTTGGGTCTGAAAAGCAGGTTGTCCTGTTCGTTGTTGATGAGGGGCGACATTTCGAGACTACCATCGCGGTTGATCTGCGCCAGGGAGATCAGTGTCCGTCGGGTACTCCCCGTAAAGCCATAAAGTTTATCGTCACTATTGTCGTAATTACGTGAATCATCATTGAAGATAAAAAACAGTTTGTCACGAACGATGGACATGGCGTACGAAGAAAAATAACCTCCGTCATTTCGGGTTTCCTGTGCTTTCGGAATACGGGTAGCCCAGTCGATTTCTCCGTTGGGTTTGATATTCGCTACAATCAAATCGTTGTAATTGTAGTAATAATCAGTTTGATTAATACCGCCACCAAAACGATTTACTCCAAAATTATCAAATTGATTCACGATGTCCACGAAGTATTGTTCTCCCACCAAAACAGCTCCGCCATCGTTCCGGAGGATCAAATGATCGAGGGAAAAAGACCGGAGTTCTGCCTGTTTTTTTACTTCACCCTTTTCCTCTGCTTCTGCTGCTTTTGTTCGTTTGCGGTTGGAAAGATCAGCGGTCAGTAAATCAAAATCAAATTCTTTGGTATTGTTGGCGTATACTTCCTTGGTGACTGGATCAATCCGGAAAAAGTAAGTACCTCTGGCACTGGCCGTTCCTTTCTGGGAATAAAATCCCGCAAAAACCAGATGGCCGTCATTGGCAATTTTAAAAGTCAGATCGGAGATGAAATAGTCTTCCAGTTCCAGTGGATATTCGACAAACTTTTCTCCCGTAGCGGAATAGGCCAGAATGCTGTAGCGATAATTGGCTTTTCCTCTTTTAACTTCTTTGGATCCTTTATCGAATACGGTATTGAGCAAATATACGTTGCCGTCGTTGTCCACTTCAAAACTTTCGATGTTGACATTTTGGTCCGGATAGGGTAGCGTAATTTCTTTTTCCCAAAGGAGTGTCATATCCTGATCGTACACATAAATGGAAAAAGTTTCCTGTGTTTTCCGGCGTTCAGGATTTTGATTATAGATCAATAACTTGGAACTGTCTTTAGAAATACTAAAATCGAAATAACCTTCGGCGGCCCGGTTTTTTGTTGGGTTTTCGGCTACTTTTTTGAGTTTTCTGGAAGGTGTCAATCTGCGATAATCTACTTCCTGTGCGAAGAGATAATTTATTTTTTTAGCTTCATTATTAAAAGAAGTAAACAAATACATTTTTCCACCAAAAGGAATAATGCTTTCAAATTCTACTCTTTTTTTATTGTATTTCATGTCCAGTTTGACAGACTTGCGCATTTTCATCTGTGGGGTATAATGCTCCAGATAAATTTTGCTGGGACCGTCAAAACCCTGTTGTGTGGTCTTTTCCCGCAAGGCATAAATTCCGGTTTCGTTGGACGTGATAATTTTTGAAAGGTACGTTTTGGAAGGTTCGCTGATTTTCTGTCCCCAGGTCAGGCGGGTTTTCCCGTCGGGCAGTTGGGCGGAGAGCAGCGTAAATATTCCCAAAATAAAAAGGAGGATTAAAAAAGATATACGCATGTTTGGGTTGTTAAAAGGTTGAGATTGAGATGTTGAATCGTATCCGCAGATACTTATTTCTGCTCTTAAAACACTGTTTTTTTACGAATGTTTTCTGACGCGGCACCTACACCAGACCTTTAACAAAAATTAACAATTAATCATTGATGATCATTCTAAAATAAACTTTAAACAAGCTCTAAAGTGTTAAAAGGAAAGTCTGGCAAAAAATCCTAAACTTTCACCTCCTGTCCTGGAGGGAAGGAAGATTTTATGATTTTTTAGCTTGCTGTTATCAACGGAGTGTATATCGGCACATCAAAATCATCGTCCAATCGACCGGTACTTCGCTGCGTTCGCTGCGTCAATTTTAGTCATCACCTTTTTTGCGGTACTCTTGCTGGTGCTGTCGGCAATTTTGAAAATTTCAATTATTTCGTTGGATTTAGAATTGGCAAAGACCTGTAAGGACATAGAATTTGGGTATGACTTTTCGGCTTTACCGATATCTTCCAGTACGGTAGCCATAACGAGGCGGGCCGTTTCCACGTCTTTATGCATCAGGTCCAGACCACGAATATGGTAATCGTACATTCCCTGCCGGTAAGGACGCAATCGCGGATTGAGCATGCTTTCCTGCAACCAGTACCGGTTACGGTTTCCGTCCTGCGAACGCCAGCCACGGAAGGTTCCCGCTACGTTAGCAGGGATGGTATTGACAATTTCCTGTGCCCGGCGAAAATATTCTTCACCACCGAAAGGAGCAAACGTATCTCCGTCCAGTCCCAGAATAAAGTAAACGTAATATCCGAGGACCGAACTTAGATTATCCTGGTAGGAATTATTACTGAACTGAATGGGTTGAAACTGCTGATAAGAAAATTGGAAATCTTTATCATTGTGCGAAAGCAAAACCGTTTCGGAAACACTGCCATAGATCGGACGTGATGCCTGAATTTGAATACTTCCCGAAAATTCGGTAGGAGAGAGTTCCTCGGTGATATTGATTTGAATGTTACCGTTAATTCTTTCACTTGGTTCGTACACCTGATCTGTCCATTTTCTGGTATTGAGAAATTCCTCAATCTGCTGTTGCATATCTTCAAAAACAGCCGGATCAACTGTTTGGATTTTAGGTACATTGACCTTTACCTGAAAATTCATTTCCTGTGCCTGAATAAAATTAAAAGCCAGCAGGCAAATAAAAACGAGTACGCTATTTTTCATAATTAAATTATTTTGACCAGTTCGTTGACAATGTCCGTTGCCACGGCAGTTTTTGATTTAAGGGGATATTCGAGCATCGTTCCGTCCGTGTGGAGGATCGTAATCTTGTTGGTATCGTGCCGAAATCCAGCTCCTTTATCCCTTAACGAATTTAAAACGATAAAATTGAAGTTTTTCTTATGAAGTTTACCTTCGGCGTTGGTTTTTTCGTCATTTGTTTCCAGCGCAAAGCCGATGGTAATCTGTTTTTTTGTTTTACTGGCTCCCAGCGTAGCGGCAATATCCTGGGTTCGTTCCAGCAGAATAGACAAATCTCCTGCTTTCTTTTTGATTTTTTTATCGGATACTTTGGCTGGCCGGTAGTCCGCCACCGCAGCTGCTAAAATTGCTACGTCTGCTTTTTTAAAAAGATCCACTGCGACCCTGTACATTTCATGCGCAGACTCCACGGAGATGGTCTGAACGGCAGTATGTGTCGTTTTAAGATTAGAAGGCCCTAAAATCAACTGGACGCTGGCGCCCCGGCCCGCGAGTTCTTCGGCGATGGCGATACCCATTTTTCCGGACGACCGGTTGCCAATAAATCGGACCGGATCAATCGCTTCGTAGGTAGGTCCGGCGGTAACGATCACGGTTTTGCCCTTGAGGTCCTGTTCCCGGCTGGTAAAATCACTGATTAGTTGAACGATCTCGGCGGGCTCGGCCATTCTTCCGGCTCCGACCAAACCACTGGCCAGTTCACCGTGTCCCACCGGAATGAGGTGATTGCCGCCAGCCGTCAATTTTTCCAGATTGCTGCGCGTTGTGAAATGTTCCCACATATCCAGGTCCATAGCAGGCGCAAAAAACACTGGGCAACGTGCCGAGAGGTAGGCTGCCAGCAACATGTTGTCACAAATACCGTTGGCCATTTTTGCGAGCGTGTTAGCCGTAGCGGGAGCGATGACCATGACGTCGGCCCAGAGACCGAGTTTGACGTGGTTGTTCCAGCCTTCGGCGCTGTGGACATTGGAAAAAACGGGACGTTGAGAAAGGGTGCTGAGGGTCAGCGGACTGATAAAGTCGGTGGCGGATGGGGTCATGATGACTTGTACTTCCGCGCCTGCTTTGATAAAAAGCCGGGTGAGCAGTGCCGCTTTGTAAGCTGCGATACTGCCGCTGATGCCGAGGAGAATTTTTTTACCAGATAAGTTAGAATCCAAAATTTTAGTTTTAGACAAGACCTTCATTATTAAACTAATGCCTTCGGCACTGAGTTTCTACATAATATAATCGCCACAAAGTCACAAAGGACACAAAGTTTTTTCTTCGTGTCCCTCGTGACTTTGTGGCGAAACAAAATATTAAAAATACAGAAGAGGGCTAAATAACCCGCTGGCAGCTAGCCAGAAATATTTCTACTGTAATTACTTAAAATTTCTTTTCTTCCCGGTCGTGGTAGTGTACTTCGCCGTTGGTAAATTCGTCGCTGGCGATCAGTACCGGGTTTGGTAATCTTTCGTAGAACTTAGAGATTTCGATCTGTTCTTTATTTTCGTGAATTTCCTCGATGGTATCGGTATTCACCGCAAATTCTTCGAGTTTGTTGTGCAACTCGTGTTTCAGATCGACAGAAATCTGTTTGGCTCTTTTAGAGATGATAACGATAGAACGGTAGACATTTTTGGTGTCTTTGATCATTTCGTGAATATCTCTCGCACCACAATTTGGCTCCAGGCCCTGAACTCTTGATTTAATGTCCGACATTAGCGATAATTTTTAATTGCTTATTGGATTTATTGATAATTCTTTCGACTTCGTCGTTGTAACCACTTCTTGGGTGTTTACGAAGGAAGTTTTCGGTGTATTTCAAAGTATTATTGTACCGGTCCGCCTGTTTGGCGAAGATGCTGTTTTCTGCCCAGTTAAAGTTTGATTTTATAATCAAATACCTTACCTCTTCGGCGTGGGGCGAGTCCGGAAAATCTTTCAGCAAATTCTGGAAAGACTGGGTAGCCGCCTGATACTGTTTCAGATCATAGTACAATGCTGCCTCTTTATACGCTTTATTTTCCAGTTTGGTTCGCATATTGGTAATCAGCTTATTGGCTTCTTTTACCTTTGGACTGGTCGGATAGGTATTAATGAATAACTGAAATCCGTCAATCGCCTTCTGCGTGTAAGTCTGGTCCAGCCGGTAAGAAGGACTGAGATTATAATTGGAATAATGTTCCATGTAATCGGCCTCTTCCCGGTACTGACTATTGGGAAATGTATTGGAAAAATTCTTAAAATAATAAGAAGCCAGGGTATATTTTTGCTGGTAATAGTTGGTATACGCGTAATAAAAATACGCCTTTTCAGCTTCGGGACGTCCCTTGTAAGCGCCGATTACGAGTTCGAATAAAGTCTGTGCTTTCGCCCAATCTTTATTTTCGTAGTATTCGTTGGCTTTTTTCAGCAATAATTCAGAATCTGTACTGGTTCTCAGTTTCTCGTATTCACTCTTACAGGCGCTTCCTGCGATGAGAAAAAGACCAATTAAAAGACCGAAGATCAGTTGTTTATTCATAGACGGGCAAAATTACGATTTTTTTATCAATTTTTAGTGAATTATAGGGTAGAAGAGCCTCATTGTTAAACGAAAAAAAGGGTGAAATATTACGAGTGAGTTGTTCTTGTTTTATCTATTTGGTATCTCTACAAAACATTCTGGAATAAAGTCTAATGTGATCCCGCTGGGATCTGCCTGGGTACATATTTCAAAACCTGAAGAATATTTCATCAATAAATAAAATAAAAATCGGGTACTTACCAGTTGGCTAGTTAGTATTTTTTGGTGTATCAGCGCCGGATTTACGTTTTTACAAAAATTCTTCCCTCAACTGGATAGACGGGAAAATACGAAAAGTGGTTGGGTTAAAAACGAACAAAGCCGGCAATTGCCGGCTCTGTGTTGGTTGGAAGTATCTATGCCTCCATAGTGTTACGGTAGTTTTCCCAACCATTATTATTAGACTTCTGAAAGGAAGCTCAAAAGCGAGAGAATGAACTACAAATGTAAAGATGTTTTTCACATAATCAAAATATTTAATGTTTTATTGTTTTAACAAAACGAATCAACGCAGGACCATTCCCATTAATTCTTTAAATTCATCGGCCTTGTTAAAATTCTGATCCTGGTAAGTGGTGGCGCTGAAGCGCAGATTATAGACCTGGTCGTTGCGGAATTCCAGTTCGATTTTGATATTTCCGTATCCCTGATTAAATTTTTCGGCTTCTTTTTTATAAAAATTCAGCGAAGGCTTCATGTAATGCCGCTGTACGGATTCGACCCACTGTGGGCGGTTAAAGGTCCGGACATCGCTGACGTAACTGTTGTAATTCATCTCCAGTACCTTTTCGCGGAGCAAGTCAAAAAGATGCAGGATTTCCGCTTTCCGGTATTGGGTCTGGTGGAAATGCACCACAAATCCTTTGGCGGAAGGGGTATTCAGAAAGGCCACCGCGTCGTCCGTCCGGGCGGTGGGAGAGAGATAAGCGGCGTATTGATTATTTAGCCAGTCGAGCATCCGTTTGGCGGAGAGCGTGGTCTTCCATTGTTCGTAAGCCGCTTTTTCGGCCTCGCTCCGTTCGATGATTTCGTGTACCACGGGCTGTGAGGGCGAACTTTGTTCGGAGTCTTGAAACAGGGATTTTATTTTTTTCCAGAAGTCGGACAAGGGTGTAGGGTTTAGTGGTGGTTAGAACGTCTTAATTTTTATAAAATTAGATATAAAATTTGTGATAAATTATTAAACAGATGGAGGAGGGATTGGTTTAGAAAGGCTATTTCTAAGTTGTTTGATTCTGATTCATTAGCTTATTAAAATGGACAGTTAAGAAGCAAAATTATCTTTTGAATAATCATAATTCTCGACGAAGACAATTTTTTTGATGAAATTATGCTGTTTTAAGTATTTAGTAATGGTAAAACAATAACTTCCCGATTTATGGCTGGCCCTTTTGATCCAATATTTCGCCTGCCTGCGTGTCCGCAGGACAGGCAGGTTAAAAAGCCTCGCCGATGCTATGGCATCGTCTTGAGCCAGCCCATCCACAAGCGGTTCATTCGCTTTGCGAATTCATGCCTCATCTTGAACCAAAATTCCCTTGCCAAAATGCGGAACTTATTATTCGACCATTACTTAATAGATAAAAAAAAGTATTAAAATAGAATAAAGTTTAGTAGCATAATTTTTATTTATTACATTTGAATTAAATAACAACATATGTAGTAATATTTTTTCACCTAAAAATTTATTTTATGAAAAATTTTAGCTTCTTTCTTTCTTTCTTTCTTTCTTTCTTTCTTTCTTTCTAATACCATTATTATTAAATAGTCAAGAATGCCCAGATTACGATAGCAATGGTTTTCCAGTAGACTTACCTTCTGATCCCAGTTGTCTATTTGATGCCAACAAAATTATCGCCCACCGATACGCTCCTACCATCCGTCACATGGCTGATGCGAGGGGTGATTGGAATGATCGAGGTGTTAAAGGGTATGCGGATTTATTAGTATCTCCTTTTTATGATGGAGACTATAACACCGGGAATAACTGGAATAACCTAGATGATATTGCTTTAAATTATGTTTTTGGTAGTAATGCTGAAGATGCTTTTGACCCTTACGTTTACTATTCCGTAGTCTGGCTGGAAGATTATTGGGTTGTTACTTATGGGTTTTACCACGCTAGAGATTGGGCTCCTGAGCTTATTTTACCTCTTTCTGAAATTGCTGTTTGTAGGGCCGATTGCCATGAGAATGATTACGAAGCAGCAATATTTGTAGTTAGTAGAGAAAATAGAGAAGTAGTAAGTGCTCACTCTGTCGCACATTATGCATTTAAAAAATATCATAATCTTAATGGATTAACTCCAACGGTGTTTATAGATGATCGAACACATGCAGTTGAGTTAAATCTTGGTAATGAATGTATTGATTATGGCTTGGAAAGCGGTTTGGTAGGTCCGGGTGCTAGTAGATGTGATGATTGTAAGGATTTCTTTGCTCCAGGAGGTAATGTTGTTTATCAGCCTATCCCCATTAATTCTGAAGAGGAACCTTCCATCGATGTCGCAGAAATTGGTATAGACAATAATGATCACTTAGTAGGAACTGGACGTTATGAATTGGTAGATATTTTTGGTACAGACGTTGAGAGTCTTAATAATTACAGATTTGATACGAATATTTTTACTCCTGACGGTAATTTCCATAACGAAGATACGGAGGGTCCCGAAAGTGGCACTGGGAGTGCGCCTTGGGGTTTGGGAAAGATGTCCTATTTTTCTAAACAGTTGGAATATGTAACTTGCTTTGCGGAGACTGGTAATTTTGCTTGTTTTCCGTTCAAAATTTGGATAACCGCTTCTCAATCAGTTACCATTAATCCACCCCCCTACCAAGTAAATATTGATTATAACCCTTTTTTCCCTTGTGATGGAGTTACCTATTCTGAAGCAATGCCTCCTACATATGTGGCTACTCAAGATAATACGGAGTTGGTTGGGAATGGTATATGGGAGGAAATACCATTTAATGAAATAAGAATTCAAGCTGGGGCTAAACTAACGATTAAAGATACTCAGATGAACTTTAAGAATGGTGGGCGAATAACTGTTAAGCCAGGAGGTGAATTGATCGTTAATAATTCCATACTTGGTTATTGTGGAACGGCAGTTGATGGTCAATGGCAAGGTATTAAAGTGGAAAAGGGCGTAAATGCAGCAACTGTAACTATAGAAAATAATAGTGATATTCTTGACGCAGAAGTTGGTGTAGATCTTAACTCAGGAGAAAATCTTCCTCAGTACATCTCTCCCATAGTCGATATTTCTGGTAGTGCATTTATTGATAATGGCATTGGAATTAGAGCTGTTGATTGTGACGGCGAAGCAACTATCACCACTACTGCATTCTCAGAGGGTATAGGGATAGAACTAACTAACAGCCAAAATTTCACCATTGACAATTGTAGTTTCTCTAACCATTCTACCGGTATATCCTCATCTAATTCAGCATTTGAAGTAATCAACGAAAGTAGTTTTGAAAATTGCGGTATTGGTGTTATTTCTGTTGGTACCTTTCCGCTCGGTTCTTCTGTGTACATCGGAGATGAAAACGCCGGATCAGGAAATATTTTTGACGGGACAGATCGTGGAATATTATTGCTGGGTACGAATAGCCCCGATGGTGCTTTTATTGAAAAAAATGAGTTTAGAAATACCCGTCACGCCATTGAATTTAACGGAGCAAATAAGTTTACAGTAGCCAATAATAGGTTTATGGGGAATTCACGGGCAGTTACTATGGATAATACTGGAATAGCTGTCAATGATTTGAGATGTAACGAATATGTTGGCTGTACTCAAGTAAATAATTTATTCGTGGGTGAAAATATAAGAACTCGTTTCTTGGAAAATCACTCCATTGAAAGGCTTGGGTGGGGCTATGTAATGCTGGATGCAGCATTACCATTTATGATAGGTGAAAATGGTGAATCTGCTGCTAATTGCTTTGGCGAATCTGCCAATAGCTTTCTTCCGGACATTGCCAGCAGCCAGCCATTTAATTATTTTTATAGCGAATCCATGGACTGCAAAACAGAGCCTTCTGTTGGTAATAATAATGTAATGGTGACGGAAGTGCTTGAAGAAGGAGTTTATTGTGAAGAAATTGGCCCATTTAATATTGAAAATCCCGGAAGCGGTAATGGCGGTCAGATTGATCTGCAAAATTTTGAAGCGGAATCAGCTTGCAGGCCATGTATTTTGGATAGCATTAATTTATACATCGATAAAGTGGTTGTAAAAGGCGGAGATAATCCACGAACAGTTGCTTTTGAGTCGGGACCAGCAACGTCCGATCTTCGATCCACCGAACGAACCCTGGATCAATGGATAGATTTTGGTATTTACGTAGGACTGAAATTAAAAAAGTATGAGTATCTAGAAAATATTCTGAGTCCGATGAAAACCTGGGATTTACAAGCTAAGCATTTTGGTATAAAAATGATGAAAAATGATTTGGCGGGAGCGCAGACAAAATTAGCCAGCATGTCCGCTAATAATACAAAGCAAGTTTATTTTAAAGAGGTTCAGCTTTTAAACTTAAAATATCTGAGAGGATTTGATAGAGAGAATGAATTAACTGCGACTGACTTGCAAAGATTGATTGATATTGCTGATTCAAAAACCTCAGTTAGTGGTTACGCAAAAGGATTGTTTTTTCAAATGACTGGAACGTACTTGGAAAGTGAGTATCCTGAATTAGAAGAAATGGCAAAAAACATGAAAGAGAGGGCAAAGAAAAAGGAAGCGATTACCTCTAGAATTGGGGATGAATTTATTCGTGTTTTTCCAAATCCTGCTACGGATCGACTTGAAATTGTTTCGTCGGGAGATAGGCTTATTTCTACATGTGTACTGATTGACTTGAATGGAAGCATTATTCTTCAAAAATCAGTAAATAAAAATAGCTTAACTTTAGACTTACAGGACACAGTATCTGGAATGTATTTGGTGAAAATTATTGATGAAAATGGTAATATAATCATTGAGAAAGTAATTGTAAATAACTAAATAATTGGAGGGGAGAGGAGATGAACTTTTTCCCTCTGTTTTTTAAAAAATTAAAGATCATGAAAAAGATATTGTTTCTCTACGCTTTTCTATTTTTTACTAGTGTTATTTTTGCCCAAAACTATGGCCATACACTGCTTACAATCCCTGAACGTAATCTACTACCTACAGCGATTTATCAGCTTGAAGATCGTTTTATTGTTCCTATGATCTATCCAGATACATTATCTTCCGTAATATCATTTGATCATGAAGGAGGCAATCAGATGGATTTTCATTATGATGATTTCAAGTTTGCTTCTCATCCTTATGTTCGAGTTGGCGACCAACTTTTTTTCTATGCCAAGGATCGTAACATTGATAATGATCTACGTGTTCGGAAGCAAAATACTGATTTTGAGACGCTCTGGGAACGAACTTATCAAGTAAGTAAGGATTATTCTTTTCCAGTTACAATGTTAGGTGTTGATAATCATCTTTACATTACCGCAATCAATCAACGAGATGAGCCACATCAGCGGGTAATTAATCTAAAAAAAATTGATACGCTAGGAAACGTAGTTTGGTCAAAAAATTATGGAGAGGATTTAAGAAGATCATTAGCATACCAGACTAAAGTGACGATGGATCAGGGAATTTTGATGTCAGCAAAAAGGCTTACTTACATGGTTGGTGATAATTCCCACAGCCAACTGATCAAAGTAGACACCGCCGGAAATATCATCTGGCATGCGATCGGGATGGAGCGGTTCCCAAATGGTGCGACCAAGACCTCAGTGACCGAGTTATCCAATGGACAAATTATCCAGGCCTACGCGGTATATAAAAGACAGACTCCCGATTTTATTGCAATGGGCTGGTACGAAGAACCGATACGAATGGACTGGTACGACGCGGATGGGAACTTTTTATTTTATAAATATATTTTATCACCGAATACAACTTCGGTAGGAATTATTGATTTAATAAATGGTAGAGGAGATTATTTTTTCAGTATTGGATCTTCCAGAGATTTAGAATTGGGTAGTCATGGCTTAATTACTAAAATGAACCATCAGGGAGATACGATCTGGGCAAAAAAATACCAGTATCCTGGAGTAGATCAATTTAATGAGTTGAATAGTTTCAGAGATATGATTGAATTGGAGAATGGTGATCTGGTAACGGTCGGTACTGCCTGGAAGTTGTCGGCAGGTGAATATGCGCCCGTCTGGATCATGCGGGTAAACGAGTACGGTTGCTTTGGTGGAGATAACTGTGATGATATTGTGACGTCGGTGGAGTCGATAGATGGAGCGGAAAAATCGCAGATTAGTGTTTATCCCAATCCGGCGAAAGACCGGCTTACCGTGGAACTGGCTGATTTAACGGAAGTGCGGATTTATGATATGACGGGTAAACAGCAAATAGCGCAGGTTGGAAATACTGGTAGTCAGCTGGAGCTGGATGTGTCCGGTTTGGCGAAAGGAACTTATATTTTATCGGCTACGCGGAGAGATGGGAGGGTTTGGACGGAGTTGGTGGTGGTGGAGTGATTGGTGGATCAGTGGATCAGTGATTAGTTAATCGGTGGATTAGTTAGTGATTGGTTAATCTGTGACTAAAAACCAACAAACCTAAGACCTTTAAGCTACTTCACTTTCAGTGTTTCTGATTCGTTGCTGCAGCAAAGAAAATTTTTCCTGATATTTTTGGTAATGCGCCAGATAAGCTTCGAAGTCACGAATTTCCGCTTGCTCCTGGTATTGAGCAATTAGTCTGCCCAGAAAAAAGCAGCCGATGGCGAGGGCGGCTCCGGTAAAAATATAGCCGATGCCCGCAACAATTTCCGGAAGGTTGGGATTGGATTCTACGACGATCAGGGAAACAGCCGCCAAAGACCAGGAGGTGATCAGCGATTTTTGGGCGGTACCGAGTAATAGCAGATGAATGGCGTTTAACATAAAATTTATTCTTTGTTCTTTTTATAAGAAGAATATCCCAGTAAAGTAAGCAAGGCAGTGAGTGCCGCAGCACCAATACCAAGAATGCTTTTGTCTCCCGGATTTTTATAGATAGCATAACTACAAGTCACCAGAAATCCCAGCACTATTGGAAACGAGAGAAAGTACATATAAGTTCTGAAATTATCTCTCTTCAACCTGTTTTTTTCAAACGCTAAAAACATTTCCTGTACTTTTTCCTCAAAGCTCATTGTATTTTCGGAAATACTTTCGATCGGTTTGATGGTTTCGCTTTTAGACTCTATTTTGGGCGTACGAATGTTTAAAATTTCATTGAGCTTTTGCTGTTTTTGAGATATTTCCTTTTCCAGTTTTTCTATCTCAACTTTCAGCTGTTGTTGGTCGTTTGTCATAAATGCTATCCTATTATGGTAAATATAGCTAATAATTTTTGGTTTTAAAAGTGTTGATTGCCTGATTTACATTCCTTAACTATACTTCGCCGCCCACATTTTCGCAAAATAAGTCAAAATCACATCCGCGCCCGCCCGACGAATACTCAGCAATGCTTCTGGCATCGCCTGATCAAAATCCAGCCAGCCTTTCTGAGCGGCGGCGACCAGCATCGCACATTCTCCGCTGACGTGGTAGGCGGCGATGGGCAGGTGGGTATTTTCGCGCAGCGAATGAATCACATCCAGATAGTGAATAGCCGGTTTGACCATCAAAAAATCTGCCCCTTCGGCAATGTCCAGTTTGGCTTCGATCAGGGCTTCCCGTTTATTGGCGGGATCCATCTGGTAAGTTTTCTTATCGCCCGCTTTGGGAGCCGAATCCAGCGCATCCCGGAACGGACCGTAAAAGGCACTGGCGTATTTTGCGCAGTACGACATGATGCCTGTATCCACGTAACCCGCCTGATCGAGTGCCCGGCGAATAAACCCGATCCGGCCGTCCATCATATCGCTGGGACCGATCAGATCAAATCCAGCCCGTGCTTGTGCTACGGCCATTTTACCAAGAATCGGTAAGGTCATATCGTTGATGATCATTCCTTTTTTTACCAGTCCGTCGTGGCCGTCGGAACTGTACGGATCCATGGCCACGTCGCTGATCAGGCAGCATTCCGGAAAGCGTTTTTTGATTGCTTTGGCGGCCTTGAGGTAGAAGTTTTTCGGATGATAACTGTAGGTTGCTTTTTTATCTTTGAGGGATTCTTTGACCGCCGGAAAAAGGATGAAATTCCGGAGTCCCAGTTCCATACATGCTTCTATTTCTCCTAGCAATAAATCCAGCGACCAGCGGTAGTTGCCGGGCAGAGATTTTACTTCTTTTTTGATTTTTTTACCATCGACGAGGAAGAGTGGATAGATGAGATTATCGACGGTCAGACGGGTCTCGCGGACCATGTTGCGGAGGGCGGGTGTACGACGGTTACGGCGGGGACGTTGGTTCATAATTCAGGATGAAATTTTTGGCAAATATACGGTAAAATTGAGTGTGGTTAGCGGTTAGCCATTAGCCGTTAGCTTTTGACTGTTTGCTGCACTCGACCGTGATCGAATAAGGTTGTCAGCAAAAATTTTTAAAAAAAAAGGTAAGTCTATGGATTTTTCTTTTCCTTCTTTGGTACCGGATCGTGTCCGTGTCCCGCCCAGGGATGACAGCGACCGATTCTTTTTATTCCGAGCCAGATGCCTTTGAAGACGCCCCATTCGTTGATGGATTCGACCATGTACTGGGAGCAGGTGGGGGTGTAACGACAGTTGTTGCCGAGATGTGGAGAGATCGCCGACTGGTAAAAACGAATGGGTAGGATGAAGATTTTTTTAAACATTTTTTTATTTTTTGCTGCTTGCTCTTTGCTTCTTGCCGCTTGCTTCCCTTTGAACGTAAATACGCGCTTAAGGGAAGCAAGTAGCAAAGAGCGAGTAGCCAGGAGCATAAAACTAATAACTAAAACTCGCCGTCGCTTTGTCAACCTGAAATAGCAGGTAATCTCTTTTTTTATTGGGGCCCTGTAAGGTAATAATGTTTTGCTGATCGCCGTATAGTTCCATTAAAACGTTGTTGGTCAGGGTCAGGTTTTTGGTAGGAATACCAGAAAGTGGAAATTCAAAATAGCACCAGAGGGCCAGTAAGTCTTCGCTGTTTTCTTTGCCGACAAAAGAAAAAGAGAGGGGTTGTTCGTTGGCGGCCACGAGAAAGTGATTGGCCAGATAAACGGCGAGGAGCGAATCTCCTTCGGGGACTTCTTTTTCGGTGCCCAGGTGCATGGTCTCGGTAAATCCCGTTTCCTGCTGAATGACTTTTTCCAGATCATCCAGAAAGATATGCATGCTGACTTGTACGGATTGTTCCGCAGCATTTACTTCTACCTGGGCTTTGGTCAGGTGAATGTCGTGGGCAAACAGGAGACTGAATATTTGTAAGAATATAATCATTCAATAATTTTTATTAAAAACAGAATCTACAAAGGTAAAACGTTGGTAACTGTTGTTTCGTTGTGGAAAAAGGGAAGATTTATTAATCGGATACACGGATTTTTTTATTCGAGTAAACCGCTCATGATCCAGATGCACAAGATCATTACTACCGTATTGACGAGGATGATCCAGTTTCGTTTTTTTAATTTAAAAATATTCAGCACTATAAAATTAGCCAACAAAACAACTCCGACAATCAATAATTGCCCTACTTCTATTCCTAGATTAAAGGCTAATAATTGCCAGACGAGCAGGTGTTCTTCGCCGGGCATGAGCGCCGACTTTAAAAAACTGGAAAAACCCATTCCGTGAATTAATCCAAAAAACAAAGCAGCAATATATTTTACATTTAATTTGCTAATGTTATTGTTTGTAATTAAATTATAGATGGCCGTCAGTAAAATGGTGACCGGAATTAGCCATTCAATCACTTCTTTGGGAAATTGAATAATGTCCAGAACTGCGAGCGCCAGCGTGATTGAATGACCAATGGTAAAAGCGGTTACGAGTACCAGCAATTTTTTCCATTCGGATAGCTGATAAACAACGGTTAACGCAATGACAAATAATAGATGATCGTACGCCGCCAAATCCAGCAGGTGCTCAAAGCCGAGTTGTAGGTAGAGGTTGAACATTTTTTGTTTTTTGTTAAATCGTTGAGTCTACTTTAAAAACTGGAAAAGCGAAAACCAAATTCGGCACATAGTCCTGCTTAAAAAAATACTTTTTAGAACAAGCTAAACATCCAAACAACCTCAACCTTTCCCAAACGCTTTCAACACCCGCAGATGCGAACCCACGGCTGCGCGAAAAGTTGGCTGATCGAAATAGGGCAGGTTAAATTCTTCGGCTGTTTTTTGCACGATTTTAGAAATGTTTTTATAGTGGACGTGGCAAATATGCGGAAATAAATGGTGTTCGATCTGATAATTTAAACCGCCTACAAACCAGGATAAAATTCTATTGTTACGGGCAAAATTAGCCGTCGTCATCAGTTGGTGAATCGCCCAGGTATTTTCCATCGTACCGCTCATGACGGGCTTGTGGTGCGTGGGGCCTTCTACGACGTGCGCCAGTTGAAAAACGATGGTCAGAATAAATCCGGAAACCATTTGCATGATCAAAAATCCGAGCAATACCTGCCACCAGGCAACGGGTAAAACCAACATCGGTAACAATAGAATGTAGAAAAAGTAAATTGATTTACTAATGATCATGGTAATCATTTCCTGACGGGGATGGTGTCCGCTTTTTTCGGTCAGGCCACTGCGGTTATAATGGGCCATTTGTACAAAATCTTTTTTTGTCAGCCAGCTGACGGTCGCCAGGGTGTATAAAAAAGGTGCGTACCAATGCTGGTATTTATGGTAGGAATTTAATTTTCCGTGAGGGGATAAACGAATAAATGGTTTGTCGTGAATATCCTCGTCCAGTTCGTAAATATTGGTATACGTATGGTGTAAAACATTGTGCTGAACGTGCCAGGTAAACGAACTGCCACCAATGACATTAAAAGAATAACTGAGGATTTTATTCCAGAATTTGTTGCCGGAATAAGCGCCGTGCGCCGCATCGTGTGCGACCGAAAAACCAATGCCCGCTTGTCCCAGTCCCATCAACAAACAAAGTCCTGCCATCGCCCAGGTCGAGAATCCGCCGACCATAATGAGCAGGTACGGACCAAAATAAAGCGTGTACATACAGATGGTTTTGAGGACCATCCGGTGATCACCATTTTTGGATAAATCATTTTCCTGAAAATAACGATTGACGTTTTTTCGTAGAGTACTGAAAAATTGTGATGTATCGGGTCGGGCAAATTTTACGCCTTGCATAGTCAGTTTGTTTTATAGATTGCTATTTGCTATTTTTCTCAAAAATGCTAACTGAAATTCTGGATGCTGGTTTACATTAATAACAAATAAGAATTTATCAGCAGCTACTATGGTAAAGATAGGGAATTCGTCCTGGAAATCAGTACAAAAAGCGGAAAATGACGCAGAATTCAGAAATGGCTGATACGGAAGCATTCGGATTGACTGGCGTCTCAAAAGAAGAGGAGCATCCTGAATAGATGGGAGTCACCCGAAACAGAAAACCGCCGATCCAGACTTCTGAATCGGCGGTAGCTGTTCAAGGGAATATATATTTTAATCAACCCGAAGGTCTTCTACGTCCACTCCCGGATAATCTTTGGCGTCGAAGGTGAACGTTTTATCGGTGAATTTTTTGTTAGGAGTCAGTTGGTCAATTTTGAGGGTGTACCGGGAACCATCGCGGCTGAATGCTTTGATGCTTTGGAGATCATTCTTTTTGATATCCAAAGCAATCCGGAATTTAAAATATTCGCTGTCGGTGTCCACTGGTTTGAGTTCAATCCAGCGAACGGCTTTGCCATCTTCTTTGGCCACGGTGATGGGAGCGGCGACAAATTTTCCATCCTCGTAGAATTTCAGAAAATTCTGAGGTGAAAACAGTTCTTCCGAATCTTCGTCCGGATCCACATTATTGATTTGTACTAACTTGGAAGAAATCTGGTGGTACCAAAGCAACTTGCCATCGGAGACGATATGTTGATCGTTCATGGTCAGGTTGTAGCGGTCGCCTTGTTGCTGGATGGTTCCTTTTTGAATTTCCGCATCTTCTTCGGGCAGTTCAATGGTGAGCGTAAAAGCAGCCTCCACGGAATTATAGCCGAGGTATTGATTTTTCATAGCCTCCAGCACCTTCGTTGCGCCCGGATCGGAATCTTTGGCGGTGGAGAATTCATTGGTTTGAGCCGTAGCAAAAATGCTGAAAGTCAGGGCCAGCAAAAATATGATCTGTTTCATCTTTTTTCTTTTTTAATTCGTTATTTAGACGCAAATATAACGGGAGAGATTAATGTTGGATTGCCGGGAAGTGTTAAGGAATCATTAAATAAAAAATGGTAATATTCAGATATATTATTATTTTTACAACAATTACTGATCTTTATTATTGGTTTGGAACTAATAATTGGATTCCTTCCTTAATAATAGCATTCTTTACCCATGTCTATCCTTTTAGAAAAATCAGAACAAAACAGACTTGCATTTGGTTATTTAAAGGATAAGGAGGTATTCGCTGCGATTATTCATTGTGGGTACTATTCTTGCTTTCAAAAAGTATCTTACATTCTAAAAGAATATTATACCAAAGAATGGGACTTAATCCATTTTCAGTTACAGGAACGTAGAAAAGGGAGTATGCACAAAGAATGTATCAGAGAATTTGTCAGACAATTTCGAGCTAATTTCGGATCAGAAGATGCCGCAGAATTAGATAATCATTTGAAACAGTTAAAGGCATTAAGAATAGAAGCCGATTACGATGAAACAGAGGTTACTCCAACTATGGTAGATAAAGCAGAAAAATACATGAACAATTTTCATCTGCTTACAAAACAAAACTTTAAAGTATGACAGTCGAAAAATTTATAAGGCAATCCCTGGATAAGATAAGTAATTTGTACCCTGAATATGAATTGTTGTATCAATATAAAAATAATTCAGATACACACTTTATCAAAGTGTTAGCGGATAATATTTTAAAAGATAAAAACTTTTCAGATTTGTATTTTGAAATAATGGATAACTTTGACGATACTGGAATTGAATCTGAATTGTGTATCCTTGACAATGATGCTTTGATTGAACTTGATCAACCTGAAACAGTTGTAGGTGCTAAGGCTTTGACAATGAATTATGAAAACTTTTTTGAAATTCAAGAAAGTATTGATATTTCTACAGTTAATGAAAATACAGGGCTGCTTAATGGAGTGATGCTTTCACCACAAGATAATTTAAAAATTACTTTTAGTGGAGATGTATTTAAAGGGTCTCCTTTTATAGATTTAACTAATGACGAAAGAAGTTTTGCCATGGCCGCTTAAATTAAATTATGATTACAGAATCTGCCAAGTCCGGTGTTCAGCTTAAATTTATTCGACTTATAAATTCTCAATTCGAGTGGAATAATTACCTGGAAGATCCTAATGTAAAGGATTTACCAGTTAAGTTGGAAGTAACGTATGATGTGAGAGAAAATTTTCTTGATGTACACGTTAGTATTGAAATTGGAAATGAAATATCGGAAAACGATAGTAATGATTTTTATCTGGGAGTAGAAATGGTTGGAATATTTGAAAAAGTTGGAATTCCCAAATTATCAGATGAAGAATTTGCTAAGGTGAATGCTGCTGCCATTATTTTTCCATATATTAGACAATATATACGAGCAGTATCATTAGACGCAGGTATAGCTCCAATCATTTTACCAATTGTTAATTTTCACACCTGGTACAAAAATATACAAAGGGAAAATAGCTAAATTTTACCCTACAAATCCTATTTTTGTCAAAAAAAATGGATTCTACAAATACCGACACCGCATTTTACGATCAGATATTTTCGACCGCTCCGGCGTCTGTCCGGGAGCATTTTCTGCGGCAATTGTTTGCGCGGGACGAATTATTCCGGAGTGCTTTCGAAAATTATCTAAATCCGGCCCCCGTTAATTATGACCTGCCTGTCCTCATTGATAAACTGAACGAGATTTCCCAACGGGTCAAAGCAGAAATCGAAAGTTTTGAGTGGGTAGTGACCGACGACGACCCCGAAGCAGATTATCTGGAAGAGATGACCGAAGTGCTGAATGAAAATTTCTTTCTCAATATCACCCCGATGGTTGAGCAGTATTTTCAAAGTGGTAATTTGCTCCTCGCACTGCGAAATCTCCGGGTACTGGAACTGAGCCTTGACCTCGACTGGAACAAATCAGCTCCTGCACCGCTGGCCGTCCACGGTCCCGAACTCAACGAAGATATGGTAACCCACGAATTTAATTATCTGCTGGTGTATTTTCATACCGGTATTTTTTCTGATGTTTTATTGCAAAGCGCAAAGGAACTGGTCAGCAATTTTATCGCCCATCCGGCGGTGCATTATCCGCAGACCGAAGGGTGGAAAGAAATTTTGCAGATGATTGAGGGGCGGTTGCAGGATTAAGTATATTTCCGTGCAGCATTTCTCACTTGTCCCAGATACGATCTCCCAAATAAATTCAGGTGCACCAATAAATAATACAATTGGTAAATTTCCATCCGATCCAAAAATCCTCCGACGAGCGGATAGCTATTCTGATAAGCTTCGTAAAAAACGGGATCAAATCCACCAAACAAATGACTCATCGCCAGGTCCATTTCGCGGTGGGCGTAGCTGACGGACGGATCGATGAGTACCGGTGTTTGATTTTTTGTAATTAAAAAATTTCCGTTCCACAAATCTCCGTGGGTTAAGGCGGGTGGTTCTTCGGGACAGATTTGTTCAATCTGTAAAAACAGGTTTTCAAAAATTTTTAAGTCGGTTGTTTCCAATAGTTGCTGATCGGCGGCCATTTTTATTTGCGGCTGTAGTCGTTCGCTGACGTAGAATTCGGACCAGGTTGTCTGATAATGATTGGATTGTGGGAGGCTTCCGATAAAGTTGGTGTGGTCTAATCCGAAATGTTGCTGCGTGGTCTGGTGCAAGCTGGCGAGTTGTCTGCCCAGGTTTTCCCAACCTGATTTTTCGGGTGGTACGGGCGGTAGATATTCCATGATCAAAAAGGCAGTTCCGTCGTGATGGCCGGCTGCAAAAACGACCGGTATTTTTATCGTCTTAGTTTTTTGTAAAATTTTTAATCCGCTTGCTTCCGTTTCTAAAAATCCCGGAGTAGGTGGTTGTGTATGTTGTTTTAAAAAATAAATACCATCATTGGTTTCAATCCGCCAGGCGTCGTTGATATCGCCACCGGAAATGGAGTGGTGGGAGTGGATGGTTTTGTGTTTCAGAAAGTCGGGAAGCAGGCGCAATTTTTTCTGTAAAGATAAAGCTTTTACTAAGCAACAATACTTTTTAAAGAAAAATGTTGGATATGGTAGAATCAACCGGAAGGTAATTGGTAGCGGAAGCGATCTGCTGCCGGCAGAAATTTTTATGAATACAGAACTCCAAAATTGTTCCATTGGAATCGCTTTTTGTGATTACTATATCGCCGTCTAATTGCTGTACTACCTTTTTAGAAATAGACAGACCTATTCCTGATCCGGTAAATTTATCCCGGGAATGGAGCCTTTTGAACATTTCAAATACCTGATGGTGGTATGCTTGTGAGATCCCAATGCCATTGTCTTCTACCGAAAAATAATAATGCGTGGAATTGTCCCAGTGTTTAATACGGACTATCGGCGTATCGTTTTTGTTAAATTTAATACTATTTTCAATTAGATTTTTAAAAACGACTACGAGTAATCCTGGAAGCAAAATCCCGTCGGTTGTATGGCCAAAATGAGTATGAAGCTGCACTTTGCTGGTCTCCGAATCCAGGTTTAATTCACTGGCAGTGCTCTTCAGGATAGCCGTCAGGGAAGTCACCTCGCTAGCACCTTTTTTGCCAATACTGAAAAAATCTGTAATACCTTTAAATAAAGTATCCATTTGGGTGGTACTATTTTCAACGTAAGTAAGAAATTCGCTGGCCTCGTCGGTTTTGTTGTCCCGTAACCGCCTTTTAGCTAAGGTAGAAAAACTCATAATGGAGCGAAGTGGTTCTTTTAGGTCGTGGGAAGTAATATAAAAAAAACGTTCCAGTTCGGAGTTGGCATTTTCCAGTTTTCGGTTAATGTTTTTTAGATGTTGGGTTCGTTCCTCCACTTTTTTCTCCAGATCGATATTAAGCTGGTGCTTAGTTTCCTTTAGCCGGTAAAGCCAGTAAGCCAATAAAACGAGCAGAAAAATACCCGCCAGACAAACCAGCGAAACGATGGTGCGTTGTGAAATTATTTTGGCATTCAGAATCTGTTCCTGTTTTAGATAGTAATTTTCTTTTTCTTTTAAATTTAACTGATACTTTGCTTCCATATCAGCAAATGTGCCCAGGTTTTCTTTTTGCAACGCACTGTCCTTTTCCAGAAGGTGGATCTTGAGGTGCTGCAAAGCCATGGAAGGATTATTTTTTAATTCATACAGTTCCGAATAAGTACGATGAATAGTAGCTAGTTTTTCTTTGGAAGATGAAGCGGGAAAATGCTCCAGGGCTTTTTGTGCGTAAATCAGTGCCGAATCAGGATCGCCCAGCTGCTTTTTCAGTGCTGCGTACTTAAGACAAATATTCGTCAACTCCCAGGTATAATTGGAGTTAATAGCCATTTTATAGGCTTTTTCCAGGTGTAAAGCTGCCTTGTCCAGATTGCTTAACTTAAGGTGAATTTCACCAATTTTTTTATGTCCATATAAAATACTATGCGTGTAGTTCATCTCCGTGACCATGACCAGATATTTTTGGTAATAAGCCAGGGCGTCGATATGCTTCCCTTCTAAAAACAGTATATCTGCTAAATTTGTGTAGCCAAAAGCAATGCCCTCGGTATCATTGATTAACTGGCTGATGGCAAAACTTCTTTCAAAAGATTCTCTGGCTTTATCGTAGTCTTTGATAGAATAATAAATCGCCCCGATGTTGGTATGAGAAATTGAAACTCCCAAAGAGTCATTTCTTTGCGTTCTTATTTCCAGTGATTTCAAATGAAACTCAATTGCTTTATCATACTCCTGAACATTTCCGTAAGTAAGACCGATATTGTTGTATAAATTACTCAGATAACGCCGGTCGTCAATCTTAATGGCAAGAGCCGCCGCATCAAAAAAATACTTATTTGCTTTTTCCGCGTTGTTAATTTCAGAATAAGCACAACCTACATTATTGATGATTTTCATTTTGAGCGTATCATCATCAAACCGTGAATGCATTGTTTCCTCCAGTGCTTTTTGACTGTAATTCAGATAATCATCGTGACTCTTTTCGTAGGTATTTTTAGCGATTTGTAGTAAGTAACCTGCTCTGGTAGTTGGGTCGGATGTCTTATCCAGCAGGATCAACAGACTGTCTATCTGACTGGACCTGGCAGGAAAAGAAGTACATATCAAAACCAGGCCGAGAAGCATTACTTGTACACCTATTTTACAAAAAGTTAGTAATCTCAATACTGGTCAGATTTTAATACGGTGAAATAATGAGATTTTAAAAGACCCATTTAAAGAAGGAGATAACTATATATGTGGTATTTTGCAAACATCAAGCCAGTGATTAATCTGCTCTGCTCCCTCCTGACCTCACAGGGAGAAGAACCGCCGCCTGCGGGTAGACGGTCTGTGAGGGCTAATGTTTATTTTATTCCTTTTTTGTTTTTTAGTGATTGGTTTGGGGTGAGGATTTACAGGTTGAGGCGAGCGTTGAGCATGGAATGTTACCGTTTGTCCGCTTTCGCGGTTCTCTTCTTCAACGTACTGTCGTACGTTGCCTTCCTTCGTCAGGTTCAGTCGGTCATCTCCCGAATTTGCGCAGGAGAAAAGCGACCGCAGGGAGCGTTCGACTAAGTCAAATCCGGGAATAAAAAAAATCTATGAGCGAGTCGAAACAAACGTTGAGATGAGCGTTCAATTTTCCTTCCGAATTTATGAATGAAGAAAATGACTGAAGGGAATGTCTGAATGAATAAATACGGAATTAAAGAAAATTTAAAAGCGAGTCGATACCAACGTTGAGCGTGGAATTTTACTGTTCGTCCGCTTTCGCGGTTCCCTTCTTCAACGTACTGCCGTACGTTGCCTTCCTTCGTCAGGTTCAGTCGGTCATCTCCCGAATTTGCGCAGGAGAAAAGCGACCGCAGGCAGTGTTCGACTAAGTCAAATCCGGGAATAAAAAAAATCTATGAGCGAGTCGAAACAAAAGTTGAGATGAGCGTTAGATTTTCCTTCCATATTTGCGCAGGAGAAAAGCGACCAGAGGAAGCGTTCGACTAAGTAAATCTGGAATTAAAGAAAATCTATGAGCGAGTCGAAACATATACATAAAAAAACCCAGTAGAAGTAAATTCTACCGGGTGTGGTTCCTCGTGATTAACTCACAAGGTTGCCTCCTATTTCCTAATCACATACTCTCCAAGAACCGTTCCAATTCTACTTCATCGTACATTAAAACTTCCCGTGGCTTGCTGCCGTCCGCCGGACCAACGATCCCGAAAGACTCCAACTGGTCCATAATTCGGCCCGCCCGGTTGTAGCCCAGCTTTAATCTTCGTTGAATCATAGACGTGCTACCATGCTGATTCTGAACGACTAAGCGCGCCGCATCCGTAAATTTTGCATCAATATCGTTGACGCTGATTGACCCTTTTCCACCTTTGCCATCATCATCTCCGTGAAATTCTGGTAAAAAGAATGGTTCGGGGTAACCGGGCTGATCGGCGATAAAATCAATTACTTTTTCAACTTCCGGTGTGTCCACAAACGCACATTGCAGCCGGATCAGGTCACTACCAAAAGATAAAAGCATATCTCCGCGACCAATCAACTGATCGGCACCCCCGGCATCGAGGATCGTCCGTGAATCCACTTTGGACGTAACCCGGTAAGCGATCCGCGCGGGGAAATTGGCCTTGATCGTACCCGTAATAATGTTCACCGAAGGACGCTGCGTCGCAATGACCAGGTGAATTCCGACGGCCCGCGACAACTGTGCCAACCGGCTGATCGGCATCTCAATTTCTTTACCGGCCGTCATGATCAGATCCGCAAACTCATCAATGACCAACACAATGAATGGCATAAATTTATGTCCATTGTTGGGATTGAGACGGCGGCTGACAAACTTCTCGTTGTATTCCGTAATATTTCTGGATTTGGCTTTTTTCAACAAAGAATACCGCGTATCCATTTCTATTAACAAAGAATTCAGTGTATGTACTACTTTGGTGGTGTCGGTCACAATCGGTTCGTCCAGTCCCGGCAGGTACGCCAGAAAGTGCGTGGCGATTTTACTGTACGGGAACAATTCCACCTTCTTGGGATCGATCATCACAAACTTAATCTGCGATGGATGTTTTTTATAAAGTAAAGAAATCAGAATCACATTGATCCCGACCGACTTACCCTGACCGGTTGCACCCGCGATGAGCAGGTGCGGCATTTTGGCCAGATCCGCCACGAAGACTTCGTTGGAAATCGTCTTACCAAAAGCAATCGGCAGATCCATTTTAGCCCGCTTGAACTTGTCAGAAATCAGGGTTTCTTTCAGGGAAACAACCTGCTTTGCTTTATTGGGAACCTCGATCCCGATCGTTCCTTTTCCGGGAATCGGAGCGATGATCCGAATACCGAGTGCGGCGAGACTCAGGGCGATATCGTCTTCCAGATTTTTGATTTTAGAAATACGAACGCCGGGGGCCGGAACGATTTCGTAAAGCGTAACAGTCGGTCCGATGGTCGCTTTAATTTTTATAATCTCAATCTTATAATTGAGTAAAGTCTCAATAATCTGGTCTTTGTTTTGTTCCAGTTCGGCGCGGTCAATTTCTACTTTCTGATCCGCGTAATCGTAGAGCAGGGCCAGTACCGGATGCTCGTAGGAGGACAATTCCAGCGTCGGATCGTACGGTTCACCGTGGTCATTTTCGTGTTGAATGACCATGTCCGGTTTGTCGAATGGATTCTTGGCACCTACGTCGAGCGGGACGGGCGCTTCGACTTCCAGGCTGGTTTCTTCGGCAGTAGGTTCGGCAATTTCCAGTTCCGCATCTCCGGGCGTGAGCGAGTTGGCTTTTTTATTTTTAATCCGTTCGCGCAGTTCCAGGGCGAGTTGCTGGGGTGTTTTTTCGACCGGTTTTTCTGCTTCCGGGGCGGGAGAATCCTGATTGACTTCCAGTGAAAGACCATCTGATTTAGGTCCTCCGGTGGAAGCTCCCGTATTGAAGTTACGGTTAGAAACATCCGACTTGGGACGTAAGCCAACGGTGGAAGACGGGTCGGGTAGTGCGGCCACGGGTGGACGTGCCTTGGCGCGTTTGAGCGCTTTTGGGTTGGTGATATTTGCTAAAAAATATTTTAAATCTGACCAGAAACCACCGGGTGTCAATTCCGAAAAATTCGGATTAAACGCCCAGACTACGCTGATCAGTACCATAAATAAAAGGAGGGTAATCGTTCCAATCGTCCCGATAAATGAAATCAGCCAGCTGCTGACGCCTTCCCCGAAAGCACCACCCCAGGGAAAGGAAGAATGCCGGAAAGTGAATTCAAATAAAACGGAAAGGAAGATCAGCAACAGAAAACTATACCAAAGCGTAAGCCGGTGTTGGGAAAGCGGTTCCTCTTTGATGAGGGCCAATCCAATCACGCTCATCATAAAAACCAGAATGTAGGAAGGCAGCCCAAATCCCCAGAAGAAAAAGATATTGGAAAAAATAGCACCGAGTCGTCCCAGCCAGTTGGACATTTCTACGTCGCTTTGTAATAATAAACCCCACGAAAATTGCAGGACCCGATCCTGGTCGGCTTCCCAGGTAAAGAGGTACGAACTAAAAGCGATAAAGAGGTAGAATGCAAAAAGCAAAAACAGAAACCCCAGGAGTTTGGGTACCCGGGCATCCAACCTGAATTTTTCAAAGTTGAACGATAATTGGCTTAAAATGCCTTTGGATTTTTTTTTCGCCGCCATGAGCAATTATATTTTCGAATCATCCGGAAGAAACCGAGGAATAATAGATATAAGTTTTTGGCTTAACCTATTCGTACCCGATTTCTCAACATATCGAGCGTACACGATGGGCATCGGTACGCGTGAGCAGCAGTTCAACTGCAAGCTTTGATAGAGGTCGTCAAATTCAGTGTTTCATAAAATAACAGCGGAAATCTCTCATGGAAGTGATGGAGGGGAAGTCCAAATGATTGGTTTTCAAGTTGGTTTTCCTGCCTTTATACACTTCTGCTGATCCAGATACAAAAGGATCTGTGTAGTTTTCTCAACGGTTACCCTACAAATTTAGGGATATTTCGGGGCATTTACAATGATTTTGGGAAAAGGA